>CAVICI010000046.1:0-14720 GCA_963640995.1 Dialister hominis | reverse complement strand
ACGATCCTAGACAACCGTTTATCTTCCCTTCGTGATTCTGTGAATCAGAACATGAAGGAAGGTGAGAAAGAAATGAAAAGCGAATGGTAAGAACTTGAGGATCTGTCCAAAGATGAACTCATAATCGAGCTTGTCAAGGAACGTACTGCCCGTCGTAATGTCGATCGTGCGCTTCGTTCCATAACCGATGTTGAGTATCCGGTTTCCAGAAGATATTCTGTCTTCGGTGAAGACTACGATTCCAATTATGAGATTGCTTCCGATGATTGGGCATATAAAATCGCATACTATGCATTCATGCATTCGTGCGGTGATTTTTCTCCATATGATCTTGAAGAATATTGTCTTGATTCGGATCAATCTTTAGAAGCATATCGTAAACTCCGTGTAAATGGCATCGTTACCGATTCGAGTTATGATCAGGACGGTTGGTTCTGATAGTTCGTAAGGCTCGCCGGTTTGATTGTGAACCTGATCACGAAGCAATGTCGGTTTCCATCGAAGCAGATCTTGTTAGAGAGCCTGTGAAGTTCCGTAGTTCCGGCAAACATGTTCTACGCCGGAGCGAGGCCATCCCGCGTGGTTCAAAACGTGCTTTCGGGTTGGGAATCGGAGAGGGGTTCCGGAGACAAGGATTGCCGCCCCGGAACCGACATAGCTGGTGCTGGCGATAAGGTGCAAGGGAAGGATTCTTTCTTTCCCTCCGTCTCCACGATCTTCTGTCGCCTGATCCAATCGTTCCGCGTCAATTCTGATGTTGGTGTTGTTGTTCCGTACAGCCTGATTCCCCGCGTTAGCGGCCTTTATCCTTTACCCGGCATCGCCGGGGCCTCAGCGGAGCGTTCTGCTCTTTCCTTCTCACAGTCATCATACAAGATGGCAGGGGGTGATTCCCCTATCTTCTGATTCTGCGGGGTTCGCTCCGATCCTGATCTCAAACCGGTTCTGAGATCTTCTGAGAACCGCCTTTCCTCAAACCATTTCCCTACTCCGATTAGGAGGCCGAAAGAAAATGTCAACAGAAGTCAAGACAGAACAGAAAGATGTCATCGACACTATCCAGCAGTCGCTCGGAACACCCCAGGAGAAGCACTTCACCAAGAAGGAACCGCTTCTCAAGCTCACCGTCGGACAGATTACATCCAATCTCAGCCTTGCCCAGTACTACGACGAGTCCACTCAGTCCTACCGCGATCCCGAGCCGTCCTACTCGCTCTATTTCATGGAGCGCATCAAGGATCAGTCCGGGAACATCAACAACAAGATCACGTCGATTCCGCTTCCCAAGGACTCGGAGTCGATCAAGGCCTTCGCCGATCATCTTCTCAAGGTCGCAAAGGCCCTCGAAGGGATCGAGCTTAAGTCCTCGTCTTCGGACGTGGACGATCTCGATCTCGCTCTGTCCAGGCTCAAGGCATTCAAGTCTAAGGGGGCTTGAGGCCATGAGGGCATCCGCCGGCCGGTCACTTTGCGATTGTCTTTCCATTCAGGCCAGCGGATGCCATATGAATGACCCGAGGGGAGTATTCCCCTCAATATCTTTCGAGGTTTTGAAAATGGCTAAAAAGCCTACATTTCATTCTTCCAAGTTGACGGCTGCTGAAAACAGCATTGTCAACGGGATAATCAAGAGGTCTTGGATTAACGGCCGTAAGGCCGGTTTCAGGGCCGCTTTTGCCTCGGGCCGTTCCGGTTCGAGGAAGTCCAAGGAGGTATCGAGATGATCCCTCTGTCGAAAAAGAGCATTGCCGCTTTCGCGGTCTTTGCTATCGCGTTCGCCGGCATCGCCGGGATCCTTGCAGTCGCATCCGAGGATTCGGATGCGGCGAATCAGACATATGGATCTGAGTCGTCGCCTCTTTCTTCTCTTAATGTCTCTGCTGTTGATGTTTGCGGCAATAAGTATTATGTTGCTGTCGGATCGTCAGTTGTAATATCAGCTACTTCAACGTATGGAGTTGATGACTATACATCTGGATTCGGTCTTTCAACGAGCAGCAGCAGTATTTCTGGTACTCTTTCTAAAGCTGGTACCATTGTTGTTAAAATCGTTAATTTCGATGATGAAAGCGATTTTTCAAATTGTACAATTTATTCTGTTAAAGCTTCTTCCTCTGAAGGAGAGATCAATTTCACTTCTCCTGCCGCTGTTGATTCGGTCTCCGGATCTTCCATCAAATATCAGGCGACTACCAATATCGCAAAAACTACCTTCGCAGCGACCGGATCGGGCAATGCCTCTTGGCTTACGATCACTTCCGCCGGCGTTCTTTCCGGTACTGCTCCGAGCAACATCACATCGAAGACGACATACACGTTCTCTATTCAGGCGACTTCTCCCGGAGGGCAGACAGCCGTTCAGAAGGTCACGTTCGATGTTTATCCCGTTGCTCAGCTCAAGGCGACTTCCGCATCCATAAGCGGATCTGTCGGCTCAGCGATCACCGCTGTCACCGTTTCTTCTAATATCGCCTGCTCCCTGACCCTTCAGGACAGTAGCAAGCTCACCGATCTCGGCCTCACTTGGACTGCTTCGACCGGAAAGATCTCCGGAACTCCGACCAAGGCAGGCACTGCCACGATCAAGGTTCTCGGAACAACCACCGTCGGGCCTTCCCAGTCTCCTTCGATCGAGATCTCTGTTTCTGTCGGTGAGGCCGATCTTAAGATCACGTCCGAGCCTCCGACCGGTACTTTTGCCGTCGGTAAGAATTATTCGTATGATCTTACCGCAAATCAGGATGTTACCTGGTCTATTTCCGGTAATCCGGATTGGCTCAGCCTCACCGGATCTAAAGTGACCGGACAGGTCACCGGAATCACCGAGGCAGGAACTGTCTCGTTCAGTATCACTGCTACCACTTCCGGAGGGCAGAAGGCTTCTCAGCAGGTCACGATCTCTGTTGAGCCTACGATCGCTTTCACTACCGTTCCTACGGCATCTTGTTCTGTCACGCCTGTTTACAACTACAAAGCCGATGGAACGTTCTCGATTGCCAAGATCTTCGGTCTTTCTGTTATGGAGTGCGATGCTGCCGATGCGGCTCCGGTTCTTGGTTCCGCTATGACTCTCGGCGCTGAAGAAGATGAGATCGATTTTACCGCGCCTGATGCAGTCTCTGCGATCTCCGGATCCACGTTCACCTATAACCCTGCGACCAATATCACCGGTACGACTTTCTCGAAGGTCTCCGGTGCTGATTGGCTCGCTCTTGCTGATGATGTCGTCTCCGGCACTGCGCCTTCTGTTTCTGAGAAGACGGATTACACGATTGTTATCCGTGCTACGTCGCCTTATGGTCAGATCATTGATCAGACTGTGACGATCTCGGTCTATCCGATCGTCAAGCTCACTGCATCTGCGCTGTCTACCAGCGTTCATCTGAATTCTCCGATTAATGAAATTATCATTACTTCCAACGTTCCTGTTACGTTCTCCAAGTCCGGAGATCTCCCGTCCGGAGTCACTTTCTCCGATGGCAAGTTCTCCGGAACTCCGTCTGCTCAGGGTTCTTTCCCTGTTACGATCTACGGAGCATCCGTCGAGGGGCCTTCTCAGACTGCTTCGATCAAAGTGACGATCGTTGTCGGAGAGCCTGTCCTTGAGTTCTCTTCTGAGTTCCCGACTTCGATGATCCTTGTCGGGAAGCAGTATTCATACACTGTTGAGACTAATGTTCCGAACTGCACGTTCTCTCTTGGTTCCGATAAGCCTGAATGGGCTGTCCTTAACGGGGCTGTCATCGGCGGGCAGATCGCCGGCTATACCGATGGTACGACTGTGAAGTTCACGGTTACTGCAACTTCTCCCGATATGCAGACTGCTATTCAGGAGATCTCTGTTGTCATCGAGCCTGTGATCGCTTTCACAACCGTTCCTACGGCTTCCTGCATCCTCATGGCCGAGTACACGTACAACGATGACGGTTCGTTCTCTCTCAAGAACGTTCTGATCGTTCCTCTTGCAGTTGCTTCCATCGTTTCCGAGAAGATCTCGGTCTCCGATGTCGAGGCTGCCGATGTTTCGATCGCGTCTGCCGCATCGCCTGTTCTCGGTTCTCCGATGACCCTCGGTGCCGAGTCCGACGGCGGCAGTTCGTCTGCCGTTCCTGCTCCCGATGTTTCCGAGACCGGAACAAGGACGTTCAAGTTCGTTTGGACCGGAGAGGATGCCGAGCGCGTGACCTGGGATTTCGGCGACGGCACTACCGGAGAAGGATTCCAGATCACTCATACCTATGAGAAGAA
This sequence comes from Dialister hominis, assembly GCA_963640995.1. GTDB lineage: Archaea > Thermoplasmatota > Thermoplasmata > Methanomassiliicoccales > Methanomethylophilaceae > Methanoprimaticola. Next base: position 10,472 of record CAVICI010000046.1, on the reverse strand, counting down.
CGGAACGTACACTTACACTTGCACAGGCATCAATTCGATCGGATCTTCCTCTGTTCAGGGTAAGATAACTGTTGATGTTGCTGACAAGAGTACCAATACGCTCGTTCTGATCGGCATCGGGATCCTTGTTCTGATTGTGATCGTTGCGATCGTCCACCATTCCGGCAAGCGTAAGCAGCAGTTCTCCGGAAGGAGGCGCTGAAACCATTTATGAGGGCCCTTAGGCCCTCTATCTGGTCTTTGAGGTGATTCTATGGGCGGTTGGATCTCTATCGTCAAGCTCGGTAAGGGCGCTTCTAAGGTGAAGATCCCGAAGGTCCGTTTCGGCGGCCTCGGTTCTTCTCTTAGTTCTTCTCTGAGTTCTCTCGGTTCCCGTTTCTCTGCTTGGATCCAAGGAACCAAGTTCTCTTCCTGGCTGAAAGCCGGTGTCGCCGGCGGGGTCGGTTACACTATCTATCATGGGTGGAAGTCCGGTATCGATTCGATAGCGAATGCTACCGGTATCAGTTCCGGAACGGTCGAATCTCTATTGTTCGCTTTCTTCGGGATCATGGTCGCCTATGTTGCTGCCAAGCTTCTCTTTCCTGATTCCGGGAAGACGACGGTTGTCGTCGGTGATTCAAAATCGCGTTCCGGATTTCGTTCCGGTTCGCGTTCTGCTTCCCGTTCCGGATCCGTTTCCAAGGATTCGCCTGCGAAGAAGAAGTCTGTCAGGAAATCTGCAAAGAAGCCTGCTGTCAAGTATAAGGGGGGTCGCCGTTGACCTCATTCAAGGCAATTGCCATCGCTTTGCCTTTGATCATCATCTCTGCCGCTGTCATCGGAGTTCTGATCGTCGATGACGATCATGATTGCGATGCTGCCACCTGTTCCAAGTGTTCCGGTACAGGGAAGGTCACGTGTTCTACTTGCAATGGCAAGGGTTACTATTCTAGCGGTAATATGCGCCTTGGTTGCTCTTCTTGTGGTGGTGACGGTTTTTTCTCATATGGTTCGGGGGAGGTCACTTGCTCTACCTGCGGTGGATCTGGAATACATTCGCATACATACTCCCTTGAGTCCACGTCTTACGGTAAGTGCTCCGGATCTGTGAAAACGTATTCTTGTTCTTGCGGTGCTTCATACACTTCCGGAACGAAGTACGACTCCCATGATTGGGGTTCCTGGACGACTACGAAGGCGGCCACTTGTACGGATGCCGGTACCCAGAAGCATACGTGTTCTCGTTGCTCCACGTCTGCGACTCAGACGATCGCCGCGCTCGGACATTCCTATTCCGCTCAGTCTTATTCTTGGTCGGTTGATCATTCTGATTGCACGGTGTCGTTCAAGTGCTCCCGCGATTCGTCGCATTCTGCAACGTATAGTGCGTCATCGACATCTTCGACGACGACAACTTCCGAGGTCTTGTCTTCCACGGTGTATTCCGTAAGCGGAACCTACTCCGGTGCGAGCTATTCCGCCTCTTATACCGAGTTTATTCACTCCGCCATTTTGAAGTACAATGCCAACGGCGGATCGGATGCGCCTTCTTCGCAATCGGCTTCTGCGGTGTCTTCGAGTTCATCGCCTTCGGGATCCTCGGCATTCGCGGTCGGCTCTGCTCCGACATATTCCGGGAAGGTCTTCGGATCGTGGAATGACGGAAGCTCGGATCATGCAGTCGGATCGTCGGTCTCCGTTCCTTACGGATCTGTCGTCATGCTCGATGCCGTATGGGAGGATAAGATTGCGTTTACTACCGTTCCTACTGCGTCATGCGTTGTGACTCCCAATATAGATTATTCCGATGATGGTTCTGTCGTTGTTCAATCCAAATCTTTCAACACGTTAACTATTGGATCTTCGTCATTTGTTGGAGCCGCATCCTCGACGTGGAAGGATCCTAATTATAGGGATCCTCCGTCTGCTGATTATGTCATCACTATCACGGATAATCTTTCCTTCAAGAGCAACGATCCTGCTTGGTCGCTTTCATGGAATGTGAACAATGCTTCCGGTACCGGAGATTCCGACGATGCTCGTCTGCTTGTCGCATATCTCGGAGGCACTACCCCTATCGGGATCCATCATAATACGACCTGTTCTCTTGATGGCGAACAGTCTTGCCTTCCTTCATGGATCACATATGAATACGGATTGACTCAAGAGAATTGGGAGACAGGTTATTTCACGCTGACTATCCGTCCGGCTTTGCAGCAGGTGTCCGAGAACACTCACGGCGATTATTGGATCTATTTCAAGTTCGGCGATAACAGGGGATCGTTCCTTGTCAAGTTCTCCGTTGATGTCGATTGGAACGGCGGCGTTATCGTTCCCGAGAAGTATTCGACGTTCGTTCTCCGCCTGGATTATGGGATGGATGGCGGTGCTAACAACAAGACGTTCCGTCAGATCTGTTCCGCGGATACTACAGAGTACCGGTTCTCTGTATCCGGTCAGGAAGTCGCTCGCAGCGGCTATACGTTCAAGGGATGGTCTATGACCTCCGAGTCTCAGACGACGGATATCGGGGAGGAATTTCCGCTGAACATCGGCTCTGCGGCTGTTCTCAGATCTGTTGATGACAACGGCAATTCTGTTTACACTTGCACGATCTATGCCGTTTGGGAACAAGTCAAGACTCCGGATCCGGTCATTCCCGATGATCTGCGCGATATCCTGAATCTCCTTCAGGATCCTGCTGTTCTTGCGCTTTTCGTTCTGAGCTGCTTTGCGATCGCTGTTGTCGTCCGCGTGCGTCGCCAGGGGATGTATTGAGATGTGGCCGTTGATCTTCGGTGCGATTTCTGCCATCGGTTCCGGATTCTATCTCTGGTCTGATTGGAAGACCTCTCAGGACATGGCTGATTCCGTCTCCCAGATGGAACAGTACATCGAGCTTTTGTCCGGTAGGATGGGCATTGTCGAGTTCCTTGAGAACGCCTGGCCGTCTCTCTGCGTGATCGGCGTTGTCTTGTTGGCAGCGTTCTTTATTGCCACGCCTCGGCGCAGAAAAGAGAAGGCGATCAGATGAACTGGAATTTCTGGCTTGGAACCATGTCGGCGATTCTGAATGTCCTGTTCATCGGCGATTTCATCGCCTATGCCGTGACGGGCAATTCTCTTGCCGCTGTGACCTTCGGAGATGCCGGTAGCCTGTCCGATCTCGTCCTCGACGTTCATCCGGGCATGACCGGTTCGGAGTTCTTGATCGCCAACGGGATCCTTCTCGGATTTAGTGTCGTTCTTCTGACCGTCTCGGTCTGGATCGCGTATGCGAGCACGGGCATCATTGTTGAGACATCATCTTGCAAGTGCGGAAGGAGGCCTAAGGCATGAGAATCATCCGTATGATCTCCGGCATCTCCCTTCTTACCGCGTCGGCATGGATCGGCCCGGCGGTGGCCCAATGGCTCGGTTATTCCGAGGTGTTCGGATACATCTCGATATCGTCGCTCATTGCGTTCATCGGCGGGATCGTCTTCTACTCCGGGCTTCCCGTCGTCGGATCATCCAGCTTCAAGTTCAAGGGGGCCTGAGATTGGAACTGACGATGGCTGTCGGTTTCGCCGCGTTCCTGGGAGCCGTCCTCGGCCTCTTGGCGGCATATAAGTGGTATTCCCGCCGCGTCTCTGTGGAGGTAGTCGATGTCCTCTGAACCCGTCGTCCGCGCTCCGGAGCCTGTGGGCCGCACATGGGCCGATGTCCTTTACGGAGGCCGGCGGTTCCTGCTGCTTATCGTCGCGGTCATCGTCATACTCGTTCTGATCGTCGTGTACAAGCCCGATCTCTCCGTCATCTCTGAGTGGTTTGCCGCAAACAGGCCTGCCGTTCAGGCGTTCTTCGGCGCATTCGCGGTGATGTTCATTATCGGACGCTTCATCACGCTCCGCCTGATCTCGGTCTTGACGGTGGACTACCTTGTCCTCGATTTCGTCAATATGCGCGGATCCGTTTACCGCATTCCCGTTCCGCTGCTCTCGACATTCGAGGTCTCCGGAGGGAATAATCTTCAGTTCTCTTGGAGAGACGGGCACGTTTTCAAGCTTGCCCGGGGCGTCGATATCGAGAAGGGCATCATCGAGACGGCCTGGCCGCACGAAGTCTCTATCGAGCAGGCCGCGTTCACCCTTTCCGATCTTCAGGCCAGGGAGAAGGACTATCATGATGCCAAGGTCGAGAACCTTCTTCTGCGCCGCTGTCCGATGGTGCTTGCGGCAGATCTTGCCAAGGATGCGAACGTTCATCTTGCTTCCGAGCTGTCCGACCTTCTTCAGCTCGGCAAATTGGATGTCGATTCTTATCTTGGCGGTCTCGATCCGCTTCATCGCCGCAAACTGCTGGACGATTCCGAGGACGTATCTTCCGATGATGCTCCGGAGGTGCATCAATGAGCCGCCTTCTCGACGATCTCTCGACGATGCCTCATGGCATCATCGGGATTTCCGCTTCCGGGAAGATGGGAAAATCCGCGCTGGCGTTCGCTATCGCGGATCTTGTTCCCGGATTGAAGGATCGTCCGCATTTCTTGTTCGAGACGGCCGAGGCCGATCTGTCCTGTTTCCCCGGATTCCGGCTGGTGACGGATCTCGACGATGTGCCTCCGGGATCGCTTGTCATCATCGAGGATCTCGGAAGGATATTCGGTGCTCGCGGCTCTGCTCAGAATCAGATTTTGCCTCGGTGGCTCGGCGTGATATCGCATAAGAGCATCGTCGTGATCTTTACGATCCAATCTCTCTCGGATGCCGATATCTCCCTGTTCAGGTCTCAGAACTTCATCGAGCTTCACAAGATCATGTGGGATGAAGATCTGGCGTTCGAGCGTCCTGAGTTCCGGGAATCTGCGACCTATGCCAATCTCATGATCAACAGGTTCGCGGCCGAGCATCCGGAGATCCCTCGGCAGGCGATGGTCTTCGCGCCGCGCTATTCGGAAGTCACGGCCTGGCCTCTCTGCGCGTGGTGGTCTGATGACTGCGCTCATTTCCTCCGCGATGTCCGGTTGGGAGATGCCGTTTCCGGGAGGTCTCGGAGATGATCTTCTTCTGTCCTGCGAAAAGCGCAGCGAGCTCCGACGAATCTCGTAGTCTGATAAGGAGGTGCGAGCGATGGCAGTCGTCCTGACAGATACGATGATCGATCAGGCCGAGGCCTTCCGTCTTTCCAAGGCATATCGTCTCGGTCCGGATGTCGCGCTCAATGCCGATCCCGAAGTCATCAAGCTGGAAGCGTTCGCCTCCGCTTATGGCATCGACGGATTCGGTATCGTCATCCGTCTGCTGAAAAGCAAGCTCGACAGGGGGATGTCTGCGGCCATTGCCGCTTCCGCGTCGTACACGGATCGCCTGTCGCATTTCTCGGATCTCGACCGTCCTGTTGTGTTCGAGGATCTCCGGTCTGCCTTCGGGCCGGCCGGGGCCTCGGCCCCGGATCCGCAGTCCGGCATTCCGCCCCCCTGTCCGTCTGTGCTCCCCGGCGACGATGCCGCAGGCATCGGCGGGAACGGCGGGCCGTCGGCGTTCACGCCAGGCCCTGGCGTTCCAGGGGATTAACGTCGGCCTCGGAGGGGGCTGCCGGGCGCCCCCGGAGAGAAGGCCGACGCTTACCGCGGCTTGCCGCGGGCAAACCCTTTCCAAACCCTTTCCGGCCCGAAGGGCCTCGATGTATCCAGGTGATTCAAGTGACAACGCTCGAAGAATTCGACACAAGGCGCGACTCGAACATGATATCGGCTCTCGAAAAAGCGAAGCTGCTGACCGAAGATCTGTCGGCCATCGAGAAGCTCGCGATAAGCAACGCGCTCATGACGCATCCCGTTACCCGCTTCGTCTTGAACTCGCGCGTCGAGTCTACGATGTATCCTGCCATAAGTGATACTTACCACGGTTTGTACAAGCTCATTGCAGGGCGCAAAGCAAGGCAGGATCGCCATGTCAGGAAGTGCGACAAGACCGACCGTCCTAACATGGTATGGTCGCTCCCCGGCAGAACTGTGAAAAGCGGCTGCGGCGTGTTCAAGAGCAACGGCAGCCTCCCTGTGAAGATGTGTACGAACGATCCTAAGCACTATATGCGTGCCGTATCGAATCATTGCGGCTGTCTCCGGTGCAGGAACTGCATGAACTATTCCGCGATGATGGCAGGAGTCCGTATCGAAGATCGCATATGTACTCCGTCGGATATCCTCGGAAGGAAGACGGGATTCTACGATCAGCCCAAGCATTGGGCTGTCAGTCCTCCCCAGGAATGGTTCAAGTCGATAATGCAGCGCTCCGATCATTTCGCTGCTCTTGTCGATGATCTCGTTAAGCTGCTTCCCGAGTTCGGATTCTATTCCGGCGTTCTCGTCTGCCATCCGTGGCGGTTGTCCGAGGATGCCCGGGAATGGATTTTCTCTCCGCATTTCCATGCTGTCGGATTCGGCAGGTTCGATAACATGGGCCTCCGCCGGAGACTGGCCGAGGCCGATTTCGAGGCAGGAGGCATTTGGAATGATGACGGGAAGGAGAACTCATGGGTGTTCAATCAGATCCATCCGAACGAGCCTATCCGTTCAGTCCGTCATACAATCGGCTATATCATGACCCATGCCGGATTGGGATCGTTCGACAACGATCCCGATTGGATCGATGCGGCTGACCGCATCTCCATTCCTCCGGCATCATGCAGCGGCAACAAGGCCGAGGTTGCCAAGACTTTCACGCCTCTTATGCTGACCGGCAACGGCTGGCGCGAATACGGTTTCTGGGCCGAGCATCTCGATCAGTTCGATTGGTTCGCCTGGACAAAAGAACAATGCGTTTCGGAGATCGCTCCTTACCGGTGCTTCGGGAAGGTCAATTCCCTTCGCACGCTCTGCGACTACAAAGACCGCGTTCCTCGCCTCTGTCCGGAATGCGATTGCTCGATAGGACGTTTCGACAATGTGAAGGATCATCACTGCGAACCTGTGATGTACAACCGTTCATCGCGGATCCGCGTCATGAAGGGAGATCTCGATCTCGTCCGTCATGAGCTTTCTCCGTTCATGGAAGATCTTGCGGCGGCAGGTCTCGACATCCTCGATGCTGCTATGGCCGTTCCTCAGTGCAGCACTCCGGAGACTAAAGGCCTTCAGGATCTTCAGCGTCTCCGCACTCCGAACGAGAAGGCGGCATCTTACGATCGCCGTGTAGCGTATATTCCGTCGAAATACGGAGAAGGTTGGGATCCCGTTGTCCTGACCCGCGAACAGTACGGCCTTTGGCAGCGTACCGGTCTTCTTCCGTCGAATGTCGTCATCCCCGATTCGATCCGTGTCTACGATCTCGAACAATGCAAGGAGATGTCCAAGGATCTTCGTGCGGCCGAGGCTCTGCGCAAATGATTATTAATCAAGCTCAAGTGGTGAGAAAATGAATTTGGAAGATAAATTCAAAGAAATGAACATGAAGCGTAACTGCATCTGCATTACGAACAAGCTCGGATTCCATCAGTTCATAGTCGTTTATGTCGCTTTTATTAACGGCATTTATGTTGGAATCGCATACGATCTCGGCATCGCTGTTTCCGGTTCCAATTTCGGGGAAATCTATGATGCGATTTTGTCCGAGAATGACCGTATCCTTGATGCGATTTCTGCTAAGGCTGCCGATTCGGGTTTTCCGGATCTTCGTTCAAACGGTTCTCGGTACCGGATGGAGATCTCTGCGCCTTACAAGGCTCGGCATTCTTCTATCGAATCAGCTAAATCGATGATGTCATTCAACGATTCGAGCAAGTAATCTTTTTTCTTGTCGGCGGGCATCGAATCTTCGTACCCGTCGGCGTACTCTTCATAGCCGTTTACGTAGTTTTCTAGTTCATTTTTCATCGCATTCATCAGATCTAACATTTTCTGATGTCCGATGTATTTCGATACAGGGAACATCCATCCTTTTTCTGGACCGTAATGCGGTTCGTATTCGGCTACTATCCTGAATGAATCCATGTATACGTTGATCATTCTGACTTCTTCTATCTTATCGTCATAGATTTCCGTGCTGAATTGTTTGTCATTTCTCGCTAAAGTCATTTCATTGTCTCTCCGATCAATTCGCATCACTTTCCGAAGATGTGCTTCTATCTACGGATCCTATTTTTGAAATTGTTTGATTTTGTTCTTCATTGAATGCCGCTTGTCTTTCTGCTATTATTTTTGTTCTATAATCTAAGAATTGGCGCATTGCTTGTAGAATCCATTCTGAACGATTCCGAAATTCACCGGTTAATTCGTTATCTCTGTCGATTAATTCTATTAGAGCTTCAGGGCATCTGAAATTTATTTGGATGATTGAAGGCTCTTTCATTGCTTTACTATTGCTTTACGTTTTTTTCTATTCATGCAAAGTGAATGTAAAGTAATCACTTGTTTTTTATATGTGTAAAGTATTCACTTTATTGATGAAATCGTATCTTTCCAACACCGTCCGGGAATCATCCCCTGCAATCGTCACGAACCATCAATCCTATCCAACCACGACGATCTGCGAGAATGAATATCCTGCTTCCTCTCCAAAGGATCGCCACCTTGGAGGGCCTGCCGCCTCTGTCGCGTCCGCGGTAGGTCGTCAGTTCGACCGCGTTAATTCTAACGGTGTGGTTGGAGATTTCATCACAGCAACGGACGCGGCATCTCATTTCTCACGCTCGTCGGTTATCTCCTTCGAGGGCATCTGCGCCGCCGCGCCGCTGATGTCGAATGAAACACCTTTATGGAACCTGGATACTCCTCGTGCTTTCGTAGAGCATTATCACATCTGCGCGGCTCTTCCTCCGGAGGTCTCCGCATGACCGACGACGGGGCTTTCATCTGTCCCTATTGCGATATCGTGTGCGAACCTCTCGATATCACGCTTCTTGTGTTCCCTGATGATTCCGGGAAGCTTCATCAATCTTTTAACCACGTCTGTTCTAAATGCGGCCGTTGTTTTGCCGAGATCCTCGGAGAGGATGTCGTTCTCGAAGAGGTCATGGAAAAGGACGATTGCGATGATATGCTCATTCCGGAGGGATTCTGATGGATCCTCTTTCCGTCCGCATGAGAGAGTACATCGAGGCTCACCCCGGCATCAGGAAGGACAGGTTCATCGGCTCGATCGTCGATGACTATCATGAGAACCCTACCGATGTCGAGAGGATCCTTCAGGTTCTTGAGAAGACAGGGAAGATCTATGCCTGCAAGGTCTACAACCCTGCGCTTCAGAACTTCATGTCGTTCTACTATCCGATCGATGCCGTTCCGAGCTTCTGCGAACAGGAGGCCTTGCGATGTTCGCGTACTGCCCCTGCTGTTCCGAGATCTTGTCCTTCAATGCTGACGATCTCGTTCGCGAAGGCGGCGTTCTCGACTGCCCGTTTTGCGACGATCGTTTCGTTCCGGAGGAATTCTGATGTCTGTTCCGACAATCCTCGGCAAAGATGTTAGGATTTTCGGCAAGCTCAGGAGGAAGTCCTGATGTGCCGCTATCCCTTCCGCGCCGCTGTCAACCGCTATATGAAGGCGTATGACGGCGTTTACGCCGAGACGACTTTCAAGGAGCTTGACCGCCGCTTCCGCCGGATCGAGCGCATCTTCTCGGAGATGCGTTCCTCCGGAGAGGTCTCGACGTGCGATCCTGCCAAGATGTCTCCGGAGGATGTGAAGGCCTTCGCCGTCTGTCTCCGCCGCACTTGCGGCATAACTCCCGGCGCATTGCAGCATGATGTCGGCACGCTCGGGATGCTCTGCTTGTTCTGCGGCAACGATTGCGTCCGCCTTGCCCGGGCCAGGTATCCCGCTGCCTTCCCTATGTATCGGAAGTCGCGCGGGCCTGTCCTCGAAGAAGGCGAGTTCGCCGCCATCATAAGGTATGCCGGCACGTGCTCCGGAACGGATCTGCGCGATGCCGCCGCGGTCTGCTTCGCTCTCGGAACCGGCGCGAGGCCCTGCGAGATCCGCGAAGCCAGGGTTTCCGATCTCGACCTCGCGGCCGGCACTCTGTACATCCGCCGTCCGAAAGGCGGCGATTCCTACGGATCCAAGAGGACGGTTCCCGTCCGTCCGGAGGTGCGCGGGATCCTCTCGCTCTACATCCGGAACGAAGATCTCCGTCCGAACGACCTGATCTTCGGGATCAACGGAGATACCGTGTCCTCGAACACTCTCGGTGTTTGGAGATCCAAGGTCTGCGCCGCCTGCGGCGTGTCCTTCGACTTCCGGAAGCTCCGCCGGACCTACGGGCAGTACCTGCTCGACGAGGGCTGGTCTCTGTCTGATGTGTCCGTCCTGCTCGGTCATACGAACGTCATGACGACGAACACGTTCTACGCCGGAGCGAGACCCTCCCGCGTGGTTCAAAACGTGCTTTCGGGTTGGGATTCCTACAGGGATAAGGACGACAACAGATTGAATGTCGGATTGCCGATAGCTGGCGCTGGCGATAAGGTGCAAGGGAAGGGATTTGAACCCTCGAACTCCTACGAGAATA
>CAVICI010000045.1:0-14905 GCA_963640995.1 Dialister hominis | reverse complement strand
AATTCATCACGCTGTATGGAGCAGATGATGTACCCAGACGGGGTGTACGATTTCAAGTCTCTTGTCACCGGCAATTATTACTTTGTGGACAAGACCAAGCTCATCTGCGACCTGTGCGGGGTGAAGAACAAGACCCTGCTCTTCACGCGCCCCCGGCGCTTCGGCAAGACGATCAACCTTTCGATGATCGACCGCTTCTTCAACTTGAAGTATGCGGAAGAGGAAGACATCTTCGAAGGCCTGGAGGTGTCCAAATGCGACCGTTGCGCACCGTATAAGAACGCCTACCCTGTCGTGAGACTGAACTTCGGAGATCTTTCCGGCGAATCCAAGGAGAGGTTCCGCATAAGCCTGACTTCCATGATTTATGATGCGATCGGCGATCTCCTGGACGATCTGGATTCGGATGCCCTGAACGATTTCGACAGGGCATTCTTGCACAAATGCGCACAGTCGTCCCTGAACGAGGTCGACGAAGAGAAGGCGATAAGGCGCATTTGCAAGCTGCTGAAGAAGATCCACAAGAAGAACGTCCTGATCCTTGTGGATGAATACGACCATTGCATGCAGGACATCCACTCGGCTGAGAACTACGATGCCATAGTCGGATGCATGCAGCCGTTCATGGAACAGACGTTCAAGTTCAACACCGACTGCGAATTCGCCGTTGTCACGGGGATCATGCCCCTGACCAAGACAAGCATGCTGAGCAGCTTCAACAACGCCAGCATACGCAGCATACTCGAAACGGAAGGCGACGAGCACTTCGGATTCACGGAAGACGAGGTCATCCAGCTCCTGGACAAGGCCGGAAAGCCCTCCGGCAAGATCGCGGAAATCAGGGAATGGTACGATGGCTACCGCTTCGGGAATGCCGAAGTGTACAACCCGTTCAGCGTCATGATGTACCTCATGAACGGCTGCGAGCCCCTGGCATACTGGGGCAACACGACCAGCGGCGGAATGTCGAAAGAGCTGCTTTCGAGCATGGGCGCAGAGCCGTTGTCGTCGCTCAAGGGCCTCTATGAGAACAAGGGCTCATCCATAAGGACCGGGCTGGACACCCGCATATCCTACGCGGATGTCCTCTCCCCTGTCGTGAAGCCATCGGTCGTCTACTCCTACCTGGCCATGTCGGGATATCTGAAAGCCGTCAAGACAGGACTTCAGTCCAAAGGCCTCCCGGTCTGCGACGTCAGCATGGTGAACCTGGAGGTATCTCTGGCATTCGAAGATCTTGTGAAGAAGGCCGAAGAAGTCGAGAGGGTGGCTGCAAAGGCCATGGATTCCATCTACGATAAGGACTCCTCGGAACTGAAAGAGAACCTGAACAGGATGCTGAACGGGCTCTGCATGGACCGCAGATGGAAAGACCTGGACCCCGTATCGAGACATAACAGGTACCGCGACGTCATCATGGCATACCTCATGACGCCTGAGCTCACAGCCAAGGCAGAGATCCCGAAAGGCTATGGACTGACAGACATCTTCTTCGAAGGGTCGAAAGACCGTCCGCCGGTCATCATCGAGGTGAAGACCACAACAGACAGACACGCCGACCTGCGCTCTCTGGCAGACACGGCATTGGCGCAGATCGATGCCAAGATGTATGCGGAGGACCCGGATTCCGCGAACGCCATATGCGTCGGCATCGGAATCCGCCAAAAGAAGGCCGAAGTCGCCTTCTCTCCGCAGAACGGCTCGAAAGTATGATAATCTGAACCGCATACGGGCACCTCGGAGCATCGTAGAAATGACCGAGGCCGTCCCGAAAAGAACCCTGATCACCCTGATGAACGCCCTCTCCTCCGGAGTCGTTCCGAGGCGCGGGCTGGAATACATAGCCGTGGGCAGGAAGAAGGAGACGGAGACCTTCGTCAACGACCTGGAGGACACCGCCGCGGGCGGAGGAGCGTTCAGGTTCCTCTCCGGAAGGTTCGGCAACGGGAAGAGCTTCATGACGCAGATGATCCGCAACTACGCCATGGACAAGGGCTTCGTGGTGATGGACGCGGACCTCGCGATCAACAGGAGGCTCACCGGCTCCAAGAAGGAAGGGCTCAACACGTACAGGGAGCTCGTCAAGAACATGGCCGTCAGGACCCGTCCCGACGGCGGCTCCATGGAGCCGATCCTGCAGAACTGGATCCAGGACATCGCCGAGGACATCTCCTCCGAGGACGGCTCCGACCCCGATTCGGTTCCCTACGAGGCCATCGCCAAGAGGATGAGGGCCGACACGTCGTCCATGTCGTGCCTCCAGAACTACCAGGACTTCATCAAAGGCCTCACCGAGTACTGCAAGGGCTACCGGAACGCGGACGACGACATCTTCGCCCTCAGATGGCTCAAGGGCGAGTGCGAGCTCAGGACGGAGGCGAGGAAGAACCTCGGGATCAACGCGATGATCGACGACTCCAACTGGTACGACTTCATCAAGCTCTGGGCGGAGCTGTCCGTCAAGCTCGGGTACAAGGGGCTCGTCGTGTTCCTGGACGAGGCCGTGGTGCTGTACAAGCTTCAGAACAAGGCATCCCGCTCCAACAACTACGAGCGCCTGCTGACGATGTTCAACGACATCATGCAGGGCAAGTCCTCCTACCTTTCCATGTACGTCTGCGGGACCCCCGAGTTCATCGAGGACGCGAACAGAGGGCTGTACAGCTACGAGGCCCTCAGGTCAAGGCTCGTGTCCGGGAGGTTCGAGAACGGCTACGACAACTACCTCGGGCCGGTAATAACCCTGAGGCCCCTGACCAACGAGGAGATCTACGTCCTGCTGAAGACCATAAGGGACCTCCACGCCCAGAGGTACGGTTACGAGTCGCCAGTCACCGACGAAATGCTCGAAAGGTACCTCAAAGCCGTGCTGGCCAGCGTGATATCCACTTCCATGATCACCCCCAGGGAGATCACCAGAGACCTGATCGGCCTGCTGGACACCATGCACCAGAACCCGGACACCGTGTTCGACGACATGATCTCCGGAAGGAAGGTCGCCGCCGACGCCAACCCCGATGACGACATCATCGAGGACCTGGAGATATGACCGACCATTTCTCCGAGCTGCCGTGGTTCCTGAAGGAATACGTGTACGGCAGCGGATGGCCGTCGTTCAGGGAGATACAGACGAAGGCGTTCGACATCTTCGCCGGAAGCGACGATCACATCCTCATCTCTGCGGGTACCAGCAGCGGGAAGACCGAAGCCGCCATGTTCCCCGTGATATCATCGCTTTACCGCAATCCCCCGGAAGGGATAGGCGCGATGTACGTCGGCCCTCTGAAGGCGCTGATCGACGACCAGTTCCAGAGGATAGAGCCGATGATCCGCGAGTCCGGGATCAGGGTGACCGGCTGGCACGGAGACGCTTCCAGGACCGCGAAGCTCGCCCTGCTGGAGTTCCCATCAGGCATACTCCAGATCACCCCGGAATCGCTGCAGAACCTCATCGCCAACGACCCGGAGAGGATCGAGGCCCTGTTCCACGGGCTCAGGTTCGTCGTCATCGACGAGGTGCACGCGTTCATGGACTCCGAGAGGGGAGCTCAGCTCCTGTGCTGCCTCCAGAGGCTGGAGCTGCTGGCGAAATGCGACCCCAGGAGGATCGGGCTGTCCGCGACGATATCCGATCCGGAGGCGGCGGCCAAGTGGCTGTCCGCCGACACCGGAAGGAAGACCATGATCATCCGCGACCCGAGGACCTCCGACAGGGAAGTGAGGATAAGCCTCCACAGGATCCCAGCTGCGGAGAACGATGGCACCGAGAGGAAGAAGGCCATTACAAGATACTACAAGGACCTCTACAAGGAAGTCCGCGACAGGAACTGCATAGTGTTCGTGAACAGCAGGTCCGACGCCGAGACCACCGGCCGCTCCCTCAGGAAGATGGCGAGCCTCGAAGGAAGAGAGGACAGCATCCACGTCCACCACGGGAGCATCTCCAAGGAGTACAGGAGCGCCGCCGAAGAGAGGCTGAAGGGAAGCTCCACCAAGGACACCGTCGTCGCCACCGTGACATTGGAGCTGGGGATCGACGTCGGGGGGCTGGACACGGTCGTCCAGATAGAGCCCCCCTACACCTGCTCCAGCCTGGTCCAGAGGATGGGGAGGTCCGGAAGGCGCGGAGGCGCCCAGACCATGACCCTCATGTGCCTGGAAGACCCGGCCAGATGGTGGACCGACGTGGAAGGCATCAACATGGAGCTGGTCAAGGCCATCGCCATGACGGAACTGGCCATAGGGAAGTCCTGGACGGAGACTCCGAAGGTGGAGCGCCTGCCCTACGGGCTGCTCTACCATCAGACCATGGAGCACATGAAGTCCGGGATCGGAGCGAGGTTCAGCACGCTTTCTTCGGAAGTTCTGTCGATGCACCCGTTCAGGGAGATCTCCAAGCAGGACTACAAGGACCTGCTGGTCCACATGGTCGCGCAGAACCAGCTGGACCGGATGCCAGACGGGACGCTTCTGATCGGCGGCAAAGGGGAGAAGGAGGTCTTCGGAAGGGACTTCTGCTCCGTGTTCTCGGTGAAGAAGGAGATCGACGTCCGCTGCGACGGGAAAGTGGTGGGGTCGATCCAGGAGATGCCGGAAGTCGGGGAGCCGATCCAGCTGGCCGGGCATGTGTGGGAGGTGGTCGGAGTGAAGGCCAAGGAGATGGCCGTGGAAGTCGTGAAATCCGACGGCACCGCATGCAACCCCTGGAGGTCCGGGACCCCGCCGGTCGACACCCGCATCATGAGGAAGATGCTGGAGGTCCTGTCCTCCGATGCGACGTACCCGTACCTTGACGGGGCGGCCGCGGAGAGGCTGGAGGAATGCAGGAATATCGCCCGGGGGAAGAGGCTCACATCGCTGTTCTCCCTGAACGAGGACGGGTCCACCAGGATGCGCCCCTGGCTGGGGACAGTCCATTTCGAAACGCTGAAGAGGATTGTCCGCGACATCGACGGGGTGGAGTCGCTGTACGCGTTCCAGCCCTACTTCATGGACATCCGCGGAGACGTCACAGAATCGGAGATACTGGGTGCCGTGGACTCGTACCTCATGGACCCCTGTCCGGAATCCCTTGTGAGGGATGACGACAAGCTCAGGTTCGGGAAGTACGACAGGCACGTGCCCGACCATCTTCTGGCGAAGGCGTTCGCCAGGGACAGGCTGGACTCGGATTTCGACCTGGACTTCTGATGCCCGAGGTCACAGTCCGTTGAACGGCCTGTTCCCCTTGCAGTTCGGATAGTCGCAGCATCCGTAGAACAGCCCCGAAGGGCCTCTCGCTATCCTCAGCGGCCCGAAGCACTCGGGGCAGAACACCGTGGACCTTGCCAGGACAGGCCCCTGCCCCAGCAGCTCGGCCACGAACGGCGACTTCCCGGACTGGGCGTAGTTCTCATCATCAGTGATCGTCACGATGAACAGCCTCTTCCTCGCCCTGGTCATCGCCACGTAGAACACCCTCCTCTCCTCCGGGTACTCGATGCCTTCGTCCACGGAAGAGAACAGGCCCGACAGGTTGTCCGATGCATTGCTGGGGAACCCTCCGCGGTCCCTGTCTGCGATGACGAACACGTTGTCCGCCTCCAGGCCCTTCGACGAATGCGCGGTCAGGAACCTGACCTTCCTGTCGTCGCTCCAGTCCTCCGCATCCTTGTCCCATCTCCTGAAGGCCACCTCAGCCGACCCCGACAGGCCGTCGCCGGGCGAGAACCTGAACTGGCCAGTGCCGGAGCCCAACGCGTAGATGTCGGCCCTCGTCCTTCCGATCACGAACACGCTCTCCTCGTCCGGAAGGAACTCGATGCGGTTGGCGATCATCTTGGAGATGTCCCTGTCCGTGTTCGCCGGAAGCAGCATCACCGGCTTGAACGGAGGGTCCGGCATCCCCTTGACGGACTTCTTCTGCTGCTTCGGGTTCTTCATCACGAACGCGCCTGCCAGGTCCGCCAGCGTCTGCGGGTACCTGTAGGTGGTCTCTATCTTCCTGACGGACACCGTCCCGAAGGCGGACCAGGCCTTCCTGAAGCCGTAGAACTGGCCTATGTCCCCTCCGGTGAAGGCGTAGATGCTCTGCCAGTCGTCCCCGACGCAGAACAGCCTGAAGCCCATGCGCATCCTCAATGCGGTCAGGAGGTCCACCAGGGTCCTGGACACGTCCTGGTACTCGTCCACCAGCACATGGGAGTAGCATTTCCCGCAGGGCATCCCCGCCAGGACCGACTCCGTCGCCTGTATGACCATGTCGTCGTAGTCGGCCATGCCGCCTTCGGCGCATATCAGGCTGTAATGGTCCCATACCGCGTCCAGGACCGCCAGCTCCTGCTCCACGACCGGCTTCATGGCCGTCGTGTTCCTGCCGTTGGCCCGCTTCAGGTCGCGGATCGTGCTGTGAGTGCACTTGCACCTGGAAATCAGGGCGCCCATGGGCTCGGAAAGCCTGGGGCCCCATGCGTTCACCACGGCCGCGGCGAGGTCGTTGGCGTTCAGCAGGTCCGGCGGGAACCCGCAGCTGTCCAGGTATTCCGTGGCCTTGTCCGGCTTGGAGGACATCTCCGACGCCCTCATCGAGTTCCCCAGGACCTTCAGCGAATGTCCTTTCCCGTCCTCAGCCTCCAGCACCGCCGGGGACTGCTTCCCGTCTTGATAGGATTGTGCTGTGTACCTGCAGCCGAATCCGCGCCTGAACAGCTCGTCGGCCAGGACCCTCAGCCCCCTGGGCCGGATGAACATGCCGTTGAGGGACAGGTCCCCCAATCCGGATCTCCTGAGGTCCTCGATGTACGCCATCAGGTTATGGGAGAACTTCCTGTCGCTCTCGCAGAGGTCGTACATTATCGAAGACAGGAGCGCGCTCCGGTCCTTCCCGACGCACGCCCTCTTCCGGGCAATCCTGTTGCCGAGGGCATGGATCGTCATGACATCGGCACCGAATCCGGGGCCGAACTCCCTGTCCAGAGCCTTCCTCAGGTCGCGGACGGTGTTGTTGGTGAGGGAGATCATGAGGATCCGCGACGGGTCTGCACCGCTGTCCACGAGATGCTTGACCTTCCCCACGAGGGTAGTGGTCTTCCCGGTGCCCGCCGCGGCTATGACAAGCTCGGTGTCGGCATCGTCCATAACGGCGGCCGTCTGCTGGCGGTCCAGCCTGTGGCCGTTGACCTCCATCGCCTTCGGGGGCATTCAGGCGCCTCTTCCGTCTATCTCTTTCATGACCGTCTCGTAGGCTTCCCTGAACGGGATGCCCTTCTCCCTGCAAATCGCCGCGAGGCATTCGTACTCCGGATGCGCATTCTCGATGCCGTCCATGGACAGGACCTTGACCCTGACCGTCCCGATCGACGTCTCCATTTCCTCGGACCTCCTGGACATCACGGTGCGGTCCATGGTGCACCTGCGGATGCCGGCCGTGGACGTCTCCGAGAAGATGACCGATTCCAGCCTGCGCCTGTCCGATTCCGAGCATATAACGGTGAGGAGCCATGCCGGACGGCCCTTCTTCATGAAAACAGGGGTGTAATGGGCGTCCTTTGCGCCTTCCGCCATGAGCCTCTCCGCCGTGTATCCCAAAGCCTCTCCCGTGCAGTCGTCGATGTTGCATTCCAGCTTGACGGCGATGTCGTGGTTCTCCGTGGGAGACACGATCATCGCTCTGAGGATCCCGCTCCTGTCGGTCTCCCTCTTGCCGCCGCCCATCCCGGCCTTCTCTATCCTGAAGGACCCGGGGACGTCGCAGGTCCTGGCAGCGGCCGCGAAGGCAGCCCCGGTGGGGGTGACGAGCTCGCCCTGCGACTGCGTGATCCTCAGCGAAAGGTCCCTATGGGATGCAAGGATGTTCACAACCGCCGGCACCGGCACCGGGATCACCCCGTGCTGGCAGCGGACGGTCCCCGTGCCTTCGTAAAGCTCGGAGAAGCAGACTCCGTCGGCATCCAGGGAATCGAGGCAGACCCCCAGCGCGACGATGTCGACGATGGAATCGACAGCCCCGACCTCGTGGAAATGGACCTCTTCCGCAGGGACACCATGGGCCGAGGCCTCGGCCTCGGCCAGTATGTCCAATATATCATAGGATATGGCGCGCGCGCCTTCGTACATGTCCGCCTTAGATATTATCTCCCTGATCTCGCCGAGGCTGCGGCCGCCATGATGCCCATGCTCATGATGCCCTTCGCCGTAGAGGTACTGCATGTCGTGGTCATGGCTGCCGTGCTCCAGGACCACGTCGAAATCGCAGACGTCCAGCCCGGACTTCTTCTTCCTTGCAATCGATATACTGAACCCGCCGATGCCCAGGGAGGACAGGGCCCTGTCCAGGGCATCCCTGTCCGCCCCCAGGTCCAGCATGGCCGCGACAGCCATGTCCCCGCTTATGCCGGAGCAGCATTCGAAATACAGTATCCGCGGCATGCCCTGCCCCCAGGCCCTCTTCCGGAACGCAGGGTCCGAGTACGGCGAGATGGTCTTCGTCTTCATTGCGAATGCCATGCACCCTCATCTCCTGTCGGATATAACACGGTTAGCGGACAAGCATGAAGGAGACGAGGCCCACTCATGATCGCTTCCTCTTCGCGATGTGGGCCTTCCTCTTCTCGGCCACGCGCTCCTTCTTGGACTTGCCTTTGGGCTTTGCCCTGTTCTGAGCCGGAGCCGACGACCGCATCTGGTCGCCCATTGCGGAGAACATGGAATCGGACAGGAAAAGCTTGAACCCCGGCTCCAGATGCCTGTCGGACATTGCCTTCATCATCTGCGTGCAGTTGTCCTTCACCTCATCGTCCCCGTCGTGCTTGTAGAGCAGGAAGTAGGCGTCCGTCAGCATGTCCCCGACGATCTCCGGGTCGCGGTACCTCTCCAGCTTCCTGATGGCGTCCTCCAGCTTGCCGAAGGACTCAGAGGTCCAGCTGAGGCTGCCGGTGCCGAGGAACGGCATGACCGGGTCGCCCCAGGCAGATTCCAGGACATCGCACAGCTCTATCTTGGCCCTGAAAGCGTCCGCATAGTCCCCGGACAGCCCGGCCAGCGTCTCCAGCTGATCGCGCACCGGATGGACGCAGGGGTCCAGCATCTCCGTCCCGGCCTTGTCGGTCATCAGCCTGAAGATGCGCGGAGTCATGGGATGCCCCGAACGGAGCATCTTCTCCGTCTCCGCGACAGCCTCCCCCCACAGCCCGGACTCGTAGCCGCAGAGCTCGTCCTCATCGCAGTCGACCCCGCCCATGTTCCAGTATTCGGACGAGCAGTTGTACATTATCAGCGGCCACAATGCCGGGAACTCGGGGCATTCCGCCTTCTCCTGTTCGGAAAGGGCCTGATAAGCGAACTTGGCCATTCCGGGCAGGACGACGTCGTCCGGCCCGAGGGCACGGATGCTGCACTCGAGGCTGAACATGTCCATCCAGAGCATGCACTCCTGCGCGGTCTCCGGCTTGCCGATCAGATCGGCCGCCTTCCTGCAGGCTTCCAGCGTCGTCTCGCTCATCTTGCGGTCGCCCAAGAGGCCGGAGAACTTCAGGATCCAGGGGACCATCCTGCGGACATGCTCCCTGTCCATCCCTTCGCATCTCGCGAAGCTGTCCACGGCGGCCTTCCAGGCAGGCAGAGACTGCAGGGTCAGGCACTGGTATGTCTCCCAGGCCGCCTCGGCCAGGGCGATGGGCTCTTCCATCGGATCCCCTTCGACGGCCTTCGCCCTGGCCTTGGCATCGTCGAGGTTCGCCATATGGTTGTACTTCTCGCCGGTGCCTTCGACGGTGAATCCGTCATCGCCGGCCGCGAAGTTGCTGTCCACCCTGACGACGCCGCAGTCCGGGCACAGGATCTCGTATGATATCGTCCCGTCCCCCAGGATGAAATCGAAGTCGCAGTTCCTCCTGCACTTCGGGCAGGCGAACGACACTATCGGTGTCGTGCGGCGCATGACGGTCTTGACATCGGTGTATCTCGTGACGCATATGTTCCTCATTCCGACAGACATGCTACCGCATCCACCATTGGATATAACACGGTTCGCGGACGTCCGCCGGCGGAACCGCCCCCTTTTATTACGGGAACCCCCATCCGCATGCATGGGCCAGGTCTTCGAGATCGTCAAGAAGCTGCCGAACAAGGAATTGCAGGTCAGGCGCATAGGGGAGCACAGGACCCTCCCGTGCCCCAAGTGCGGGGAGAACGTCCCGGGGTGCTACGGCGTCAGGACGTCCCCCAACAAGCCGATAGGCCAGATGGGGCTCGGGATCCCCTGCCCCAAGTGCGGGACCTCCACGATAGAGGTGTCCGTGACGAAGAGAGGGGAGTCCATAAAGGTGAAGGAGACCGGCGAGGAATACGACATGTTCAGCAGGGTGAAAGCGGCCGAGGACCGGGCGAAAGCGATGATAAAGGCCGCGGCCGCGGACAAGGACGACCTCAGCCTGCTCCCCGAGCTGGCCGAGGCGACCGCACAGTACGGCGACGAGCTCAGGATCGCGAACCCCAAGAGCGACGAGCTGTGGAAGCCCTACGAAATGGCGGTCAGCTCCTACTGCACCCTCATAGAATCGGGCCGCAGGGAGTTCGTGGAGCCGCTGGCCCGCCTGACGCTCAGATGCAACAACATCGCCAAGTACGACCTGATGCAGGCGATGAGGCATGCGTACAGCCTCATCGAGAGGTACAGGTGCGATGTCCCGCCCGCGCTCATGGCATTGATCGGGATAGAGAGCGCCCTACTCGACCTGTCGTTCGACCGCATGTTCTACGACGATGTGGAGAAGCGCATGGAGGAGGACATGCTCTCCTGCATAGAGGATTTCGAGTCCCTCTGCGCATACGACAGGGCCGAGTTCCCTTATGTCGCGTCGGACGGCTGGAACTACATCCTGAACCACCGCAGGAGGAACGGCGCCAAGGGCGCATCCACAGCGGCCAGGAAGACGATAGCGGCCATCCGCGACGCGCGCAAGGACGGCGCTCCGGAAGACCGCGATCAGCTCATCAGGATGGCCACCTGCTACCGGTTCATCGCGTCCGACAGCGAGAAGACCTACAGGGACATGATCAAGGATGCCAAATGCTGGTCCGATCCGCTGTTCCTCGCGATAGCCGATTTCACCTTCGCGGAGCATGTATACATCACCATAACGCTGGATGACGAGCATGTCTCGAGCCTCCGCTCCCCGAAGGTCATATCCGAAGCCGTGAGGAGGCTGGACGAGGCCATATCGATCATGGAGGCCAAGGACGACGTGAAGGACTGGGCATACATCCTGCCCCAATCGTACCTCGTCAGAGGCGTCCTCGCGAAGAACGCGGACGACAAGAAGCTGGCATGCTATTATGCCATGTTCTTCTACATGGTCGGGCACGTCGGACGCGATCATGTCTTCGAGACGCTGATGGCCGCGGCGACGACCGAGGAGTTCGGGTCCCCGCTCCAGAAATGGGCCATGGGCCAGCTGGGAACACCGAGCTGATGCCTGCCCTCGGCATCGGTCCCGTCCCTCTCGCCTCCCGCGTAGGCCGAGAGGCCTGTTGGGCCTGTACCTGGTGGACCTTCCGCCGCCGATCTTCACGATCTGCCCGCTCTCCGTCATGCGGAGTATGATGGACACGGCCTCGCTCTTCGAGATGCCCAGCTCCTTCTCGAGGTCTGCGCGGGTGAACTCATCATGCCCGCCCAGGAATCCCTGCGCAGGATCCTCGACCGCATCGTTGGCGGGCAGCGTTATGGTGAACGTCGATCCGCCCGCGATTATCTCGGGAGTCTTGAACGTGGCCTTGTACGAGCCGAATATGCGGGGGATGCCTGTCCCGTAGGCCTCTATGTAGCCCAGCCTGTACAGGACCGCGGCGAGGTTCCTGTTCCTGAGCGATGACACCCCTCCGAGGAGCTCATCCATGGTGTAGCTCCTGTTCAGCGCTCCCGGAGAGGTGATGGCGATCTTCGCTGGAAATACCGAGACGAGGACCGGGTCGTCGATGCTGTAGTCCCTATGGGCCATGGCGTTCACGACCGCCTCCCTCAAGGATTCCTCGGGATATGCGCGATGGTCCGCTCTGTACTTGCCGGTTATCACGGATGACAGCCGGTTGTATCTGTCCAGGAAGGCGAGGGTATCTGATATCTGCTTGATGATGCAGCCCCCGAACTCTGCACGTTCGAGAAATTCTGTGCGATGATCGTCGTTGAATGCCGCAGCCTTCACGGACCGGTCGCACTGATCGGAGAGGATGAATCCCAGCTGCGTGTACACGCCGCCTTTGGCGATATGCAGCGATTCCATGTTCTCTGCCGTGAGGCTCATCGACTTTTTCGTAAATTCAAATTTTTATCCTGAGGTCTATAGCCTTCGCTGGAGGCCCCTGGGTCCAGGGGCTCCGGAGATCAGTGTCCGAGCAGGTGCTGGGGGTCTATCTGCAGCCTGTCTACCAGGGTGAAGAAGTCCCCGGTCGCGCCGGGGGAGCCCATCACGGAGAGCCTGTCGTGGGCACGGTCGTACTTCACGATGGTGTTCAGGTGGATGTCGGCCAGGGCCTTCATCGTCCTTCTCCGCTCGCCGGAGGGGCGCGTCTCTTCGAGCACGTGGTCGAGGACCTTGCAGATCATCGTCGCCAAGGACACCACGAAAGCGACAGCTGTTATGCGGGAGGGCGTGTGGATGTACACGTTGCCGATGTTCATCCCGGACTTCATCATCTTGAACCCGGCCTCGGTCTTGTACTCCTCGAGGTACAGGTCTATGACGTCGTCCGCGCTCGCGCGCTCCCTCCTGTCCTCCGAGTGCTCGGAGGAGAACGGCAGGTTCGTGATCAGCACCTGGACCGAATGGGCGCGCACGGCATCGGCGAGCTTCGATTCGTCCACGCGGACGTTGTCCGACCTGACCCTGAACCTCATGCCGTCTTTGTATCTCCTTTCGGCCGCAGCGTCTTCGCAGACGACCGGGTCCGCGGCGTAGCAATCTGCTTCCATGCCTTTGAGCGCCTGTCTGAAAGCTTCCATCGCGTCGTCCTTGCAGAAGAACCTCTGCCTCTTCAGGGACTTCAGCTTCTTCATGGCCTTCTCGAGGCCGACCCCGCGGATGAATCTCTCCGAGTCCTTCTCTGCTCCGGGGAGGACGTAGGCTATGATCCTGACGTCTTCTCCGCCGACCTTGTCCGTGGTCTCGTAGTGCTTCCTTCCGGGGCGGTCCGGATTCTCGTCCATGGAATCGGCTTCCAGGGAAGCGATCACCGCATCCCTGAGCTTTCCGTTGAACGATGCGGGCACCTTGGTGACGAAGGCGGCTTCCGAGGATATCAGCGAGCTCAGGATGTCCGCGACGCAAAGCTTGCAATCGGCCATGAGGATGACCGACTTCATGTCGATGTGCTTCGTCAGGAACTCGATCATATCCCTGTTCATGGTCACGTCGGACGTGTTGCCATCGTAGGACTTGCTGACCATGGGGGCCCCGATGTTGTCCACGACATGGGACATGTTCAGCTGGACCCTTTCGTTGTGCCCGTCCTTGGCATTGCCGCCGTAGGCCGGCATCGGAGATTCCGCTACCTCGATCCCCTTCTCCCTCAGCCGCATGTCGTGCTCGGCCTGCGCCATAAGGTAGCACTGTCCGAACATCGTGTAGTTCGTGGCATCCAGGAAGAGGAGCGTCGTCTCGAAGCCGTACTTCTTCTTCAGCATCTCGTACATCCCCAGCTGCACCTCCTGCATATCCAGCCCGAACACGGTGTCCAGCCTGGACGCGAGGACGGTGTCGGAGAGGCTGCTGTTCTTCGCCATAGGTCCGAAGAGCTTGTCGGCCGGAGCCGTCGAGTAGTAGTCGGACATGCGGTACAGAGGGCGCTTGCCCCGTTCGACCATCGCTCCGACCATGGCCTTCACAGCCATGCCGGCCGAGAGCCTGTGGACCTCGAGATCGGCCTTCAGGCAGCATTCGTCCAAATACTCGCGGATGCCCGATGTCTCCATCGCGGCCATGACCAGAGAGGGTATCGCATGCACCCCCTCGTATGTCCTCTCTTCGGCGATTATCTCCATTTCTCATCACTCGGAACAGGCTTCCCAGCCTAAGTTCCGTAGGCTTTCAATATATAAAAACATACGTAAAATCCAAATATAATGAGCTGAAATATAATATTAGGACTTTAAATACCAATATTATTTCAAAAACGCAATCGGAACACCCTCGGCGAGGGCGGTCGGGCAAGGAGTCCCGCCCGTCGGCAGCAGAATGGCTTCGCACCCCTGGATGCGATTCAGGAGTGCCTGAAGGAAAGTATTCACCAGCGAAAGCTAGGGATCTCAAGCTGGGCAGCCAATAATTTTGAATTTACGTTTTTGTCGAATTCCGACCTGAGCGCATCGAAGGTGAGGTCCTGAACGAAAGAGTCTTGGCTTTCGAATGCGACGGATTTCACGCTCCGGATCATCTGCTGGAACCTATCTTCCGTGATAGGCATGGACGACGTTCCCTCGCGGATGAAGACCCCTTCGGCACGGAGTCCTTTCTCACGGAGGAAATACGGTTTCTTATCGCCTTCGTGCACATCTATCGCTACGATGCTCTTGCCATCGATCTGCTCTATGCTGACTTCTGTGGTCAATGCAATATCGGGACGGACCTTGTCTGCGATCGCATTGACGCATCTCTTGGCGACATCGTCCGGATCCTCAAGGCCGATGACGTTTCCATCGTCATCCACGCCTATCACGATCTTCCCGCCGTTGATGTTGGAGAATGCTATCAGCGTTTTCACCAAAGAATCGGAGTACCTCTCCTCGAATTCGGTGCGACTGTCCTCGTGCATGGAACTGCAAGGTGTTTCGATTATAGTAGATTACAACTTTCCCAACGAGTGGAACTATACAGACCTCATTTTGACTTCCTTGGACGCCCGACCCGGTTCTTCACGACGATGGGCCTGC
>CAVICI010000044.1:0-15020 GCA_963640995.1 Dialister hominis | reverse complement strand
TCTTGGCCAATCGAATTGATTACATAGGTTTTAACAAAAGACTGAAATCTGAATGAGTAAAGCGCCTCGCATCCTTTAAATGCATTCTTCCCAATAGTTTTGCATTTATCACCAGAGACAGAGACTCCCAGGAGGCCTGTGCATCCTTCGAACGCGCTCTCTCCAATGGTTTCTGCAGATCCGATGAACGCATAGTAGATGCTGGATTCCTCCTTGAACATCGCTTTTCCGGGGTTGCAGTATATCGTCAAATTGATCCCATCCCCTTTCGATTTAGATTCCGTCGATTTCCCACAACTCTTGAATGCATCGGTTCCAACAGATTCCACTTTTGGTCCGACACTGAAAGACGATAGCATTACGCATCCGCTGAAAGCCTCCTTCCCGATCGAAATAGCGTTACCAAAGTTCGAGGCCGCGTCGAGCACTTGGCAATTCCTGAAAGCTCCTTCCCCTATGGTCTGAACCCCCACATCGCCGGAAACGTATAGCAGTGATCCGCACTCGCTGAAAGCTCCGTTGCCGAGGGATATCACCGTGGACGGAATATCGATGTTCACGAATCCGGTTCCGCTGAACGCGAAAGCTCCGATGGATGTCACTCCGCTGGGCCATGTGATGTTCGCCAGCTTCGAGCAGCCCTGGAATGCCCCCTGGCCGTCCGTCGCCTCCAAGCTCCCTATGGACGTGAATCTATCGCCGGTGTTGAAGATGAGGGTTTCAAGTTCCGAGCAGCCCTTGAATGCGCCGTCGCCGATCGAGACGACGGTGTATGTGCCATCCTGCACAGTTGCGGGAATCGTGACGCTCGTCTTGCTCGTGTCGCACTTCGCGACGCTCACTTCACCAGCTCCGGTGATCTCGTAGGTGAGGCCGTCCTCCACGATAGCGTCGCCGTCATCGCCGTCGGAATCCGGCGCCCCGGCCATCCCGATGCACAGCGAGAACGCCAGCGTCAGGATCGTGAGGACAGGTATAATCGAAAGCGCGTCGCGCAGGCGGTGGGAGCAGCCTTCCCCCCCCCCGCGCGACTTTATTGCAAGGAAGATCATGTTTTCCTATCATCGAATCACATCGTACAATCGGCCGGACCCGTTCCAGAAGAGCTGACATGAGAATCTGCCGACAGTTGGATGTATCATCCAACTAAGTCCATTTAAAGGCATTCGATTCATTATATTAGACTATTATCATTATACCGTGCTTAATCTGCGCCGACTCCGCGAAATGAGATCCGGCCGGGACGCGATCGGACGGATGGGAGAGGGCCGCAGGCGCTCAATCCCGGCCACTGCACAGTTTATATACTGCTTCAACATCGCAAGAATCAGCCTCGCCGCCTAGATATGATTCGGAGGATCACATTATGGCAAGAATGCACACAAGAAGGAAGGGCAAATCCTGTTCCAAACGCCCCATGATTTCCGAGAACCCCGCATGGGTCCCTCTCAGCGCCACCGAGATAGAGGATCTCATCGCGAAGCTCGCGAAAGACGGAATGATCTCTGCCAAGATCGGGCTCGTCCTCAGGGACCAGTACGGCGTCCCCGACGTCAAGCTCGCCACCGGCAAGTCCATCACCGCCATCATGGAGGAGAAGGGAGTCGCAGGATCCCTCCCCGAAGACCTGGCCAACCTCATGAGGCGCGCCATCGACCTGAACGTCCACCTCAGGGACAACAGAGGAGACATCTCCAACAAGAGGGGTCTCAACATGATCGAGGCGAAGATCAGGAGGCTGGAGCGCTACTACAAGAGGAACGGCGTTCTCCCCGCTGACTGGAAGTATTCCCTCAGCAACGCGGAACTCATGCTCAAGTGAGCCCCATGGAGGACACGGTACCTTCAAAACTCCTTACCACTCTCAATCAGGCTGCGGACATAGTCCGCGGCCATGACTTCATACAAGTGTTCTCCCACTACGATGCCGACGGCGTGTCCTCGGCAGCAATCCTCGCCAAGGCCCTCCTCAGAGCCGGCAAGGAGTTCAGGGTCACTCTCTTCACCACTCTGAACGACCACAACATGGACGTGATCCGCAGCACCAAGTCGGACTGCACCATAGTGTCGGACCTGGGAGCATACTACATAGACCAGTTCGACCAGATGGACAGGGACGTGATCGTCCTGGACCATCACACGGCCGTGGTCCCCGAAGCGAAGAAGACCTGCTACGCCAACCCCCATCTCTACGGGATCGACGGGATGACGTCCGGATGCGGAGCCACCATGTGCCTCCTCTTCGCGGTCGCCCTCGACGAGCGCAACTGGGACCTGGTGCAGGTGGCCTTCGCCGGCATCGCCGGGGACAGGCAGCACATCAACGGCCTGTCCGGCCTGAACGTCCACCTCCTGGAAGAAGGCGTGAGAAGAGGGTACATCGAGAAGTCCCCGGGATCGCTCATACCGTCCGGAGACCTCATGACCGAGCTGTTCCTCTGCGTGGACCCTTACATCCGCGGGGTCAGCGGCAGCGTCGAAGGCGTCGCCGAGCTCATGAAGGACGCGGGCGTGTCCAGCGGCACCGCGTTCAGGGACCTGACCGACGAGCAGCGCAGGAAGCTGTCCTCCCTGATAGCGGCGAAACTTGCCGCCCAGGGCGTGATGCTCTCGTCCATGGAGGAGATCGCCCGCGACAGGTACTACCTGACCGGCTACGGGATGGATGCAGAGTACTTCTCCGCCATCCTGAACAACTGCGGCCGCGCGGGCATCGGCGGAGTCGGCATCGCCGCAGGCATGGGCGACGAGAAGGCGATAAACGAAGGCGCCGATCAGAACAGGGAGTCCGCGAAGCTCGTCGTGGAGAGCATGGTCGAGCTGGACCGCGCCGGCCTGAACCAGATGGAGAACATCCAATGGTTCGACTCCACCGACTCGGGATTCACGGGGATGCTCTGCGGCATCGCCATGCAGTCCATAGCCGACCATTCCAAGCCCACCATCGGCCTGAACATGTCCAACGACCCCGTGAACATATCTTCCAGAGGGATGTTCGAGCAGCTGGACAGGGGAGTCGACCTGGCAGTCGCCATGGGGAAAGCGTGCTCGGCCGTCGGCGGCCAGGGCGGAGGCCACAGGATCGCCGCAGGCGGATCCGTCCCCAGCGACAAGGTAGAGGAATTCCTGAAGATACTCGACGAGACCATCGGAGAGCAGCTCGGCTCCTCCACGTGACATCGACTTCGTCCGTGCGGAACCTCTGGCGGACCTCGGTGTCCGCCATGTCCATCTTCACGCCGGACATGTGCATCTCGGCTCCGAGCCATGCTATCATCGCGCCGTTGTCCATGCAGAACCTCCGGTCTGGAACGTACATCTCCGCTCCGCGGGCATGGGCCATGTCGGCCACCATGTCCCTCAGGCGGCTGTTCTGGGCGACGCCCCCTCCCAAGAGGACCTCGTCCTTCCCGATGTGCGCCATCGCGCGCTCGGTGACCTCGGTGAGCATGGCGAAAGCAGTCTCCTGGACCGAGAGGGCTATGTCCTCCAGCGGGACGCCCTTCTTCTTCAGGGCCAGCGCTGCGGTCATGAGGCCGGAGAAGGACACGTCCATCCCCTTGACCGAATACGGGAGCTCATAGTAGCGGTCGCCGTCCTTGGCCAGCTTCTCGAACACGGGCCCGGCGTAGAACCCCATGCCGAGCTCCCGCCCGAGCTTGTCCAGCATGTTCCCGATGCCGATGTCCTGGGTCTCGCCGAAGATCCTGTAGCGTCCCTCGGCGAAGGCGATGACCTGCGTGTTCCCACCGGACGCATAGAGGAGCGCGGGATCGCGGCATCCGGTGAGTGCGCGGCCGATCTCTATGTGGGCGATGCAGTGGTTCACCCCCACTATCGGTATGCCCAGCGTGCATGCGAACGCCCTTGCTGCGGTCCCCGCCACGCGCAGGCAGGGCCCCAGGCCGGGGCCCATGGAAAACGATACGAGATCTATGTCCTTCGGACCGACGCCGGCGGCATCCATCGCACGGCGCATGACCTCGGCCACAACATCGGAATGATGGTTGGCCACCTCGCGGGGGTGCAGGCCGCCCTCCTTCGGGCGGAACATGTCCAGCTCATTGGCCAGGACGTTGCATTCCTCGTCGACTATGCCCACGCCCAGCGTGTGCGCGGTCCCTTCGATTCCCAGAGTGAGCATGTTCGGCCGCCTCGTTCCTTTGGACCGGTACCATGCCTGCGTATAAAAGGTCGGTCATGGTCCCAGACAAGCCAGGGGGACTACCCATATGCCGTCCTCGCGCTCATAGGCGATGTCGGTGGCGGTCACCACCATCATCAGCATCGGCCTCTTCACGCCTGGACCGAGCGCGTCCAGCACCTTCTTGAGGTTCCTGGCGCCTTCGTCGATGAACTGCCGGCCGCCGATCTTCACCTCGGCGGCGATCCAATTTCCGTTCCCGAAGGCTATCACTGCATCGCATTCTATGCCGTTGGACGTTCTGAAGTGCTTGACAGTTCCGCCGATCCTCTCCGCATAAACGCGCAGGTCGCGCACGACAAGGTTCTCGAACAGGAAACCGAACGTCTTCATGTCAGAGATCAGACCGTCCGGGCCGATCTCCAGCGCAGCGCACCCTATGGAAGGATCTACGAAATAGCGCGTGTCCGACGTGCGGATGGCTGCCTTGGATCTCAGATTCGGATTCCAAGCTTCTGAATCCTCGATCACGTACAGGGCCCGAAGAGCTTTCAGGTACTTGCGGATGGTATCGTCGTCTATAGAAGCGCCGTCATTGGCCTTGATATCGCCCCTGATCGTGGTGATCTTGGCCTGAGTGCCGCAATTGCGGGCATACGACCTGAGGATTAAACGAATCCGATTCCTATTCAGCGCCTTCGCCCCCGGCCCGGAGGCTTCCGCGGCGACGATCCCTTCGAAGTAATCAATGGCCTGTTGCAGCGCAACATCCCTGTCCTGGCCTATTGCCTTTGGCCATCCGCCTCTGGCAGTATAGAATGCGTAATCATGGAGATCGGCATCGCATCTGCAGGGCGCGGGCTTATCCCCGCGGACAATGGCTTCCAATGAGATGGATCCTGTGCTCTCATGCGATTCGAACAGGGTCATGGGGCGCATCAGCATCTCGGTTATGCGCCCGATGCCGCTGTGCATCTTGGACATCACGTCAGAATCGGGCTGTACAGAGCCTGTGAGGATGAACTGCCCGAACTCATCGCGACGATCGACCTCCATGCGGATCTGATCCCATATGAACGGTATCGTCTGCCATTCATCGATGAGAAGCGGAGGCTCCTTGTCAAGGAATGTTCTGGGGGCGACCGATGCCAGCTGGACATAGGAATCGCGCGACTCCAGATCCAGCATGAAAACGGAGCTTTTGGCCTGCATCCCCGCTGTCGTTGATTTTCCGACCCATTTCGGTCCGCGAATCCATACTGCCCCCTTGGATCTGAGCTTGAACCTGAGCAGATCATCGGCAATCCTCGGCAGATATTCCTTCATCGACTATCGCATGATTCGGTGATTTATGATTTTTTCGTTCGGTGATTTGTTAGATTATTTTTCGGTGATTTGTTAGATTATTTTTCGGTGATTTGTTAGATTATTTTTCGGTGATTTGTGGGCACAAGATCTATCCGACGCTTCAAGCCAACGATCCAGAGGCCTGAGCACCGCCTCCCCGCATCGCGCTGGATGCGATCTCACTGTATCCCCGAAAGGAAATGCCAGACTGCAGAGCCATGTTTGCACCAGTGCAAAAGGTATAAGAACAAGAACGATATCATCGCCTTTGCTGGGCTCGTGGTCTAGGGGTTATGACGTCGCCTTGACATGGCGGAGGTCGCCGGTTCAAATCCGGCCGGGCCCACCAGCTCTCATTATCCCGTTGTTCCGATCGTTTGGCTCTGTCATCTGGAACAGCACGTGATTTCAATTCCACGGACCAATAATATTAAACCGAGTTCACGGATTAATCGTGCATGAAGCATATCGCAGTGACTGGCTGCGCATCCTCCGGTCAGATGTACGTAGACGACATCATCGAGATGGGCTACCGCCCCCTTGCGATCTACGGCTACTTCGATGCGGAGCATGCGTCCGATTGGGCCGCTAACGTGGAGAACGTGAAGAAAGGCCTCGGAGACAAGGCCGAGTTCATCCACATGTCGAAAGAAGACTCTCTCGATGACCTCTTGGACCAGCTGAAAGGATACGACATCGTCTGCGTGGTCCCCGGCTCAGAGTCTGGAGTACGCCTCGCGGACAAGCTGAACAAGGCCCTCGGCCTCAGAGGGAACGACCCGGACACCACGTATCTCCGCTGCACCAAAGAGGGGATGTACGAAGCTCTCGGCAAAGCCGGGATCAGGCGCATCCAATCCACAGTGGTCACGTCCGACAAGGATATCGAGAAGTTCTGGAAAGACAACAAGTTTACGAAAGCGGTCCTGAAATTCTCAGAGACCGCAGGGACCGTGGGCCTGAAAGTCTGCGATTCCCTCGAAGAATGCCAAGAGCATTTCAAGCTCATGCACGGCATATACAACACATGGGGCTTTTTAGACTCCCCCATCCTGATGCAGGAGTACATCGGGGGCACGGAGTACATCGTCAACAGCATCAGCGTGGACGGGAAGCACAAGATCACAAGCATCTGGAGGTACGAGAAGATACTCCAGGACGACGGCACGCTCGCATACGACACGATGATCCTCGTTGACCGTCTCGTCCCGGGGATGCAGGACCTCTTGCAATACGATTACAAGGCCCTCGATGCCGTCGAGATGAAGAACGGATACAGCCACAACGAGATTAAAGTGGACGAGAAGGGCCCTGTCCTGATCGAGACGAATGCCAGGGTCATGGGAGGCAACTTCACCCGCGAGTACCTGGATGAGATCTTCGGCAGCCACATGACGGACGTCACGCTCAAATCCCTCCTCCAGCCCTCGTTCTTCGACAGCTACATGCTGACCCCCTATCGCCCCCGCAAGTCCTCCATATTCAAGTTCTCCATCGTCCCCCGCGACGTCAAAGCGGACCTGGAGCCGTTCTTCGAGCTTGCAAGGCACCTCGAGTCCTTCAGGGAGATAGTGTGCTTCGGCGGTACGGGGGTACGGGAGTATCGGCGCACCGTCGACCTCCACACATGCCCGTTCTTCATCAGGATGACCAACGAGGACTACGGGAAGCTGAAGAGAGACTACGAGCTCCTCCGCCTGCTGGAGGAGCGCTACGTGGACATGCTGTTCGTAGTGAACGACAAGGCTGAAGGCGTGCCCCTGCAGACCGATATAGACAAGCTCGTCGGCATGCTCCCCCTGTCTCGCAGGTTCGCCATCGTGAAGGATGACGGCGTCAGCATCCTGCAGTACGGGAAGCAGAAAGCCGCCGACGGCTTCGACATCTATGACGGAGCGATTTTCGCGAAATGCGGACCGTCCACGCTCACGGAGCGCTTCAGCCAGATGATGCAGTGCATGAGCCAGATCAGAAAAGGGGGACCTGTGTTCATAGTCCCGGAGGCATATCAGAACCTTCCGTACGGGGCTGTGGCCGCGGAGACGGTCATGTCCATCATGGGATTCAGCGAAGGGATACCCCCGTCTACCGGCAACGGCATGCTGTACGGGATAAAGAGATGACAGCATGAGCCGCGCGGGGAGAGGCTGCAATGGACCCTCCCCGTCATGGCCATCGCTTTCGCGCTGAAAGCGAAGGACATCATCCCGGAGAAAGACAAACGCGAAGACATCCAGATGCGATGGGCACGGTGCGGATCGGATCCGACCGGGCACATCGGCTTCCATTTTCCTGTTCATCCAATCGTTCGGCTCAGAGAACAGTCGATGGTGCGTGATTCCGATTCCGTTGAACGATAAGATTAAAATGAACTTCATAAACTGACCGAGCATGAAATATATCGCCGTGATCGGTTGCGCATCCTCCGGCCAGATGTACATCGACGACATCATCGAGATGGGCTACCGCCCCCTTGCGATTTACAACTACTTCGACGCAGAGCATGCTCCCGAATGGGCCGCCAACGTGGAAACCGTGAAGAAAGGCCTCGGAGACAAGGCCGAGTTCATCAACATGTCGAAAGAAGACTCTCTCGATGACCTCGTGAAGCAGCTGAAAGGATACGACATCGTCTGCGTGGTCCCCGGCTCAGAGGCGGGGGTCCGCCTCGCAGACCAGGTGAACAAGGCCCTCGGCCTCAGAGGCAACGATCCGGACACCACTTACCTCCGCTGCACCAAAGAGGGGATGTACGAAGCTCTCGGCAAAGCCGGGATCAGGCGCATCCAATCCACAGTGGTCACGTCCGACAAGGATATCGAGAAGTTCTGGAAAGACAACAAGTTTACGAAAGCGGTCCTGAAATTCTCAGAGACCGCAGGGACCGTGGGCCTGAAAGTCTGCGATTCCCTCGAAGAATGCCAAGAGCATTTCAAGCTCATGCACGGCATATACAACACATGGGGCTTTTTAGACTCCCCCATCCTGATGCAGGAGTACATCGGGGGCACGGAGTACATCGTCAACAGCATCAGCGTGGACGGGAAGCACAAGATCTCGGACGTATGGAGGTACGAGAAGATCCTCCAGGACGACGGCACGCTCGCATACGACACGATGATCCTCGTGGACCGTCTCGTCCCCGGGATGCAGGACCTCCTGCAGTACGATTACAAGGTCCTCGACGCCGTCGAGATGAAGAACGGGTTCAGCCACAACGAGATAAAGGTGGACGAGAAGGGCCCGGTCCTGATAGAAACGAATGCCAGGGTCATGGGAGGCAACTTCACCCGCGAGTACCTGAACGAGATCTTCGGCAGCCACCTGACAGACGTCACGCTCAAATCCCTCCTCCAGCCCTCGTTCTTCGACAGCTACATGCTGACCCCGTACCGCCCCCGCAAGTCCGCCATATTCAAGTTCTCCATCGTCCCTCGCGATGTCGAAGCTGACCTTGGCCCGTTCTTCGATCTTGCGAGGCACCTCGAATCCTTCAGAGAGATAGTGTACTTCGGCGGCTCCGGAGTGCAGAAATATCCGCGCACCGTCAACCTCGATACGTGCCCGTTCTTCATCAGGATGACCAACGAGGACTACGGGAAGCTGAAGAGAGACTACGAGCTCCTCCGCCTGCTGGAGGAGCGCTACGTGGACATGCTGTTCGTAGTGAACGACAAGGCTGAAGGCGTGCCCCTGCAGACCGATATTGACAAGCTCGTCGGCATGCTCCCCCTGTCTCGCAGGTTCGCCGTCGTGAAAGACGATAGGACCACAATCCTGCAGTACGGGAAGCAGAAGGCCGCCGAAGGCTTCGACATATACGACGGCGCGATCTTCGCGAAGTGCGGACCGTCCACGCTCACGGAGCGCTTCCGCCAGATGATGCAGTGCATGAGCCAGATCAGGAAAGGCGGTCCCGTGTTCATAGTCCCGGAGGCATACCAGAGCCTTCCTTACGGGGCTGTTGCCGCAGAGACCGTCATGTCCATCATGGGGTTCAGCGAAGGGATACCCCCGTCCATCGGCAACGGCATGCTGTACGGGATAAAGAGATGATACTATGAACCGGGTGGCAAGCGGCCACGAACTGCACCTGCTCCTGGTGCTGCTGGCACTATCGACGATACTTGACGGCATGGATGCATCCATAGTCTCCGTGGCCCTCCCCACGATATCTGAAGATCTGGGAGTGTCCGTCGGAGACACGTCGTGGATAACGCTGACTTACGTGATCGCCCTGGCAGCCCTCCTGCTCCCGATGGCGAAGCTGGCGAAGAACGGCACTGTGAAGAGAGTGTTCTTCTGGGGGATCGTGGTGTTCACGGTCTTTTCGGTCGCATGCGGAATGACCAACAGCTTCACGGAGCTGATGCTCTTCAGGCTGATTCAGGGGATCGGTGCCGCGCTCATGACGGCGGCGGTGCCCGTGCTCATCGCCGACTTCCTGCCGTCAGACAAGAAAGGGCTCGGCCTCGGAGTGCTTGCCGTGGCATCCGGAGTATCTATCGTCGTCGGCCCGACGGTCGGCGGGTTCGTGACCTCTGCGCTGAACTGGCACTGGATCTTCCTGATGAACATACCGTTCGGCATCATCGCGACCGCGCTGACCCTGAAGGTCCTTCCGAAGGACGAGGGATACGACAAGGCCAACAACCCCGATCTCCCGGGCAGCATCCTAGCTATCATCGGCATCGGCGCGGCTATGGTGTGCCTCCAGAACCTCGTCGGATCTGACATGGCGGCCGCAGAGGTCGCCGTGTGCGGAGTCGTGGGAGCCGTATCCTTGGCGGCGATGGCCCGCAGGATGGCGAAGCAGCCGGACATCGCGCTCATATCCCCGGACATGCTGAAGCGCCGCGATTTCCAGCTGCTCTCCGTCGCGTTCACCATGACCTGCATGGTCATCATGGGGACCCAGTACGTCCTTCCGTACTTCCTGCAGATCTACGGGAGCTACACAGTGACGGAATCCGGCCTGTTATTGTCCGTGGCATCCATCTTCGCGATCATCCTCTCGGTTCCGATAGGCAAATGGTGCGACACCCGTGGATGCAAGGTCCCGTCCGTCCTCGCCGGAGTAGGGCGCCTCGTGTTCTGCGTGATATTCATCATCGTCACTCCCCCCGACGAGTTCATCCTCCTGCTGATCGGCCTGGCAGTCATGGGCTGCTCCATGGCTTTCGCAGGCACCGGCCTCGCCACCGCGCTCATCCATCACGCCAGTACCGAGAACCAGGCCGACGCCGCGACATTCCTGCTGGAGGTGAACTACACGGCAGCCTCCCTGGGCGTGGTGCTGTACTCAGTCATCCTGCAGGCCGGAATCGGGACGGCCACAGCCGTGAGCACCACGGGAGAGGCCCTCGAGGACTGCTTCGACATCGCCATGGCGTTCGGATGCATCCTCTCTGTCGTGGCCATCGTCTGCGCGCTGAAGGTGAAGAACATCATTCCGAAGAAAGCTGAGAGCGAAGAAGCTCCGCTGTGAGAGGGGCGGTGCGGAGATCCGCGCCCCCTCCCGACAGCATCTGGAAGCTTCCACCGAACTTCAGGGCATGGATCGGCTTCCGCTTTCCTGTTCTTCCGATTGCCCAGCTCTGCGATCTATCGACGACACGCGATTCCGCTGACCAATAAGATTAAACAGGGTTCACGAATGGACCGTGCATGAAATATATCGCCGTGGTCGACTGCGTATCATCCGGCCAGATGTACATCGACGATATCATAGAAATGGGCTACCGCCCTCTCGCGATCTACAGCTACTTCGACGCAGAGCATACGCCCGAATGGGCCGCCAACGTGAGGAATGTGAAGAAAGGCATCGGAGACAAGGCCGAGTTCATCCACATGTCGAAAGGAACCTCGCTCGATGACCTCTTGGACCAGCTGAAAGGATACGACATCGTCTGCGTGGTCCCTGGCACCGAGTCGGGGGTCCGCCTCGCAGACCAGGTGAACAAGGCCCTCGGCCTCAGAGGCAACGATCCGGACACCACTTACCTCCGCTGCACCAAAAAGGGGATGCATGATGCTCTGAAAAAGGCCGGCATCAGGTACATCCAGTCCATGGTGGTCTCGTCCGAAGATGACGTCGAGAAGTTCTGGAAGGACAACAGGCTGACGAAAGCGGTCCTGAAGCTATCCGAGACCGCAGGGACCGTGGGCCTGAAGACCTGCGATTCCCTCGAAGCATGCCTGGAGCATTTCAGGCTCATGCAGGGCATGCACAATCTGTGGGACTCTGAATCCCCCATCCTGATGCAGGAGTACATCGGAGGCACGGAGTACATCGTCGACAGCCTGAGCATCGACGGGAAGCACAAGATCACAGACGTCTGGAGGTATGAGAAGATCCTCCAGAAAGACGGCACGGTCGTGTACGACACGATCAACCTTGTGGACCGTCTCACCCCCGGCATGCAGGACCTCCTGCAATACGACTACAAGGTCCTCGACGCCGTCGAGATGAAGAACGGGTTCAGCCACAACGAGTTAAAGGTGGACGAGAAGGGCCCGGTCCTGATCGAGACGAACGCCAGGGTCATGGGCAGCAACTTCACCCGCGAGTACCTGGATGAGATCTTCGGCAGCCATATGACGGACATCACCCTGAAGTCCCTGCTGGAGCCCTCGTTCTTCGACAGCTACATGCTGACCCCGTACCGCCCCCGCAAATCCGCCATGGCCAAGATAACCATCGCCCCCCACGATATCGAGGCGGACCTGAGCCCGTTCTTCGAGCTTGTGAGGCACTTAGACTCATTCAGAGAGATAGTGTACTTCGGCGGCTCCGGGGTGCAGAAGTATCCGCGCACCGTCGACTTCGAGACATCCCCGTTCTTCATCAAGATGACCAACGAAGACTACGGGATGCTGAAGAGGG
The DNA here is from genome assembly GCA_963640995.1 of Dialister hominis. GTDB lineage: Archaea > Thermoplasmatota > Thermoplasmata > Methanomassiliicoccales > Methanomethylophilaceae > Methanoprimaticola. The sequence goes on along the minus strand of CAVICI010000044.1, from coordinate 2,643 downwards.
ACTGCGAGCTCATCCGCCTGCTGGAGGAGCGCTACTTCGACATGCTGTACGTGTTGAACGACAAGGCCGAAGGAGTCCCCCTGCAAACGGATGTGGACGGGCTCATCGGCATGCTCCCGCTTTCGCGCAGGTTCGCCATCGTGAAGGATGACGGAGTCACTATCCTGCAGTACGGGAAGCAGAAGGCCGCCGACGGCTTCGACATCTACGACGGCGCGATCTTCGCGAAATGCGGCCCGTCCACGCTCACGGAGCGCTTCCGCCAGATGATGCTGTGCATGAGCCAGATCAGGAAAGGCGGCCCGGTGTTTATAGTCCCGGAGGCATATCAGAGCCTTCCGTACGGGGCTGTGGCCGCAGAGACCGTCATGACCGTCATGGGATTCAGCGAAGGGATACCCCCGTCCATCGGCAACGGCATGCTGTACGGGATAAAGAGATGATACTATGAACCGGGTGGCAAGCGGCCACGAACTGCACCTGCTCCTGGTGCTGCTGGCACTATCGACGATACTTGACGGCATGGATGCATCCATAGTCTCCGTGGCCCTCCCCACGATATCTGAAGATCTGGGAGTGTCCGTCGGAGACACGTCGTGGATAACGCTGACTTACGTGATCGCCCTGGCAGCCCTCCTGCTCCCGATGGCGAAGCTGGCGAAGAACGGCACTGTGAAGAGAGTGTTCTTCTGGGGGATCGTGGTGTTCACGGTCTTTTCGGTCGCATGCGGAATGACCAACAGCTTCACGGAGCTGATGCTCTTCAGGCTCATCCAGGGGATCGGCGCCGCGCTCATGACAGCGGCGGTGCCCGTGCTCATCGCCGACTTCCTGCCGTCGGACAAGAAGGGGCTCGGCCTCGGCGTGCTGGCCGTGGCGTCCGGAGTCTCCATCGTCATAGGCCCGACGCTCGGCGGAATCGTGACTTCCTTGCTGGACTGGCACTGGATCTTCCTGATGAACATACCGTTCGGGATCGCCGCGGCCTTGCTGACCCTGAAGGTCCTTCCGAAGGACGAGGGATACGACAGGTCTCGGAACCCGGACATGCTGAACAGCATCCTCGCCATATTCGGCATCGGCGCGGCGATGGTATGCCTCCAGAACCTCGTGGGATCGGACATGACCGCCGCAGAGGTCGCCTTGTGCGGAGTCGTGGGTGCCGCAGCCATAGCGGCGGTGGCCTTCAGGATGTCGAGGCGGCCGGACATCGCGCTCATATCCCCGAGCATGCTGAAGCGCCGCGATTTCCAGCTGCTCTCCGTCGCGTTCACCATGACCTGCATGGTCATCATGGGGACCCAGTACGTCCTTCCGTACTTCCTGCAGATCTACGGGAGCTACACAGTGACGGAATCCGGCCTGTTATTGTCCGTGGCATCAATATTCGCGATCATCCTCTCGGTCCCGGTAGGGAAATGGTGCGACACCCGCGGATGCAAGGTCCCGTCCGTCCTCGCCGGGGTGGGACGCCTTGTGTTCTGCGTGATATTCATAATCGTCACCCCGCCCGACGAGTTCATCCTCCTGCTTATCGGCCTGGTGGTGATGGGGTGCTCCATGGCTTTCGCGGGCACCGGCCTCGCCACCGCGCTCATCCATCACGCAGATACCGAGAACCAGGCCGACGCCGCGACATTCCTGCTGGAAGTGAACTACACGGCAGCCTCCCTGGGCGTGGTGCTGTACTCAGTCATCCTGCAGGCTGGGATCGGGACGGCCACCGCCGCGAGCGCATCGGCAGAGGCCATCGAGGACAGCTTCGACATCGCCATGGCGATCGGATGCATCCTCTCCATCGTGGCCATCGTCTGCACTCTGAAGGTGAAGAACATCATTCCGAAGAAGGGCGAGAGCGAAGATGCTCCGCTGTGAAAAGCACGGGCGGATCGGAAGCCGCCGAGAGCATGCATGGAACTGCCCGTCAGGACCATGGATGCCCATCGGCTTCCGTTTCCCGTTCTTCCGATCGTTCGGCTCTGCAATCTGTAGATGATGCGTGATTCCGATACCGTTGAGCGATAAGGTTAAAACGGACTTCACAGACTGATAGTGCATGAAGTGTATCGCCGTGGTCGACTGCGCATCCACCGGTCAGATGTACATCAATGACATTATCGAGATGGGCTACCGCCCCCTCGCCATCTATGGATACATCGATACGGAGCATGCGCCCGATTGGGTCTCCAACGTGAAGAATGTGAAGAAAGGCCTTGGGAACAAGGCCGAGTTCATCCATTTGCCCAAAGGATGCTCGGACGAGGACCTCGTCAACCTGCTGAAAAAATATGACATCGTCTGCGCGGTCCCCGGATGCGAGACGGGCGTGCGCCTCGCGGACCGGATAAACAAAGTGTTCGGCCTCAGAGGGAACGACCCGGACACCACGTACCTCCGCTGCACCAAAGAGGGGATGTACGAAGCTCTCGGTAAAGCCGGGATCAGGCGCATCGAATCCGCGATGGTCTCTACAGAAGATGACGTCAGAAAGTTCTGGAACGACAACAGGCTGACGAAAGCGGTCCTGAAGTTCTCAGAGACCGCAGGGACCGTGGGCCTGAAGATCAGCGACTCCCTCGAAGCATGCCTGGAGCATTTCAGGCTCATGCAGGGAATGTACAACATGTGGGGCTCTGAATCCCC
>CAVICI010000043.1:0-15038 GCA_963640995.1 Dialister hominis | reverse complement strand
AACCAGAGAACGTAAAGCCATTAATCTGCGTGACTCCCGAGGGGATGGTGACAGATGTCAATCCCGAACTGTAGAATGCATACTCTCCGATCGAAGTGACGGTTCCGGGAATCTGTATAGATGTTAGCGACCTGCAGTAATAGAAGGCCGAGTTTCCGATCGATGAGAGGCTTGTAGTATCGAAGGCAACGGAGCTGACATTGTACCTACTACTGAAAGCTCTTTCCCCAATCGAGATGATAGTGTATGTTTGGCCGTCATGGTCTATAGTATTGGGAATCGTTATCGAAGCTGTATTGACGAGACAGCTTACGATGGACACTTCATTAGGAGTTTCGCTCACAATTTTGTATCTGAGAATGCTATCATCGAAGGTATCGCCTATGGCACCATCGGAATCCTGCGCTTCGGCCATTCCGACGCACAGCGCGCACGCAAGGATCAGTAGCGCGAGGAGCGGTGCGCCGAGAAGCAGGCCGCGCCGGCTTGACGGGCGGAGGTGGTCGCACCCCCCCCCCGGCGCGATTCTTTTTGAGCAGGGGCGGGGCAACGCCCTGAACTTCGCGCCCCGTCATTGAATCTCTGGAAAAGTTCATCTGAATCACGTCCGTGGCCGGAACGGCCTCATCCGATGCAGATGATGTCATCTGCCGGCCATTGGATGCATAATCCAACCGGTCATCGGTTGAAAAATGTTTGGGCTAGAGTGCTAAATACACAGTTCGTGAACGACCGCTCCGACGCGTGTACAAGCGTCGGAGCGGTCGTTCGCTGAAAAGTCGCAACGGTTGAATGAGCGGACTTCGTGGCATAGGCGACGAAACCATGACCAGAAGTCCAGTCTTGACAAAGAAGCAGCGCAATGAAATACTTTCGGACCGGAAGAAGGCCGAAGGCTCGAAATGGGATTCCAAGATCCACCCCGGATACGAGATGTCGTACAACGGCCTCAGGAACAAAGACCTGTTGACGCTCATCCGGAACGAGGATAATCGCCTCATCCGGAGATGTCTGCGGTGTACAGTAGCCCGTCTAGAGCGATCTGCACCTTCAGCACTGTGCCGTCCGAGCCTATGTGGAACCAGCACATCCCAGAGAGGTCAGTCCATTTCACGATCTTGACGCCGCCCTCGACATAGCTGCCCGCCATCCTGTGGAGTGCGGCCACCGGCGTCCCGTCAGCATCTCTTGCAAGCGTCGCCTTGGTTCCGTTTTTGCCATCGATATCGAATCCATAGGAGACGATGGTTTCGCGGGATGATTCGTCGTACCTGACGACGCTGACCTTCCCGCTGCATTGGAAGACGTTCCCGTCGGTGTCCGTGCAGGTGCTCTGGAGGATGTATCCCGGCCCGGCGTCGTCGCTCTCGCTCAGCTGGATGAACACATAGCCTGTGACGGTGGCCATGATGCACATGACGGCCACAACGATCCCGGCCCCGGCATAGCTCCCGTTCACGGCTTCACCCATTAACGGCAAAGTGGTAATAATATATTTAAAATCGTGTTACTTAGAGGCGCCGATGAGCGGTCAGCTGGAGAACATCAGGGATTACTGGACATTAAGGGCGGAAGGGTATTCCAATTCGGTCATGGACACCATCAGGACCGGAAAGGCGAAGCACTGGCTGGACATAATCAGCAACCATCTCGAGCCCGGCAGAAAGTACAGGATACTCGATGTCGGCACCGGCCCCGGGTTCTTCCCGTTGATACTCGGTCCGGAAGGCCACGAGATCACCGCAGTAGACTGCACCCAGGCCATGCTGGACGAGGCCAAGGCCAATTGCGATGCGGCCGGAATCGATGCCGATTTCCGCAGGATGGACGCTCAGGATCTCGAATTCCCCGATGAGTCCTTCGATGTGGTGATCTCCAGGAACCTGGTCTGGAACCTGGAGGATCCCGAGAAGGCCTATCGCGAGTGGATGCGCGTGCTGAAGCGCGGCGGGAAGATGATGCTCTTCGATGCAAATCACTACCTGCATCTTTATGACAGAGAGTACGAGGAAGCGGACAGGAAGAACCCCGAGCGCTCGGAGCACACCGACATCGGAGGCGTGGACGTGCGCATAATGCGCGACATCGCCCGCGATCTTCCCCTCAGCAGAGAGCGCCGCCCTCAATGGGACACGGACCTCCTGGTCGAGATGGGCGTTCAGAAGCTCATCTTGGAGACAGACGGGCGCGATTCCTACAAGATCTGCATCGACGGGAAGGAGGTCTACCTTCCGTATTCGTTCTTCATCTGCGCCACGAAGTGATGCTCATGCCATGTTCCGGTGGTATCCGAGGGATCTGCGATCCCCGAAAGCCATGGCGACCAGCTCCGATACGTGCATCGACGGGATGCCGCCGTGCTGGTCGTACTTGACCTGGCACATCGGGCACCCGACGACGATCCATTCGGCGCCCTCGCATTCCTTCTCCCTCTCGTCCATGAGGGGCGCAGCGGCCGGAGTGCTCTTCCCGCAGCATCCGAACTCCTTGTTGACGACGATGCAGCCCATGGCCTCAAGGACCTTCCGCATCTCGCCGGCGAAGGGCGCCGCGGCGCATCCGGGCTCCATCCCGACTTTCACCGGCCGATCGAACCTCGGAAGCCTGCCGATGTGCTTTGCAAGGAACCTTATGATGTGGTCGGCTTCGATCCCGGAGTCATTGAACTCGCTGCTGCATCCGGCGCAGAGCGTGACGAGGTCGCTCTTCCCCGCCGTCTCCCTCATCCTGACGCGGCAGGACCTCCTGTCCGACTCCGTCATGGCTCTGAACTGGGCCGGGTGGAGGCAGCAGGTGCTGCCTTCGAGCTCCGACGCCGCGAAACCCATGGACCTCAATGCCGAAGAAGCGGCATAGACGACATAGGGGATCTTGCACTTGGCCACGCATCCGGGCATGACCTTCACATCGTCTCCGGTCCAGACAGGATCGGGGGGATCGGCGGGCAGGGGCATGATGAAGCCGGTGCTCCTGTACAGCTCAGAAGGCTGCAGGCCCCTCTCGATTGCGATCAGGTCCATCATGACCTTCAGCGGATTTGACCTGCGGCAGACCTGAGAGCAGCTCCCGCAGCAGATGCACAGGGACATGTCGGCGGTGCCGCCGGCCATGACCTCCATGGGGTCTAAGCCCCCATGCCTGAAGGAAGGGCACGCCTTGGTGCATCTTCCGCATGCGATGCAGGAGTTGCGGAGCCTCTCGACCTCTCTGCTGAGCTCTACCGAACCCATCTTATCAGCTCGGGTGGAGCATGGCGCCGGGGGCGCCGGTCTTGACCGTGTATGCGGTCCCGCCGCGGGCCTCGATGGCCGCGCAGACCTTCTCGGGCCTGTCCGTGAGGGCGATCATGCATCCGCCCCCGCCGGCCCCGGTGAGCTTGGCGCCGTAAGAGTACGGCAGCGTGGCGTTCACGAGCCTGTTAAGCTCGGGGCTGGACACCCCCAGGATAGAGAGGAGCTTGTGGTCCTCGGTCATGAGCCGGCCGAGATGTTCCACATCGTTCTCGGCAATGGCCCTGCTGCCTTCCATCGTGGTGGTCTCGATGTCATCTATTATGTCCGCGGCGAACGAGCTGTGGTTGATGAACCTGCGGACCTTGTCGACCAGGGGGCCGGTGGGCGCTTTCACGCCGGTGTTCCCGATGACGAACGTCATGTTGGGGACATCCACGTCCGAAACAGACCATCTCCTCTCTCCCCTTTCTATCGTCCAGAGGTGCCTGCTGTCTGCGGAAGGCAGGTTGATCGCGACGCCCCCCCCATGGACGCAGGCCGATGCGTCCATGGGGCTCCCGTTGCCCTGGGCGAAGAGCTCCGCCCCGTATGCCTCCTCGACCAGGCCCTTCTCGTCCATAGAGCCGCGATGGAGCTCGTCGAGGGCCAGGGCCATGGCCGCCGAGAGCGCTGCAGACGATCCGAGGCCGGAACCGACCGGTATCATGCTCTCGGTGCGGACGTCTATCGCATGGCGGATGTCGCGGGTCAGGTACTTCAGGTGGGGCTGCCTCCTGAAGTCTATCTTCTCTCCGTTTAAGGTGTTGAAGCGCGATTCCCTGACTGAGATGGTCATCCTCAGGTCCACTGCCAGAACCACTGCGGGCTTGCCGTAGACCACGGCATGCTCTCCCAGGATGACGAACTTCCCGGGGGCGGATGCCTTGCACCAACCGTCGCTCATTCGCTCAGACCGTACCTTTTCATCTCTTCGATGATGGCGTCGTTGGGGTTCCTGCCGTTGAGGAGGGGCTGGGGAATGCTCCACCAGGCGTCCTCCATGTCGGCGAGCCTCCTCTCGAAGTCCTCGTCGGACTCGTCGGCGTCCTGCTTGATGGTGAGGACCGCCTTTCTGAGCTCTCCCATGATGTCGACGTTGTTCTTCTTGTTGACCAGGCACATGCCCAGGTACCCGTCCAGGCACCCGACGACCTCCTCTGCCAGCTCGGGCGAGAGGCATTCCACGATCACATCGAGGACGCTGTTGGCCGTCATCTTGAATATCAGGCTCTTCTTGGCCTCTTCGGGGAGCTCCGCTTCCTCGCAGGCGGTGGCTATGAGCTCGCCGCCGAAGATGTCCGCCAGGGCGGACGTCCGGTTGGGGTTCTTTCCGAAGGTCTCTTTCATGAAGGCCTCTTCGGGGCTCTCTTCGGGTTCATCGTTCCCGAAGAGCGCCGCATTCGGATCCGGTTCGCCGGTCATGGTATCAGAGCCCTTCCATGACATTCTTCAATATATCCATTCCCGATTGGATCTTGGATTCATCGGCGGCATAGGAGAACCTGAGGTGGCCCTCGCCGTTGGCGCCGAAGGCGGATCCCGGAGTGCATATGAGCCCGGCCTTGGCCAGCTTGTTGGCCAGGTCGGCGGAGGAGATGTCCTTGTCGAAGTCCGGGAAGGCGTAGAACGCGCCTCTCGGAGGGACGATGGACATCCCGTCGATATCGTTGATCCTGCTGACGATCAGGTCCCTGCGCTTCTTGAACACGGCACGGGCGTTCTCCAGGTAGGGGTCGATGCCCGGGAACGCGGACAGCACTCCGTACATGGCCGGCATGCCGGGGCTGGCACATACGTGGTACTGCATCTTGACCAAAGTGTCCATGACGCTCTTGTCGGCGCAGACGAACCCGAGGCGCCATCCGGTGACGGCCATCATCTTGGAGAACCCGCTGGCGACCACGGCGCAGTCCAGGCTGTCCATGAATGAGACGTGCTTCCCCTCGTAGACGAACTCGCTGTAGACCTCGTCGGCGAGAATCGTGATGCCGTTGTCGCGGGCGATGTCGCAGAGGGCCTTCTTGCTCTCCTCGGTCAGGACGCCGCCCGTGGGGTTGGAGGGGGTGTTGACCACGATCATGGACGTGTTCGGGGCAATCTTCGACTGGATGTCATCGATGTCCGGCTGGAACGTGCCGTCGTCGGTGAGCTTGTATCCGACAGCTTCGGCGCCGGCAAGCTCTGCATGCGGCTTGTAGATGACGAAGCCCGGGTCGGGGACCAGTGCCCTGTCTCCGGGGTCGATCATGCTCTGGGTTATCTCCAGGAGGCCGGTGGACCCGCTGGGGGTGATCATGATGTTGGAAGAGTCGAGCGGCCCGTACTTGGAGAAGTACTGTGCGACGGCGTCTCTGAGCTCGGGGATGCCTGCGGTAGGGCCGTACTTGTTCCTGCCCGATTCGGCAGCCTCGACCATTCCCTTGATGGCATCCGCAGGGGGAGCGAGGTCGGGCTCTCCGAGGCCCAGGTTTATGGAGCCGGGGCCCGCGAGGTCGAACATCTTTCTGATGCCTGACATCGGTATGTCCTTTATCCTGCTGGCAATCTTCATAGGCACCACATGTCTCAAGGACGGTATAAACATGGCCCTGCTCAGCGGCGGCCCGCGCTCTAGGCTGTTGCTCCTCCCTGCTCGGTTTTTATACATCCGTGCCGATATGGGACTTGGAGATTCCATGTTCGGCGAGAGCGAGGGTCGCAAGTCGGTCGATGATTCCTTTTCCAAGGGGATGATCGGCGATGAATACGACTTCGTGGGAGTTTTCAACGATGACCGTTCGGACGAACCGGTCCACGACTATGAGGTCTTCATAGTGGCGGTCAATCCTGGCGCCAAGGGCTGCATCTTCTGATACGGCATTGCCTCCCTGATGCGGTTTTCTTTCCTTCTGCTCTTCAGCGGAGCCGTCGCAGCTCTGCCCTGTTCTCACCTTTATACGTCTGGCTCATTGTTTCCGACAGACATTACAGGCATTGCCAGCCAGTCATCCCGGTCCGACAGGTACAGCATATACAGTATTACAGACATGTACGGTATTACAAACATTACAAACAGCGATTATTATACTACATCGCCATACCTCAATGTGCGAGATGGCCGGAAGCCATCAGCGGGTATGGATGATATCCATGGTTGGAAAGACAAAGAAGATACTGATCGGGATAGCCGTGGTTGTGGTGGCGGCGATAGCCGTGATCGCGATACTGGGCAACGACTCCTACGACTACAAGGCACAGGCCAAGGAGAACATCGACAAGTTCGGATACGATGCAGATATCCGCAACGCCGACGTGGTCAAGGGGACGAACGTTTTCGGAATGAGCATCATAAAGGTCACCGGGACATTCTTCTCAGACGGCACGGAGTACAAGTATGAGCTGAACACGTATTCGAGCCATGAGCCGTTCTCGCTGTACATCGACGAGATAAGCTATCCGATCCAAACGATAGGCAAGTCGTCATACAATTTCATCGTGTCAGAACTGGAGCCGTTCGAATACACCACCGACTACGGGACATACATCGAGTCTCCGGACAAGGGCATGAGGTTCGTGCTGGCCGATATCGTTGTGAAGAACGTCGGATACACGGATGGCCTGCCTGTCAGAGCACCGGAGGTCGTGGTGGCAGACGGCAACACATACAGCCGCGACTACATGGCCACAGACCGCTACTCGAGCTCGTACAGCTCCCTGTCCGATGTCACGGTCGCCGTCGGCAACGAGGTCCGCTACTGCCTGGTCTATCAGATCCCGGAAGATGCCGAGGCGGCCAGCGTGGATTGGGAATGGATGTACTTCGACCTCTACGGATATGTCTTGGACGAGAGCCTGGTCGTGAAGGCATGATCTCCGAAGACGAGTACTCGTTCTCGGAGGATGACGAACCGGCCGACACGTCCGACGATCTGGCAGGGCGCATAATGCTCCTGAAGGACGTGATGTCCAGCTACGATCTGTCGTTCATGATGGACGTCCGCGATCCAATGTACATGTCCAAGCTCTACGAGGCGGTCGGAGCCCTCGGTCTCCGTCTGGAGCTGTCTGCAGATCCCCCTGTGGACATCGGCGACGGCCTGTTCGAGAGCAGGTCCCGCATGGCCATCAGGTACGGGATGGAGGCTGCGGAGTACAGCTACAGGAGCGTTTCCGTGGACCCTGCGCTGGCAGTGATCCTCGCTGTCCGCGGGGCGCTCTCCATGGCATCCCTGATTAATCCGGTAAGGGGATTGGACGTCAAGGGGGCTTTCGGGCTCACCATCGACTGAACCGGCATCTCAAACGCTTTACCGCCTCCGGGCGGGACCATCACCGATTTTAACCCATTGCGCATAACACAAGGCATGCCTGGTTTCGACAACGACCTCTATCTCAAGACGCAGTCCGAGCACATCCGCGAGCGTGTCGGGGAGTCCGGCGGAAAGCTCTACCTCGAGTTCGGAGGGAAGCTCTTCGACGACTATCATGCTTCGAGGGTCCTTCCCGGGTTCATGCCCGACAGCAAGATCCGCATGCTGGAGAAGCTCGGGGAGCAGGCGGAGGCCATAGTCGTCATCAACGCCGAGGACATCGTCCGCAACAAGGTCCGCAAGGACATCGGGGTAGGATATGACCTGGAGGTCCTGAGGCTGGTGGATTCTTTCCACGAAAGGGGGATACCTGTCTGCGGGATAGTCATCACCCACTACACTGGACAGTCTGCGGCCGATTCTTTCCAGAAGAAGGCCGAGGCCCTGGGCCTCAAGGTCTACCGCCATTACCCCATAGCGGGATATCCCACCGACGTCGCCCTCATCGCTTCCGATGGCGGGTACGGGAAGAACGACTATGTCGAGACCACAAAGCCCCTGGTCGTGGTCACCGCCCCGGGCCCCGGTAGCGGGAAGATGGCCGTCTGCCTGTCGCAGCTGTACCATGAGAACCGCAGGGGAGTCTCCGCAGGATATGCGAAGTTCGAGACATTCCCCATTTGGAACATCCCCCTGTCCCATCCGGTGAACATAGCTTATGAAGCCGCCACCGCGGATCTGGGCGACAGCAACATGATCGACCCGTTCCATCTGGAGGCTTATGGCAGGACTGCGGTGAACTACAACCGCGACATCGAGATCTTCCCCGTCCTGAACTCGATCCTTGAGGGGATCTTCGGGGACTCTCCGTACAAGTCCCCCACGGACATGGGCGTGAACATGGCCGGGCTCTGCATCAAGGACGACGAGGCCGTCCGCCGCGCGGCCCAGAACGAGATCGTCAGGCGCTACTTCTCGGCGCTCAGGGACCGCCGCGAGGGGAAGGGCGACGACGATACCGTCCTGAGGATGGAGATATGCATGAAGCGCTCCGGCATAACTCCCGAGAGCAGGCCCTCTGTGGTCTCTGCGAGGGCAGCGATGAAGGGCACCGAGAGGCCGGTGGTCTGCGCCGAGATCCCGGACGGCAGGATCGTCGCCGGCAAGGCGTCGCCCTTGCTGACGGCTTCGTCCGCCATGATACTGAACGCGCTGAAGGTCATGGCGGGTATCGACGATTCCGTCCTGCTGATCTCTCCAGACGTCATCCGCTCGATGCAGCGCCTGAAGGTCGATTACCTGGGCAACAGGAACCCGCGCCTGCACATCGACGAGATGCTCGTGGCCCTGTCCATCGCCGCCAACACCGATCCGGTCGTGGAGAGGGCGTTCTCCATGCTCCCTGCGCTGAAGGGGAGCGATGTCCACTCTTCCGTGATAGTGTCCGCTGTCGACGAGGGGCTGTACAAGAAGCTGGGGATGTTCGTCTCCAGCGAGCCCGAGTATCAGACCAAGTGCCTGTTCCACGGGGCATGATCCATTCCGCGGGATCCTCGGCCCAGGATCCTGCGGACATCTTCTTCGTAGTCCTCGAAGACTTCTCCGGATTCCACTATCTGGTCTCCGACGAGGTCCATGGACAGGGTGTTGATGGAGTCCTCCATCTTGGGGGCCTTCTTTCCGATCCCGTCGAGGAACGCTTTCCCGCTGTTTTCCAGGCAGGCGGACAGGTAGCCCTTCTGCTCATCGTCGAGGGCGGATGCCAGTGCAGGCCATCCGCCGGCCGGGGCCGCAGGCTCAGGGGCCTTCGTCGGCTCTGGTTCCGCGGCTTCGTCGGGGGCCTCCACGGTCATGAGCTTCTTGACGGTCTCCAGGGCGCTCTCCGCGTCTGCGACGGCACCAGTGTCGATGGTGATGGACGCTAGCCTCTTGGACCGCTCCGCGCTCTCGCGCTCCGAGCGTATCGACGACAACGATGACCTGGCGACCTTCAGCATGAACTCCATCTCTTCGCGGGCGACGCTCTTGGACGTCCCGGGGCAGTCGAGCCCGAAAGCTTCGTTGACCGCTATTATTGCCGCTCTCATGGCCGCAGAGAGCTTGGTGCCGAGGTCCGTATCGCTCACGTATATCATCTTGAACCGAATGTACTTCGGCCAGCTGTGGACGATGCCCGACATCATCTTCCTGTCGAAGGCGATTTCGCTGTCGTTGAAGCTGCTGTAAAGGGTTTTAGATATCATCTTGAGGCTTTTCTTGTCGAGAGCATCCACGACGGCATTCAGCGCCGTGTCGTAATCATATCCTTGATGGACGTATTTCTTTGTGTTAACGCCCTTGAATCCGGACATGAGGTCCATCGAGATGCGGCCGAGGGGCCGCGCCTGCAGCTTCTGGGAGAGGATGAAGTCCCTCTCCTGCCCTGTGGCTTCGATGGGCGGGTCATGCTGGGTGAGTATGGCGTAGTCTGTGCATATCCTGGAGAGCATGTTCTTGATATAGCTGTCCTGAGCGGAATAGGCGCGGTACAGGCCGATCAGCAGTTCCAGGCATCTGGCGGAATCGTCTATCGTGGCCACGGCATCCGTCAGCAGCAGCTTCAGGTACCCGTGGTCGCTGTCGGAGTAGATGCCGTTGGCGACCTCGTACCTCCATTGGATGTAGAACCTCTTCTGGTCCCTGTCCATCTTGGCCGCATCCATGTACCACATCTTCGACGGATGATACGAGGTCGCGGATTCAGGATGCTCGAAGGCCATGCCGTCCAGCGCCTCCAGGAGGCGCTTGGGGGCAGGCTCGCTCCATATGACGCCGTAGGTGACGGCTATGTGCCCGGTCATCGGATACTCCTCGCCGCCGTCCAAGGTCGACGAGGGATCGCCGTCCTGCCGGTCGGGCATCCACCAGGGAGCCGGCCTTGATCTCTTGGCGGGAGCATCTTCGGCTCTATCGGCCGGTGCCTTGCCTTTGTGTCTGCGGGCGTCTTCCATCTCCTTACCCGGCACATAGGTCCCGGCGACGATGCTCTCCGCGATGTAGTACTGGTCGGAATCTAGCAGGGTCAGCGATTCCCACTCCTCCTTCTTCCAGGCGGGCGCCACGGTGGAGGCGACATAGCTGGCGATTCCTTTGACGAGATCCTGCCATGGGTGGCAGGTGCTGATGCTGATGGAGCTGAAGCTCGCCTCCTGAGGGCACATGTAATATGCGAAGCCGTCGAAGAGCAGGATGTTCTCCTCGCTCAGGCAGAATGACGGATCCAGCTTGGACCCGCGACCCCTGGAGAGCTCTTCCTTGACGATGGCCTTGAAGCAGGCGTTGAACCTCTTGGCGAAGAGGTCCAGGTCGCCGACGCTCGAAAGCTTGGGCATGTTGGCTATCAGCGCTATGGCGGCGGCGGGAATGTCTGGAATGTCCTTCGACAGGACCGTCTGTGTGAAGGCCACGTTCTTCAGGTAGGCCCCCATCCAGAGGATCGACTCGTCCCAAGGCTTCCCCAGCAGTATGCTGAGGTCCTTGGCGGCGTTGGCCGCCAAGAGCATCAGCGTGTAGTTCTCCTTGAAAGCGTTGGCCAGCCAGACAAGCTCATCCAGCCCCTCTTCCGGCTCGGTGTAAGGGTCGTTGATGATCTCGCAGATCCTCAGCCAGAGGAACTTCTAGTCCGCGGCGGGCGCCTTCTTGTCCCAGACAAGGGTCCTCCAGTGCAGGTACGCCTTGAGCGTCCTGGGGCTCATCGAGGCATGGAACAGGGGGTGGTCCCCGACCGCCGTGACGTTCTTTTCGCACCTGATCCCATGGTACCTGAGGATGTCGGTGCGGAAGCTGGCAGGGGGCTCGAAGTTGCAGTACCTGCTCCGTATCTTGATGCATTTCTCCATTTCCGTTCCGGACAGCGGAAGCAGGTGCGGATATTTCAGACCATTCCATGCTCATTCCCATGCCTGGTGCCTTCCGGCCTCCTGGTCCAGCTTCAGCTCCTTTGCCATGCGCTTCTTGGAGAAGAGCACGGAATCCATGAAAGCGACCCAGCAGACCTCCACCACGATGGACGCGGCTATGGCCACCATGGCGAACCTCGCGTCAGGCCCCATAACCGCGACGCAGAGCGCGATGGCGATGCCCTTGTTCTTGTAGGAGATCATCAGGATGTCGGTGACGCGCTGGGACCATGGGATGCCCATCTTCTTCTCCACGGCTTCGGAGCCCAGGCCCAGGCCGATGTCCCTGAGGGCGGCGATGGCCATGAACACTGCCAGAACCGTAACTCCCGCAGAGCCGAAGTTGGTGGACCCGACAGAGAGCCATACGAGGAACGCGATGACGCAGTTCAGGACCACCGCCATGACAGTCTTGTCTATCTCGACCTTGGTGAACAGCCTGGAGACCACGAGGGGCACTCCGATGAGCTCTATCACCGTGACGACAACGGTGGTCATGTCCACGGTCTTGCCGAGGGTGATCCACACGATGAACGGGATCCACACCAGGGCGACGATGTACACCACGATCGTGGACCTGAGGGCGTGCTCGAGGTCTCCGCGGAGGATCAGAGACAGCGGCCCTACGGAAGCGGCGAAGGGCGTGGCCGCCAGGAAGACGAGGCCGGGGGCGTAGGCGGAGTATCCGTCCATGTTCCTCAGGGTGTAATAGGCGACCAGCGGGATGGTGGATGCGACGATCAGACCGAGCACGATGGCGCGGGTCACAGACCTGCAGTTCTTCACAGGGTCCAGGTTCCTGTAGGGGATCCTGGACAGCGTCAGCGTGAGCATGCATGCCAGGAGGATGATGGTTATGTTGCTGCGGAGGGCGCTGTTGGATGCCAGTCCGTCGGGGTACCACCCCGTGATGTACTCGTTGGTGATCAGAGAGACCACCACCGCAGCGCCCATCATGAATGCGGTGCTGCTCAGGAGCTTGACGATCGTCTTCATTGGTGCACGCATCCGGTAAGCGGTATTAATATATTGACTGAAATTAAATTTTTAATGATTATCATTAATCAGTTCATCATCCACATACTCGATGATGTCTCCCGGCTGGCAGTTCAGGGCCTTGCATATGCCGTTCAGGGTGGAGAACCTGATGGCGCAGATCTTCCCGGTCTTGATGTTGGACAGGTTCACGTTGCTGATGCCGACAAGCTCCGCCAGCTCGTTCAGGGACATCTTCCTGTCCGCCATCACCCTGTCCAATCTGAGGATTATCGTCATGTCGGCCCTCGCAGCGTATGATCGGATTCGTTCTGCAGGACGGATCCGTATCTGATGATCAGCGCGGACATGAACAGCACGACAGAGAGCAGGATGCAGCCGAAGAACATGAACGCGGCCGAGGCCGGGCCCAATCCGCCGATCAGCTCCAACGCTCCGAGGATGACCGCTCCGGCCACATAGGCCTTGGACATGGCGATGGCCCTGGAAGTGTTCATCTCGGTGAAAGGGCTGTGCTCCGAATGGATAGAGGCCATGATGCTCCTCAGCTCGCTCACGGTGAAGATGGCCAGGACGAATATCGTCAGGATTTCGAGGTAGAGGCAGGCCCTCTTCGCAGGGGGCTCATCCGATGCCAGCCCTATGATGCTCCACAGCGTGTCTGCGGCCGCGTCGGAGAAGAGCGAGCAGGCGCCGAGGATGAGGATTACTGCTATGATCGCTCCCAGGACGGCTGTTCCGACGGTCATTACCTTCGAACCGTAAAGGCATGCTTTCTTCAGTGTGGAAAGGTCTCCTTTCATTGCCTGCTGATGTCCTCCGTGGGCTGTATGGCTTGATAGGGTTCAGATCCTTCCGGCTTTCTCGTCGGACAGGGCGAAGCCGTCGCCGTTCATGACGGAGCCTATCTCGATCTTCGGGACCTTGTTCCAGAAGGCCATGCCTACGAGGATGATGCGCCCTTCCATGCCGTTGTAGTACTCGCGGTCGTGGATCTGCCTGAATGCCTCTGCGACTTTTGCGTCCAGGTCCTTCTCTTCGTCGGCCACCTTGAGCTCGAAGATCATCGGTGCGATATCAGGGACTTTGGGGTAGAACTCTATGTCCACCCTGCCCTTGCCCTCTGGGATTTCCAGCTTGACCCTGTACGTCTTCGACAGGGAGTATGTCAAAGTCATGATGACGGCCTCGTAGGTCGCTTCGTTGAGGTTGATGTAGCTGGCACCGTTCATCACCCTGACCAGGACCTTCTCCATCTTCGTGGCGTCCTCGTCCAGGATGGCCTTGCAGAAATCAGAGTAGTCGTCAGTGTCCAACGGATATATCGCCTTCATCATCTTCGAGACGATCTTCCTGACCTCCTCGTTCGGAAGGGAGATTTCGAACAGCTTGTTGCCTTCTGGATTCGTCTTGTCTGTCGGTACCGCCTTGAGATATCCGGACATGGCCATCAGGCTGTACAGGGGCGTCCCGGACTTCTTTATGGCCTCATATGGGAATGTGGCTATCAGGTCGGACTCAATCGATCCGCCAGTCACTAGCTCCATTATGTCTGTGTAGTTCTTAGCGGAGATGCTTTTGAGCATGTCCTTGATCAAGACGTCTTTGCCGCTGTTGGCCCAGTAATCGGATTCATTGCAATCTTCTGACACGAAGCTCATGATGCTGAACGGGTTGTATACCTCTGCATCCCCAAAGCAATATCCATCGTACCATTCCTTAGCAAGATCGAACTTGTCTGGGTGCCCGGACTCTTCTAGGATTCTCCTGACTTCCGCTTCTGTGAAACCGAACCTCTCGTCAGATTTCTTCGAGAAGATGTTGTTCACTTTGAAGTTGTTCGCACCAGAGAAGATGCTCTGCTTCGTGATCTGCATTATGCCCGTGATATAGGCCATCTGTCTGTGTGGATTGCCTTTGACAGAATGGTACAAGAATTCGCTCAGGAAGTCCATCATCGGCTTGTGGGATTCTGTTCCGAATGCATCTGACACAGCGCGATCGTATTCGTCGATGAGGATGATAGGATCTTTGTCGAAGTGGGCAGCCAATGCAAGAGAAAGCCACTTCACCGATGTTTTCAGTTTGCTTTCGGTTATCGTTTCATCGTCGAGGGATTCGAATAGTTTCCTGACAGGCGCCCTCAGATCGGGCGAATCAAGAAGGTAACGATGGGGTTCGAAGCTGAAGCTAATGGCATCGCGCATCCCGTCGATGAACGATTCATACGTCTCTGCCTTGGCTCCTCCGAAATCGATATGGATGACAGGGAATGCGTTCTTGAACTTCTCGTATTCCGGGTACTTGGAGATCTCCAGGCCGTCGAACCAGGTGTTGCCCCTGTATTTCTCGTTGAAGAAGGCGTCCAGCATGGAGAGGTTGGTGGTCTTCCCGAACCTGCGGGGGCGAGTGAACAGATAGACTCCCCTGTTGTTGGAATTGAGGACGTCTCTGATGAGGAGGGTCTTGTCGACATAGTACTTGTCTTCCTTGCGGAGCTCCGCGAAAGACAATCCGCCCGTGTCAATCTGCTTCATCTCTTC
>CAVICI010000042.1:0-16521 GCA_963640995.1 Dialister hominis | reverse complement strand
CATTTGTTAGTCCTTTAAGGAATGGCTATCTACCCACTAATTTTCAGAAAGACCCACCAATAATGTTAACATCGCCTAGCATCATCCTCTGGCGATTCAAAATGAGGTTCGACAAAAGGAGAAAGAACGGCGCATCTACGCTCATCGCCGCGATGCTCGTCGCAATCGTGGCGCTGGCAGGGACCGCGGTATACGTTGCGATAAGCTCCAACGCCAGCCACGACGGGTATGCGCTGCCCGGAAGCACGCTGAAATACGACGTGTCCTCAGAATATTACTCGATGGGGATTTCGACTACAGTGGTGGGATATTCCGAAGAGTACATCTTCGACGCCACGACATATGGCGGAAAGTCAGTCGGCACATGGGACACAAATGACGAACTGAAGGATCAGAAGTTCAACAGCATCAATGTGAATGTCCCCGGACTCGGAAAGACCGTCGGCAACAGCTACGTCATAACAGAAGATAATGAGACAGTGAAGATCGTCACCATCCTGCACGGCCTGATATACTCTGTCGAAGCGAAGCAATACAGCCTGAAGCTGACTTCCGGCAACTTCCATCTCGGAGATTACAAATCGCCCGACATCAAGACCGTGACCCTGAATGCCACCAGCGGAACCGGCACTCTGGACCTGAACTGCGTCAGCAGCTCGACCGATGGCAGCTACATCTTCGAATTCGCCGGGACCGACGGATACAAGCTCTACTACATGGGCAACGAGAAGGGAGTCCCCACCGACCTCGGCAAAGAGACGTCATACAGCCTAAGCTACAACGGCCACGAAGCCACGATGACCTTCACCGACGGCGCATTGTCGTCTATAACCGTCAACTCGACCACCTATAAGGTCTGAGGCCCTTGAGGGGGACAGGATCCCCCGTCTTTATGAACCTGAAGGATCGGACCGTGGGAAAAAGCCCACGGCCGGTCTTTTCATCTTCCGGATATCCTGCCTGCGAGCTCGGATATCGGGACCATGGACTGCTCCCCCGAGGACATGTCCCTCAGGGTCACCGCACCCTCCTCGAGCTCTTTGGACCCGACGATAACGGCGTACCTCGCTCTGGCAGACGATGCGAACTTGAGGGCCTTCGCCATCTTCCTGCCCATGATGTCGATGTCCGCAGACACTCCTGCGGACCTCAGCATCGCGACGATCTCGGCGGACTTCATCCTGACATCGTCGGTGACCGAGATGACATAGGCGTCTATTCCGCGGGGCTCGTAGGCCATGCCCTCTTTCTCCAGAGCGAGCAGGACCCTGTCGAACCCGATGGCGAAGCCTGTGGAGAACACCTTCTCCCCTCCGAACAGCTCGGAAAGCGTGTATGATCCGCCTCCGCAGACCTGCTTCTCGGCGCCCAGCGCAGGAGCCTCGGCCTCGAAGACCATCCCGGTGTAGTAGTCCAGGCCTCTGACGACCCCCAGGTCGATCTCCACGTCCCTGACGCCCATGGCGTCCAGGTACGCGACGACCTGCCTGAGCCAGTCGCCGGCCTCTCCGGGGACCCTGTCCAGGACCTCTGTGCCGCCGACGGTCTCTGTCAGCGAGAATATGTCCTCGGCATCCTCCTCAGAAACGCCCATGTCCGCAAGCAGAGGGCGGGCCTCGTCATAGAGCTTCTTGTCGAGCTTCTGCAGGACCTCTGCGGTCCTTTCGGCAGGGACCCCGGCATCGGCGATCCTCTGCCTGAGGACCCCGATGTGCCCGATCCTGAGCCTATAGTCTTTCAGTCCGAGCGCTTTGATCATGCCGGATGCGGCAGCGATAGCCTCCGCATCGGTCTCGGGGGTGGCCCCTCCGATGATCTCCGCACCGAACTGGAAGAACTCCCTGTACCTGCCGCTCTGGGGCCTCTCGTACCTGAAGCACTGGCCGAAGTAGAAGATCTTGATCGGCTTGGGGTCGTTGCTCATCCCGTTGACGAACATCCTGACTGCAGGCGCGGTCATCTCCGGACGGAGGGCGATCTGCCTGCCGCCCTTGTCCTCGAAGGCGTAGAGCTCCTTCAGCACGTTGGGCCCGGACCTGAGGATGAAGAGCTCCGCATCCTCGAATATCGGAGTCTCCGTCTCTCTGAAGCCGTGGACCTTGGCCATGTCCCTGAGCTTGCCCTCGAAGAACCTGCGCTTCTCCATCTCATCAGGGAGGAAGTCCCTGGTGCCGCGCGGACATTGAATCATGATGCGCACGATACGGAGAGCGGATATAAGAGTTGCCGAAAGGAAAAGCGAGATGAGGAAACATGAGTGCGGACGCCGGGATTCGAACCCGAGTTCTGACCTTGGCAAGGTCAAGTGATAACCAGCTACACCACGTCCACACGTAGCAATCTGGGGATATTATCATTTCATATAAAGATATCGAATCGTCCTCTCAGCTGCATCCATCCGGCCCGCAGGCGGACCCTTCGACAACATCCGCTTCCTCTTCGTCCAGAGCGGCCTGCAGGATGCGCTTGAAGTCGCCGATCTCCACCGCGCCCGGGATCCCGTACTTCCTGTTGATTACGAAGAACGGCACGGCGGTCACCCCTAAGGAACGGGCCGCCGCCTCGTCCGCCAGGACCTGGTCCCTGTACATATCGGATTCCAGGACTTCTTTGGCATCGCCAGCGTCCATGCCCACCTCCTCCGCGATGGACAGCAGGACGGAATGGTCCGCAAGGACCCTGTTCTCCCTGAAGAACGCCTCGCAGAGCCTGTCGGCGAGGGCGTCTCCGGACGCCTTCCCCATCGCGGCATAAGCATGCTTCGCCAAGCGGTGCGCGTCCATGGTGCTGGAGTTCCATGCGGTGCCGTAATGGAACTCGAGGCCCTCTCCGGCCGCCATCTCCTCGATGCGCTCGATCTGCATCCTGGCCGATTCCGGCCCGTAGCGCTTGGCGTAGCTGTCGAAAATCGGATGCGACGGGACCTGCTTGGCCATGGGGTTCAGGCGGAAAGACCTGAAGCCCATCCTGCATTGGCCCTCTATCCCCATCTCGCGTATCGCCCTTCTGATGCGAGCCTCGGCTATGTAGCAGAACGGGCAGGAGAAATCGGACCAGTACTCGATCATCATGGGAATCGCCGACCCATGCGGTTCCGGCGATATAATGGGCGCGCCCGGGCGGAATGGCCGCCGCCAGCGCAATGGCTTTGCTCTTATTGTCCATGGAAGGGTATCGTCGCCAGAGGTTTAGCTGCCTCGCCCTCCTGCGGGGAGGCGGGCCCGGCAGGCAGAGTCCATGCCTGCCGGTCAACGGCATCGGCTGCCGATGGCCCTCAGGGCATCTTCTATGCCGTCGAGGATCCTCGCGGACTCCTCATGGTCCAGCGCATTCGAGTATCCGGCCTTCTCCACCGCTGCGACATAGCCATCCACATTCTCCTGGTACAGCAGACCGAGGTACTTCTCCTTCGCGGAACCGTAATCCTGCAATGCATCCAGGTAGACCTCCATGGCATTGAACACAGAGGTGCAGTAGCTGACGTAGTAATGGGGCACCTTGAACAGGTGCATGACGTGAGCCCAGTAGTACTTCTGGTCATATGGGACCTTGTAGACGATGCCGTGGCTCTCGAGGATGGACGCGAACTTGTCGCACGCCTGGTCGACGGTCAGCGATCCTGTCTCGGCCTGCGTCTCGTACGCCCATATCTCGAACTCGGTTAACAGCGATGAAGAGGCCACAAGAGATGCGAATCTCTTCATCTTCATCACAGAGACTGCCTTGTCCGATCCGTTGCCCACCATGCCCGATGCACAGTACAGCGCCTCCAGCCCCTGCGAGTGGATCTCAAAGACATCGTAGCAAGAGCTCCTATTCGGCGTCAGGCAGGTGTTGGACGAATGCCCGAACTCGTGAACCAGCCCGATTACCGTGTCCGGACCTCTCCCGACAGTTCCCATGTACACTATCGCGGCGCCGCGGGTCTTGATATCCGTCGAATACGCGGCCTTTATCCTGTTCTCGCCGTCGCAGATGTACAGGAGGCCGTTCTCTTCCATGTAATCCAGCAGACGGGAGTGATCGGAGCTGACCGAACGGATGAAGGGCTCCATCGCATCGATGAGCCCGTCGGCGTCGAGCTCGTACATCCATGCGGTCTCCTCCTTGCACTTCTCGGAGGTGTATCCGGCGAGCTCGTAGGCGTTCTCGGAGATCTCGTAGGCCCGGGAGGTCAGCTGCGACAGGGACTTGGCGTCGGAGACCGTGTAATCCCTGTTGTACGTCTCCTTGTAGGCGTACTCTGCGTAGTTGCCATAGCCCTTCAGCTTGGCATAGTCGTTGTTCACCTGGACGAGCTCCACATAGACTGCGGCCGCATCCGTGTACTGCTCGGCATAGATCTCTGCGGTGAGGGCCCTCTTCTCCTCGTCGGTGAGGGTGGTGCTCTCGGAAACAGTGTCCAGCGTCCAAGTGCGGCCCTGGGCATCGGTCACCTCGTACTTCGTCCCGATGACGGTGTCGTACTGGGCCTTGAGATCGGACTGCCTCTGGAGGAGGGCCTCCTGCTCAGGGGTCGTCTCCCCGTAGGCGCGGTAGTACTCCGGATCCTTTCCGATAGCTTTCAGCGCTGCTTCGACAGCAGAAGAGCACGGCCCGGACAATGCATCCTTGATAGCGCTCGCGAAGGTGCGTTCCAGCCGGCCCACCGCAGCATCCCAGGCCTGGTACTCGGACTTCATGCTCGGTGGATCCTCGTGGTAATCGAGGGTGACCCAAGTGAGCTTGTCCTGCAAGACGCAGAGCCTGCCTTCCGCTTCGGATATGGCCTTCCCCAGGGCTGTGACATCCAGAGATCCGTCCGACAGGGATGATTCCAGCGATGCTATCAGATCGTCCGACATCTCTTGGGCCTCGGCGGCTGATGGATAGTCCTTGTCCCCGTCCTGGAACGGCTGAGGGAATATCTTCGCCCTCGGCTCATGGGAGCTGTCCGGCAACAGGAAGCATGATGCGGCGAGGGCCACTGCGATGACGGCGACGACAACGGCCGCCAACAGCAACTTGTTCTTCTGCTCCATGGCATGCATATCGTCCAATGAGCTTAAAATGACGGCACCCCCGCCCATGCTTCCCTTTTAAATCATATTTATAAAGGATGAACAGGTACGGCACACGCGTAAAAGGAAAGTCGTCTGGGTCGTGTCCCAGGCAGAGTTTCAGATCAGTGATTCGTATGATCTCCAATTTCACAGACGTCGGCATCCCCGAAGATGTCGCCAGAGCTATGGACGACATGGGCTGGAGCGAGCCCACCCCCATCCAGGTCAACTCGGTCCCGCTCGGGATCAAAGGCTGCGACATGTTCGCCCAGGCGCAGACCGGGACCGGGAAGACGGGAGCCTACGGCTCCATCGTCCTTGCAACGATCGATGCCGGGAGACAGGTCCCGTCGGCCATCGTCATGGTCCCCACCAGGGAGCTTGCCAACCAGGTCGCGGGAGAGCTCGAGAAGCTCGCCAAGTACTCCGGCCATGTGTGCATCCCCATCTACGGCGGTGCCAGCATCGAGGGCCAGATCAAGAAGCTGAAAAAGGGATGCGACATCGTCGTCGGGACCCCCGGCCGCGTCAGGGACATGGTCACCAGGAAGGTCCTGAACCTGAGCGAGATCTCGGTCATGGTCCTGGACGAAGCGGACAGGATGCTGGACATGGGATTCGTGGAGGACATCGAGTTCATCCTGAAGGCCATGCCAGCCCAGAGGCACACCATGCTGTTCTCCGCCACCATGCAGGAGAACGTCAAGCAGCTGGCCTTCGACTATATGAGAAGCCCCAAAGAGGTCTCCGTCTCCAAAGACGAGGTCGTCCTGGACCTCACCAAGCAGTACTACATCTCCGTCGGAAGGAGGAACAAGTCCTGGGCCCTGTGCAGGATCCTGGACATCGACAAGCCCAAGGCCATCATCTTCTGCCAGACCAAGAAGATGGTCGACACCCTGGACGAGAGGCTCACCAAGTACGGGTACAAGGTGGAGGCCATCCACGGGGACATGCCCCAGTCCAAGAGGGAGAAGGTCATGGCCGACTTCAAAGAGGACGGCACGGACATCCTCATCGCCACCGACGTCGCCGCCAGGGGGCTGGACGTGGACGACATCACCTATGTGGTCAACTACGACATGCCCGACGACATCGACACCTACATCCACCGCATCGGAAGGACCGGCAGGGCCGGAAAGGAGGGGACGGCAGTGTCCTTCGTCACCTCCGAGGAGGAGCACCTCGTCAAGGAGTTCGAGATGCGCACGGGGATGGAGATAGAGAAGAGGGACGTCCCGGACGCGGAGCCGGGCCAGAAGGACACCATCAGGAGGGTCGTGGACTATGACCAGATCTCCGATGTCTTCGGCATGTGCAGGTTCGAGATCAACCTCGGCAAGAAGGACGGCTTCGGGAAGGTGTCCCTGGCAGACTTCATAATACGCAACGCCAGGGTCAGAGACGTCTCCATCGGGAAGATCAGCGTCGGCCCCGAGTCGTCGATCGTCGAAGTTCACAAGGACTTCGGCAACAGGATGACCATGGACCTGCCCAAGGCCAGATACAAGGACAAGAGGATCCAGGTCCGCGTTATCCAGGACTGAACCAAACGCCGGATTGCGGATGCCCGCGGTCCGGCTTCCTTCCCATCATCATCAGGATTGCTGTACAATTTCGTGCCCTTGCGATGCAGAATCGCATGTTTTATATCCTGCGCCGTCCAGTCTCATGTTCGGAGCCGCGGAGGAGAAGGCCCACCAGCAATGAGTTCCCTCCCGCCACGCCGACTTCACAGAAGTGAAAGGTGAGAACAATGGGCAAGAAAGCTGACGCAATCGCGAAGAGGAAAGAGAGGAAGGAAGCGAGGGAGCAGAGGCACAACGCCAGAGAGCAGAGTGCCGCGAAAGCCTGAACATCCTTCCGACCGCCTTCAGCGACGATCGGCAGGGCCTCGGTCCGTCCGGGCCGGGGCCCGAACTGCCAACAGCTGTTTGCGCGACGGCATGCACGGATTCTGAAGCCCTATTGGTTCTGAAGATGCATCCTTCCGAATCATAAAGCAGGGACCCTGACGATCTCTGTCCGGGCCTTGGCCAGCTTGGAGTAGAAGCATATCCCCAGCAGGACCACGTCCCTCCCGGGCATCTCTCCGTAGTACCTCTTCTCATGGATCTGGTTCATGGCCTCTTCCACGCCGGCGTCCATCTTGTCTTCCGAATCGACGGTCTTCAGCTCCAGGACCATCCCGACGTCCCCTTCGGCCTTCGGGAACATTATAATGTCCGACCTTCCCAAGGCAGCTTCGCGCTGAGTCCTGACCGTGTACCTCTCGCACACGCCCAGAAGAAGCGTTGCGACGATTATCTCGTAGGGGTTCTCCGGAGTGCTCGGGCTGAGGTCCATGTAGCTGGCGGTGATGAGGATCTTCTCCAGGACCTTGACCATCCTCTCCGCATCTCCGTCGAGGACGGCCCTGTTGAATCCGACGAAATCGACGCTGTTGATCGGCTTGATGCTCCGGGCTTTCTTGCTCATGAACTTCATGACCTCTTCGTTCGGCATCGAGATGTAGTAGGTTCCGTCGCCTGCCGGCACTGCGTTCAGATATCCTGCCATGGCCATGAGGCTGAAGAGGGACTCGTCGTGAGCATAGACATCGCCGTATGTCAGTTCCGGCATAAGCTCCGCCTGTGCCTTGTTCCCCGTGACCAAGTCGATGATCGTATCGAAATTGTCGCTGTCGATGCTCTGAAGGAGATGCCTGACGATGCCGTCTCCTCCGGAGTTCGCCCAATATGTCGTCGGTCTGAACTCCTCATCGACATAGTTCATGATGCTGAACGGATTGTACACGTCCGCGTTACCGAAGCGGTATCCGTCATACCATTCCCGGACCTCGTCCAGCTTCTCTGGATGGCCGTAGTATTCCAGGATCTCTCTTACCTCTGCTTCTGTGAACCCGAACCTCTCGTCGGACTTCGTGGAGAAGATGTTGTTCACCTTGAGGTTGTTCAGGTCAGAGAATATGCTCTCCTTGGCGATCTGCATGACTCCCGTCATGTAGACGATGCCCCTGTTGTCGTTGGTCTTCAGCGCCGAGCGGAAGAACCTTCCCAGGAAGGTCAAGATGGCCCTGTGCGATTCCTCTCCGAAGTTGTCGGAGACTGCGCAATCGTACTCGTCGATCAGGATGATGGGCTTCTTCCCTGTGGACGCCCAGATAGCGGACGATAGGTTCTTGATGGATGTCACCAGAGCGCCCTCCGATATGCTCCGATCTTTCAGTGATTCGAAAAGGCTCACGACTTCTCCGTCTGCATCAAGCCCTTCTGTCAGATATCTGTGGGGCTTGAATGCATCGTTGACAGCATCGCGCATCATGTCGATGAAAGACTCATAGTCCGGAGTCTTCGTGTCGTTGAGGTTCAGACGGATAACAGGGAAAGCGTTCTTGAACTTCTCGTACTCCGGATACTTGGAGATCTCCAGGCCGTCGAACCATGTGTTGCCCTTGTACTTCTCGTTGAAGAAGGCGTCCAGCATTGTCAGGTTGGTGGTCTTCCCGAACCTGCGGGGACGTGTGAACAGATAGACCCTGTCGTCTTCGGCATCGATGAGATCCTTTATCAGGAGGGTCTTGTCGACATAGTACCTGTCCTTCTCGCGCATATTCGCGAAGGAATGTCCCCCGAGGCTTACCTGCTTCATCATCTCTGACAACTCATCGCAGGTTGATAATGCCTTGTCCGCGACGGTGATGCAGCCCCTCTCAGGATTCCCGAGGCCCTCGCGGACCTGCGTGCGCTCCCCGCCTGCATCTCCGCGCCTATCGGAGGCGACAGTCTCCATTCCCTATCCATTGCGGCCCGGGCCCTAGGATGGCTTGCCGTTCGATCCCATGGAAGGAGCTTGCGCCTCTTGGTATAAGCATCTTCGCTGAACTCTCCGGGGACGTTCCCCTTCTCCGAGACGCAGAGCGGAAGCTCCTGCCGAAGCTGAACGTCACAGATGGATTATGATCCCGCCGTACCTGTCGTCGTACTCCGCCATCAATGTGCACCGCTCTTTGAACGAAGAATACGTTCCCAGGCCGTCCAGGCGGATCTTGTGGTCTATGCATATGGCGGATCCGTAATCGTGCCTCCTGACCACGATGAACTTGTGGCTCGGATTGATGTGGACGAAATACTTCCCGTCGGCGAACGCATCAGACTGTATGGTCTCCGGGGACAGCCTGGACACCGTGCACTTGACCTTTCCCGCGGCTTTCTTCATGCCTTCCGGGAAGCGCATCTCGGGCATCCCGGGGGCGATCACGCACTGCCCGTAGACGGAGTGCGGGTCGAACTGCGCTTCGCATCCCTCCGCCGCAGGGGCCTGGACCACGTACTGGACCCTGGCCGGCGCTTCGGGTGCTCCGGCAGGCTCCATGCCCTCGGAGAACAGCTCCACGCCGCCCGCGTCCGAACTGCCCTTGCCGTCGATGACCATCCTGCTCTGCTCCAGCCGCCTCTCCAGGTCCTTGATCTTCTCCTGAAGGGAGTCTATGATCCCCTGGTTGCGGCTCTTCGCCTCTTCCTGGGCCTGCTTGTACAGCGTCTCCCTGAAACGGTCCTCGAATATCCTCTCGTATTCCCTCTTGTTGGCCTTCCAGAGAGTGTCGATGACCTCGTTGCGGATGCCTTCTCCCAGGCCCATGATCATGGCCGATGTTATCTTCCTCAGGGGCATCACGTAGTAGACGTTGTTCCACAACGTCCCCGAGCAGAACCATACGTCCCCTTCGCCCACCGCCTCGCCGTTGTATTTGCGGTCGATGAAAGCGATCACCCCGCCGATGCTGGAGACGATGTTCTCCTTCCTCGCATCCAGTCCGAACCTCAGGACGTACAGCTTCTTGACTGCCTCTTCGTACACGTCGGGGTCGATCCTGTAGCCGGTGAGGCCCATCTCCTTCTGGTAGTCCAGGATGTTCTTTTTCTCATCCATCGGTAATCGACCCCCTCGATGGCCGTCGGAGACGACATGGACATGAACGGAAGGTCGTCCAGAAGATAGTAGACGTCTGCGGCGCGCTTGCATTCCTCGTTGTAGACGTCATTGAACGCCGCCACCTCCACCCTCTTCCCGGCGGACTGGACCTTCTGGATTGCAGGCACGAAGTCCCTGTCCCCGCTTATCACTATGGCCACGTCGAAATGGTTCATCAGGGCGTGCTCCAGCATCTCGCAGGCAAGGGAGACGTCGACCTCTTTCTGCTCCACCTTGCCGTCGCGGATGACCATGGACTCCCTGGCGATCACCCTGAACCCCTGCTCGCGGAGGCTGTTGTGCATGGCGATGGTCTCGTCGTCCCTGTTCGCGAACATCTTCCTGGCATCGAAGACGTAGGCTCCGATGAGGTCGCGGGAGCCGACCAGGATCTGGGTGAGACGGTACAGGTCCAGCCTGCAATGGTCCTCCATGAACCTCATGCTCTCGTAGATGTTCCTATAGTCTATGAATACCATAACGCGGCTGTAGCTGTGCTCTGCAAACAGGGTCATCGCTGCTCTGTATGCTCATGCTGATAGATAACCGTTCATTTTTTGTCGTAGCAGCAGGATAAGGCTTCCGAGAGATACGATGCCGGGACCGTCGAACAAAAAGAAGAAGGGCTTCAGCGAGCTGGTCGACCAGAGCCTCGAAGGCCTCAGCGACGAGGAGAAGAAGAGCTTCCAGATGATGGCCATCCAGAGCGGGTTCAGGCCCGCGGCGGTCTCGTCCGGCGCTTCCAAGTCCCAATCGGAAGACGAGGACGAGCTCGATCAGGTCATCGAAGATCTGAAAACCGCGAAGAAGGAGCTGGAGAAGGCCCGGAAGGAGATAGACAAGCTCAGCAAGGACCTGGACAAGCAGAGGGAAGCCGCCGAGAAGTACAAGCCCTACAAGGAGCGCTTCGAGAAGAAGAACGAGGAGCACAAGGCGGCCCAGGCCGAATGCGAGAGGCTGAAGAAGGACAATTCCGCCCTCCGCCAGGCCAACGAGAGCCTCTCTAAGGAGAACAAGTCCCTCTCCAGGCCCCAGGACGAGGCGCCCTCGATCGCCAGGAAGGACCTGGAGAAGGCCCGGAAGGAGAACGACAAGCTCTCCTCCGAGATAGATGGCCTTCGGGACGAGAACTCGCATCTGAAGTCGGAGAGCCTGGAGCTCAGGGAGAGGCTGGACGAAGCCGCCGGGAAGATCGGAGCGCTCGAAGCCGAGATGGACAGCCGCAGCGGGAAGAAGGACCTGGTCGGAACCGTGTCCCGCCCGGAGCCCGCGGTGCTGGAGTCCGATCTGTTCACCAGGCCCCGCTACAAGGCGGTCATATCCATAGACGGGACCAAGATGACGTTCACCCCGGACATAAGGGGCGGAGCCGTCTGCTCCGAAGGGAAGATACGCCTCCCCAAGCTGGAGAGCTACCTGGACTTCCATGGGCCGGCTGATTACAAGGCATACTCCGCTGACGGGGATGCCATAACGATATGGATCGAGTGACATCCTGCCGGTTTCTCCGACCATGTGACTACTATATTCATATAGTAGTAGACATTTGTCTAAATCATGGCGGAGTATACCGTTGAAACGGCGAGCAAGAAGCTTGATGAGCTGACGAACAGATGCCTGATGGGAGAGAAGATCACCATCAGGACGGGCTCAGGCAACGCAGTGCTGATCAACGAGAAGGATTGGGACGACCTCGTCGAGGCCATGGTGCTCCTGACGGTGCCCCACATCACCAAGCCCGCCAGGATGGAGGCCGCGAAGATCGGGATCTGACGCCAGCAACTAAGTGCATACACCACAGGCATGGGGGCTACGGCCCCCTGTCTCCTCGAAAACTACCTCTGCAGTTCTTTATAATCAGAAGCTCATCACGTGGCCATGGAGCAGATGAGATATCCTATCGGGGTGTACGATTTCAAGGCCCTGGTCACTGGAGGATACTACTTCATTGACAAGACCAAGCTTATCTGCGACCTTTGCGGAGTGAAGAACCAGACTTTTCTCTTCACCCGCCCCAGGCGCTTCGGGAAGACCCTGAACCTGTCGATGATCGACCGCTTCTTCAATATCGAATATGCAGATGAAGACGACATCTTCGAAGGCTTGGAAGTGTCCAGATGCGACCGCTGCCGCCCATACAAGAACGCATATCCTGTGATCAGACTGAACTTCGGAGACCTTTCCGGTGAATCGGAGAAACTGTTCCGCAAAAGCTTGAGGGACATGATTTCGTGCACGGTGAAAGATCTGAGCGGTGCTTTGAACTCAGATGCTCTCGACGATGATGACAAAGACTTCCTGAAAAGGTGCGTTAAATCAAGCCTGGACGAGATTCAAGAACGCAAAGCCATCAGAATCTTATGCGGACTGTTGAAGAAGATATACAGCAAAGACGTTCTGATCCTCGTCGATGAATATGACCATTGCATGCAGGACATCCACTCTTCGATTGATTTCGATGTTATAATCAGCTCCATGCGGCCGTTCATGGAGCATACGTTCAAATTCAACACGGATTATGAATTCGCCGTCGTCACTGGAATCATGCCCCTGGCCAAAACCAGCATGCTGAGCAGTTTCAACAACGCGGTGGTATGCAGCATATTGGAGACCGAAGGCGACGAATACTTCGGATTCACAGAGGATGAAGCCGTCCGTCTGATCCAAGATACGGGCAATCCTCCCGAGATCCTCGCAGAGATAAGGGAATGGTACGACGGCTACCGCTTCGGAGATGCGGATGTCTACAACCCATTCAGCGTCATGACGTACCTGAAGAACAACTGTATGCCACGCGCTTATTGGATCAACATGACCGGCGGCGGAATGTCCAGAGACCTCCTGTCGAACATGGGAGCGGAGCCCCTGTCATCGCTGAAGAACCTCTACATGGAAAAGGGCTCGGTCATCAAGACTCCTTTGGACACTCGCATAGCCTATTCCGATGTCCTGTCGCCTGTCGTGAAGCCGTCTGTCGTATACTCGTATCTGGCCATGACGGGCTATCTGAAAGCAATCGATACCGGAGACCAGGCCGACGGATACCCGCTTTGCGATGTCTCGATGGTCAACAAGGAGATCTCGCTCGCGTTCAAGGCCCTTGTGGAAAAGGCCGAAGAGAACGAGAAAGAAGCCATCGCAGTCATGGACTCCATCTACAGCAAAGACCCCGTCGTACTGAAGACCAACCTGGAGCTGATGCTCAAGGGCCTCTGCATGGACCGCAGCTGGTCAGAACTGAACCCGTCCTCTAGGCACAACAGGTACCGCGATGTGATAATGGCATATCTGATGACGCCGGAGCTTGCCGCCCAGACAGAGGCCTCGAAAGGCTACGGCCTGACAGACATATTCTTCAAAGGATCGAAAGGGCGCCCTCCGGTCATAATCGAGGTGAAGACAACGATGAATCCGAAGGAGAGCCTTCAATCCCTTGCCAAGACAGCCGTGGAGCAGATAGAGGCCAGGAGATACGCGAAAGATCCCGATTCCAAGGATGCCATATGCGTCGGTCTGGGCATCTGCCAGAAGACCGTCGAGGCCGTGTTCGCCCCCTGATACGGCTTCGGATCGGCCCATGGAGTTACGCTTTCAGCCTGGTAATCGGAACCACGTAGACTCCGTCCGGACGGAGCTTCGCCTCCTCGGCGGTGCCGCAGATGACGCACAGGACCGACGGCACGCGCCCGCCCTTCTTCTCGATGTAGCTGCGGATCCTGAGAAGACTCTCGGCTCCGTCCTCTATCCCAGCCCGAGTGAGCTTGATCTCGAAGGCGCCCCATCTGCCGTCAGGAAGCTCCACGACGGCGTCTATCTCCCGCCCGTCCCCGTCGCGGTAATGGCCCAGCGTCCCTCCGAGAGCGGTGGCGTAGATCTGGAGGTCTCTCTCGCACAATGCCTCGAAAAGGAATCCTAAAGTGCGATGGTCATCAGAAAGCATCTCGGGAGTGGCTCTCAATGCGGCGACGGCTAGAGACGGATCAGCAAGGTGCCTTTTCGGCATCTTTCCAACACGTACGGATGACCTTAAGTTCGGATTGAAAGCAGGCTGGTCCTCCAGCAGGAACAACCTGTCCAGATAGTTGCGGTATTTCACATATGTTACTTGAGCGATAGGTTCATCGTCATCATTCACCCTCATGTCCGAGCGGATGGTTGCGTCATTGGCTACCGTGCTCTCATTGCGGGCCAGAGATCTCAGCAGCATGATTACCGTCGACATGTTCGCCTTGCTATCAATGCGTAGAACGTCGGATTCGACAATCGTCGTCAAGAAAGTACGATTCAATTCCGCCGCGTCGTTTACGTTCATCCCAAGAGTTTCTGGCCACCCGCCCCTGACAATCAATCCGATCAAGGATTCGACATCGACGTCTTCCCAGGTCGTATGAACTTCTTCGGAAGCGAAAAGCGATGACAACGGCACGGACCCATCGGAATCGCCGGACTCGAATAACGACATCGTGCGCATCCTGTAGGAGCATATCCTGGCGAATCCTGTGTGGAGCTCCGCTTCCGCATCCACATCGGGAGTCGCCGACCCGCACAATATGATCCTGCCCTTCTTCTTCCCCTGATCTACCAGGTGACGCGTGGCATCCCATATCGCGGGAGCGGCCTGCCACTCGTCAATCAGCCTCGGCTCCTCTCCGATGAGAGCATCATTAGGGCGGTCCCTTGCAAATCTGCGGGCCTTGTATTCCTTCTCGGGGTCGTCCAGCCGCAAAACGCTGTTCGAATGGTTCAGCGCGGTCCAGGTCTTCCCGCAGCCTTTCGGCCCTTTGATGCAGACTGCCCCGCATATCCTCAACGCCTTCGCCACACGGTCATCCATGTAGCGCCTCAAATATCCGTCAGGGGTCAGAACCATGCTTGGCAATCGCTTTATGAATATTAACTTTTCCGTTTTCGGATAAATATATTATCCGATTTCGGAAAATTATCTTATCCGTTTTCGGATAATTAGTGTGCTTATTTTCGGATATACGGCCTGCAAAGGAGACGCTATCCGAATAGAGCCCAGTCTCCTCGGCGGTGCCGCAGATGACGCACAGGACCGACGGCACGCGCCCCGCCCTTCTTCTCGATGTAGCTGCGGATCCTGAGAAGGCTATCGATCTCATGCTGCAGTTGCCTCCGAAGAGGGTCCGGGACGGCCTCGCAAAAACCCTTAGTGGCCTTCGATGGTCCACGCCATCGGGAAACTATTAAGTTTAGTTGGATGTATATTCCAACTAATTCTACGGCAGATTGCCTAAGGCATCTTCCGAAGGATCAGGAGATGATACCATGAGAATGGAAACCTATGCTCCGCCCGGGCAGTCCGCCGTAAGAACAGGCCACGGGG
Source organism: Dialister hominis (assembly GCA_963640995.1). GTDB lineage: Archaea > Thermoplasmatota > Thermoplasmata > Methanomassiliicoccales > Methanomethylophilaceae > Methanoprimaticola. The sequence goes on along the minus strand of CAVICI010000042.1, from coordinate 1,158 downwards.
GGGGGGGTTAAGGCCCTATTTGCGGTTGTATTCTCAATCGTAATGGCCCTCTGCGTGCCGGCTGTTTTGGCCGAGGGGGGGGGGACGAGGTCGCCGGCGATAGCGAAGTAACTACGACAGCCGACACCGAAGGACTGACTTACAGATATAATGAAGATGGCACCGCAACCGTTATCGGGATTCCAGAAGAAGTGGCATCCATTACGATTCCAAAGACCACAACCGATAGCAATGGCAAGGAATATAAAGTCACGGCCATCGGAGGGCATCGTGATTACAAAATAAATGATGACCTAATCAGATTGGTAATTCCAAACACAATCGAATCCATACAGCTCTTTGACAATGAAGTGTATGCAGTATTCGCCCGTTGCATAGCTCTTAACACCATCACGTTCGAAGAAGGATCAAAACTAACAGAAATTGGAAAAACAGCTTTCATAAGATGCTCGTCTCTGGTCGACATGACCCTCCCAGACTCGGTCACGACCATCGGAGAGAGTGCATTTCAAGATTGTTCGAGCAAATCCGAGACGGGCGAAATTACGGGCATTTCAAGCATATCATTCCCCAGATCTGTCACCAGGATCGGAGATTATGCCTTCAAAGGATGTAAAAACCTTGAAACAGCAACGTACGAAGCAGATCAGATCTCTATCGGGATAGGAGCATTTACGGACACGAAGCTGAGCGCCTTCGACCTCACGAGGATTTCGACTATCGGGAAAGATGCATTCGATGGCTGCAAGTTCACCAGCGTGTCTTTCCCCGAGGGCACCACCGAGATTGTGGAAGGCATGTTCAAGAACAACAGCCTGCTCACAAATATCAGCTACCCGGACACCGTGGAAAAGATTGGAACAAAAGCCTTCGAAAATTGCACAAAGCTAGAGTGCATCAACAATTCCGAATCGAAAAAAATAAACTTCCGTTCCGTAACAAGCCTCAAGGGTTCCTCATTCTATAAATGTACAGCATTAAAAGGAACCATAGACTTGTCGAGAATGACGGAACTGGAAGATAGGATATTCGAATATTGCGGAATCACAGAAGTTATTTGGCCGTCGAACGTCACCAGCGTAAGTAAATTTATTTTCAACTCACGTAATTTCAAAGGTGATTTTACGTGGTGAAGTTGCCTGAGCTTTACAGAGCTCA
>CAVICI010000041.1:0-16812 GCA_963640995.1 Dialister hominis | reverse complement strand
TCCCCTCCAACTTCTCACTGGAGGACTATGCGATCGAGATGGGGCTGCGATGTAGTCATACTTTTGCCCGCATTGTAGGCTCAATCTTCATCGGTTCTCGGTGACGGTGCCCTATGCGCGATATCAGCGATTTAGGCGCTAGGCGGTCCTCCAGGTATATGTCGGCTGCCGCAGATGGTCGGAGAAGTGAGGCGATGTTTGCAATCTCGGTGAGGCAACGGATAAAATTCATTTTCAAATGAATTTGATAATAAAATTCATAATTCAATGAATTTTGATAAAAGTTAAATCCGAGGCCTCTATCCCCATGTCATGGTCAATCTCGTCGGCCGCGATGCAGAGCTGAATGCTCTCGAAGAGCTCTCCGGCAAGGGGAAGGCGATCCTCGTCTACGGCCGCCGCGGAATAGGGAAGACAGCTCTCCTGAAGACGTTCTGCGAAGGGAAGCGCTCGCTCTGGCTGGATGTCATACCTTCGAAGAAGGCCGAATGCTATCATGGCCTCCTGCAGAGGATCGGAATGCTCTGCGGAGAGGAGCCTTCGGACCTCATTAAAGGCCTGGAAGCGGCCTGCTCCGAAGAGACGGTCATCGTCATCGACGGGTTCCACAATCTTATGAGGGCCGATCCTCCGGCCGTGTCCCGCATCCAGGCGTTCATCGACAGGTTTCTCCAGGACACGACGTCCACTCTCGTCCTCTGCGGCTCCGATGTGTCCGCCATGAGGTCCCTCGCGGAAGACGGCGAAGGCCCTCTGTACGGAAGGTTCAGCCGCATCATCGCCCTGGAGCCTCTGCCGTTCCCGGAATGCAGGGCTTTCCATCCGGGAATGCCCGTCCGCGACCAGCTCCTGCTCTATCTGACGATCGGCGGAGTCCCTTCGCATCACATCCGCTGCTGCCGGAAGAGCTATCACGATGCCGTCGAATGTATGCTGGGATCATCCTTCCTCGCAGACGATGCGATGCTCCTGCTCGACCGTGACAGCTCCGACGTCCTGTCGGCGATAGCCGGCGGCTGCAGGAGCCTCAAGGAGATCTCCGGCCGCACCGGCCTCGGCACCAGGTGCGTCGGGATCCTCGACAGGCTCGTCTCGGAAGGCATCGTCAAGAAGGACAATCCGATGATGGGCGCACCCAAGAGGCCCGTTTACCGCATCAGGGACGAGGCGGCCTCGTTCTATTACGGAGTAGTCCGCAGGGCCCCGATCCTTCCGGGTCCCGAAGATCCTTATCCTCTCATGCAGGACATCGTCATGGAGCATCTGCAGTCCCGCTTCGTCCTCTTCTGCATGGACCTGATCGAGAGGAGCTACAATGTCGGCTCCATCGGCCGCTGGTGGATCGATGACAGGAAGAGCGGAATCAGCGAGAGCATCGACATCGTCGCCCGCATCGGGTTCAACGGGATCGTCTACGACCTCTTCGTTGAGTGCAGGCTGACGGCGAAGCCCGCCGGCTTCCATCAGTACAATGACCTCGCCCGCCGCGCATCCAGGTTCTCGGACAGGTCCAACCCTCTCCTGATGATCGTATCCGAGGGAGGCTTCGAAGAAGATCTCTAGGAGTTCGCCAAGAACGAAGGCGTCCTCCTGGCCGGCCCCGAGGAGATCCATGGCGACCGCCCTATGCCCCGCCCGCGAAAGGGATCAGCCCTTCGCCATCTCTATGATAGCGTCAAGGTCCAGCCCGGCATCGAGGAACATCCTTCCCAGCTCCTTGATGTTGTTTAGATAAGCGGACCTCGCATCCGATCCGTCCATCTTCCCCTCGGACCTGGAGAGGGAGTCCTCCTCGGGGAACCTCAGGAACGCATAGGGCAGGACTCCGAGGCACTTCATCCCCGTGAGATCCTCCATCTTCCTCACCCCGTCCGCGAGGATCGAGCCGTCTCCCCTGAACCTGTTGATCACGAACCCTTTCAGCAGCGGGCGCACGTCCTCGGGCATCAGAAGCCATGTCCCGTAGATCGCGGCGAACACCCCGCCGCGCTCTATATCCGCCACAAGAATGGAAGGCAGCTTCAGCGCCCTCATCATCCCGATGTTGGCGACGTCTCTGTCCATGAGGTTCAGCTCCGCGGGGGATCCCGATCCCTCGCACACCACTATCCCGTGCTCGGAAGCCAGCTTCCTGTAAGCTCTGACAGCAGTCTCCAGAGCCTCCTCCCTGTCCATAGGGCAGTCGCGGGTGATGTCCTGCCTGGGCTTCCCGTCCAGTATGAGCTGTATCGGCCCTCCTCCCGACGGCTTCAGCAGCACCGGGTTCATGGCGGTCTCCGGCTCCAGCCCGCAGGACCAGGCCTGGAAGGCCTGGCCTATGCCGATCTCCCCTCCGTCCTTCGTGGCGTAGGAGTTCAGGGAGAGGTTCAGCCCCTTGAACGGCACCGGGTCCAATCCCCTCTCGGCCAGCAAGCCGCAGACCGCTGCAGAGACCGTGGTCTTTCCGGCGTCGGAAGACGTCCCGAGGAAGAGAATCCCGCCCATCAGGATCCCCCGATTATCTTCATTATCGCGTCCATGTCCAGGCTCTCCTCGAAGACATCGGCCAGCTTCTCGATGTTCTCCTCCATGATCTCGTCGTAGTCCTTCGTAGAAGAAGTATCAACCTTCCTGTCCCCGTGCTTCACGAACGATAAGAAATATTTCCTGAACGGCATCCTGTCCAGCACTCCGTGCAGATACGTCCCGAAGAGCATCTCCTCTTCTCTTACGGACCCTTCGGGCTCCGGCGCCTTGCCGAGCCCGCCCCTGATCTCGAACAGCGGCTTCTCCCTCACGTCGGACATCCCCATGTGCAGCTCGTATCCGGTGACCTCTCCGCCGTCCCCCACCAGCATGTCCGCGGTGTCGTTGACGATCCTCTTCTCGTACTTGCTCCAGTGCGTCTCGTTGTCGAAGAACCCCAGCCCCGGGATCTCCGTCCCCGGCACGCCGCCTTCCAGCCCCTCGGGGTCCTTCAGGACCTTCCCCATCATCTGGAAGCCTCCGCATATACCCAGCATGGGGACCTTCCCGCGGAGCTCCTTCAGCCTGTCCGCGATGCCGTTGGACTCCATCCACTTCATGTCGTTTATCGTGTTCTTCGTCCCGGGGAGGATGACGGCGTCCACGCCGTCCAGGTCCTCCGCGCTCTCCGCGAACACCACCGACACGTCCTCCAGGAACAGGGGGTCGATGTCCGTGAAGTTCGCTATCCTCGTGTACTTCACCACTCCGACCAGGCACTTCCCGTCGCCCTTGGAGCGCACCCCTCTCAATCCCTCGGAGTCCTCCGACGGGAGGACCACATCGGCATGGGGCACGATCCCCAGAACCGGGACCCCGGCGAGCCTCTCGAACTCTTCCACGGAAGACCTGAACCCGTCCAGCTTCCCGCGGACGTTGTTGAATATCACTCCTTTTATCATCCCGCGGTCCTCCTCCGGGATGAGCTTCAGCGTGCCCAGGGCGTAAGCGAACGATCCGCCCCATTCCACGTTCACCACCAGTATGACATCGGCGCCGGCGATCTTCGCCGCGCCCATGTTGGCGATGTCCGCGTCGTAGATGTTTATCTCCGCCGGGGAGCCGGCCCCTTCCATCAGCACGCAGTCGTACCTCTTCAGCAGGAAGTCTATGTTCTCCCTGACGATCTCCCTGCCCGGGCCGGGGACGAAGTCCCTGTAATATGATTCCACGTCGTAGTCCGCGAAGGGCTTCCCTCTGACCATGACCTGGGAGACGGTGTCCCCCTTGGGCTTCAGCAGGATGGGGTTCATGTGGCTGTCCGGGTTCTTCAGGCCGGCCGCCTTCGCCTGGAGCGTCTGTATCATGGCGATCTCGGCGCCGCCGCGGGTGACCTTGGAGTTCAGGCTCATGTTCTGGCTTTTGAAAGGCGCCACCAGGAGCCCGCGCCTGTGGAGGATCCTGCACAATGCCGCGACCGTGACCGACTTTCCCGCATCGGATGTGGCGCCGACGACCATCAGCGGCTTGCCGCGATGCTTGAACTCGGATATCGTCTCGTCGCGGACCTCCGCGATCCTCGGGTCCGAGGCGTCGGTTATCCCGATCTCGCCGAACCTGGAGACGATGTGCTTGCAGACATGGGCCCTGTGGATCAGCAGGCAGTCGGAGCAGCTCCAGATGGCGCGGCCGTCCTTCGCGTAGACCCATCCGCCCAGGTCCTCGTCCTCGCACGGATAGAACGGGCAGTAGCAGAAGGTGCAGTCCTGTCCGGTGAAATGGCAGGGGTTGTACTCGCATCCTGTGTCGGAGCCTATCCAGCCCCTTTTAAGCTCCTCGTTGACCTTCTTCTTTATGCAGTCCATGGGCCCACGTGCGGATGGATGCATTGTCCAGATAAAATAGGTTTTAGGATGGCAATGCCGGGGCGCTGACGGGAATGGCGGGAGGGCCGTCATTCCGGAGCTTCCGAATAGCGGGAAAACCGTCAGATCGACGGTTGCGAACAGAGGGAGAACCGTCATTCCAGAGCCTACGAATAGCGGGAGAACCGTCAAATCAGAGCTTCATAACATCGGGAAAACGGTCAATTCAAGCAATTCTAACATCGGGAAAACGTACAAATATGCCCCGCCAGCTCTCCGGGACATGACAGGCACCCTGTTCAGGCGCAAGGCCTACGATGAGCTGAGGAGGTGGAAGGCTCGCTCCAAAGGCAGCACCGCCATCCTGATTGAGGGCGCCAGGAGCGTCGGGAAGTCCGTTCTGGCGAAGGAGTTCGCCCGGAACGAGTACGCCTCTTGCATCGTCATCGGCCTCCGCGATGCGCCCCCGGAGGTCCTGCGCATCTTCGATGACCTGAACGACCTGGACCGCTTCTTCCGGGACCTGCAGCTCTTCTTTCACACCGACCTCGTCCGCAGGGACTCGGCCATCGTCTTCGACGATGTCCAGTGCTTCCCCCGCGCGAGGCAGGCCGTCAAGCATCTGGTGAAGGACGGAAGGTATGACTACATCGAGACGGGGATGTTCGTGTCCCTTCCGGAGAACGTCAGGAGCATCCTCATCCCGTCGGAGGAAGAGCATATGACGCTCCGCCCCCTGGACTTCGAGGAGTTCCTCTGGGCCGGAGGAGGGCAGGCGTTCCAGCTGCTCCGCCATTATTACGACAGGAGGGAGCCGGTAGGCTGCGTCCATCCCACGATGATGAAGAGGTACAGGGAGTACCTGGCCGTGGGCGGCATGCCTGAAGCGGTATCAGCCTTTGTAGACGGGAAGAGCTACCGCGAGATCGACTTCGCGAAGAGGGGCATCGTCGGCAGGGTCCTGGAGGACCTCCGGGAGAAGGATCCGGGCGGGAAGCTGGGAAGGCTGCTCCTGTCGGTGCCGTCGCAGCTGTCCGGAGGGGCGACGAGGTTCAGGATCGGGGACGTCGTCCCCAACGGCAGGCTGGCGCGGGAGTCCGCATCGTTCCGGGTCCTGGAGGAGTCGCACGCCGTCGAGCTGTGCTTCCACGATCCCTGCCCCGGCCGTTACCCGCACGGCCGCGATTACGAGTTCTTCAAGATCTACATGGCGGACACCGGCCTGCTGGTGACGCTGTCCGGATACGGCAGGGAGTTCTCGGAGAACGGGATCTACGGGAAGCTGGCGACAGGAGCGCCCTCGGCGGAGCTGGGGCCGGTATACGAGAACGCCGCGGCGCAGGCACTGGCCGCCATGGGGAAGGGCTTGCAGTACCATACTTTCTTGAAAGAGGACGGCAAGCATCTGCGCGTCATCGACTTCTTCTTCATCGAGAAGGACCGGATGCGCCCGGTCGTCTCCAGGCCTCTGCGCGCGAAGGAGCACAGCGATCTGGACGCTCTCATGTCGAGGAAGAGGCTGAAGATAGGCACGCCCGTGGTAGTGTCCCCGATGGATCTGGAGCTCTGCGGCGGGATCCTGTACCTTCCCGCGTACATGATGCAGTTCCTCGATTCCCGGAGCCTTGACGATGCCGAGCCCGGAAGCGCCTGGACGATGGAGTTCGACGAGGACGACTGGTTCTCTGCCGACGAGGCGTTCCACCTTTACGTGAAGGCCAAGGACCACGGGAAGGCGGACCCGTCGGCTATCGTCATGTGCCGCAACTCGAAAGACGGTGTCGAGAGGATGGACGTCTCCGTCCGGACGGACGGGGAGGGCAATGTCATGATAACCTCGAAGGAGAGGAAGAGCTGCACCGTGAGGATAACCGAGTCGGCCCCGTGAAGCGGGCTGTTTCCGGGAGCGTATCGGTCCGATCGGGAGCCGGATGGAAGTAAACTCTTCATGTGAAGAGCTATGATGAGTTATGAAGAGTTTCACTTCCCCTGCGCACAGGCGTAAAGCTGCCTGTGCCCGTCCTTCCCCGATTCTACGATCAGCCCCATGTCCAGGAGCTTCATGATGTCCCTCCTAATAGTGGGCACGCTGGTCTGATATTTGACAGACAGCTCGTATTGGGATACCGGCTCCCCGTTACGCATCATGTCCTTGAAGATTTGCGACTGTCTATAGGTTAGCCCACGATCTTTCAGTTCTTCCAAGGTGTCCTTTTGTTCCTGCATCTTCCTCTTCAGGTAGGTATCAAACACATCGATGGATTCCGAGATCATCTTCAGATTGTATCTGATGAAGTATGTGATGTCTTCATCATCAGTTTCTGAAAGGAGGTAGGCCATGTCATACCCTTGCCGATGATTCTTTATCACCTTGGATATCGAAAGGTACTCTACCATCGAATAGCCCTTCTTCAGGCAGAACCAATAGAAAAGCGCCCTGGAGACTCTTCCGTTGCCATCCAAGAATGGGTGGATGTATGCCATCGTGTAGTGGATTATTATCCCCTTTATCACAGGATGTATGTATTCCGAATCATCGTTGGCGAAGCTGCAGAGGTCCTCAATCATACCGGCGATCTGCTCGTGACTGACAGGCACATGATAGGTTATATCCTCGTAAACATCCCGGACTGCAATGGAGTTGTCAGTCCTGAACCTTCCAGAATCTTCTGGTTCATCCATAAGTCCGTCTGTTATGGTCCTGTGTATTTCTTTGATCAATACAGGCGTCAGCGGCTCGTTCAAACGGCTTTTGACCAATTGCATGGCGTTGTAATTATTGAGAATCATCTTCTCCGAACGGTCTTTGGGCTGAAGTTTTGAACGAAGGAGCTTCTTTGCAAGCTTGGTCGTCGTCGAAGCGCCTTCAAGCTGACTGGAAGCGATAGATTCCTCCATCATGGAGCTGACCGAAAGTATGATCCGTCTTTTGCTGTCGATTCCATCGGATGCAATGGGGCCTGAGGCTATGCGCGAGTCTATCTCGTGAAGTGTTTCTTGAGTATAACTGTCAAAGAGGTTGTATGACAAGACGAGATCTTGGATCTTGACTGTGTGGTATGACATGATCCGCATGAACTTCATCATTTTCCATACTTCTTCTCTGCTGGAATCTCCGAATTCTCTGTATTTCAGATCGTCCCAGTGAAGGTACTTCTCATTGTACTCTTTGGCGTACTTTATCGTATCCGAGGGTGCCTTGGCGTTCTCAGGGCCGAACATGGTGTTGACATCTGGACCTCTCTCTGGAACTTTCATGGAAATATGAATCCGGTTGCTATATTTAATTGTTCATTTTAAGGTTTATGAAGAGTTATCACAGCTTTTTCAGGTTCTGTAGATATCCAACTGTCTAGATCCGTCCACACATAGCTGATGACGCTGTCATCTGCTCGGAACAGGCCGCTGAAGAGATGAAGTCTTCATATGAAGAGTTATGAAGAATTATGAAGAGTTTCGGACAGTCCGTATGCGCTGCCCCAACGGGCGGAAGGCTATCCGGACGGATCGAAGCTCCGGCACGGGAGATATCATCTGCTCGGAACAGGCGGCTGAAGAGATGAAGTCTTCATATGAAGAGTTGTGAAGAATTATGAAGAGTTTCCGAGAGTACAACTGATTTCAAAAGGGGGTTTTCGCCCACCCCCCGGATAAGGGTATATATCCGGTTCCAGCTTTAACTAACTATGAGCAGCAGTTTCAGGTTCGTCCATTGCGCGGACCTCCATCTGGGCAGCAGGTTCAAAGGAGTCTCTTCCAGAGACCCTGCGGCCGCCGAGCGGATGACGGAATCCGTCTTCAGCTCCTTCTCCAGGATAGTCGACCTGGCGATATCCGAGAAGGCGGACTTCATGGTCATCTCCGGCGACGCCTTCGATGAGGACACGATCACGCCGTCGGTCAGGATCCGCTTCGTCGAAGAGCTCAGGAGATCGGGGATCCCTTGCTTCATCGCCCGCGGCAACCACGATCCCAGGACATCCTGGGAGTCGTCCATCCCGTATCCTCCGAACGTCACCGAGTTCGGCACCGAGCCCGAGTCGCATTCCGTCGACGGCATCGACGGCCTGGAGGTCATCGGGGCGAGCTTCAGGGATTGGCACGAGGAGCGCAACCTCCCGTCGATGATGAAAGGGGACCCGGCAAAGTTCACGGTGGCGTGCCTGCATTGCGACGTGGACTCTCCGGGGGCAGATTATGCCTATTCCCCGTGCAGCCTCTCGGACCTGAAAGGCCGCAATGTGGACTACTGGGCCCTGGGCCACATCCACAAGAGGGCCGTCCTCATGGAGAGCCCCTACGCCGTCTACCCGGGGAACATCCAGGGCAGGAAGATCACCGAGGCCGGCGAGAAGGGGGCATACCTCGTCACCGTGTCCAACGGCGTGGTCTCGGAACTGAGGTTCGTGCCCACCCAGGGGTTCGTATGGAAGATCGTTGAGGCCGACATCACAGGCAAGGACTACAATCAGCTTGTCGAGTCTCTTCGGAGGGATATCGGGAAGGACGACATCGTCAGGTTCCGCTTCACCGGCTCCGGCCCGCTGGACTCCATGCTCAGGCTGAAGGCCGACGACGTGGAGAAGAGCCTCGGGACGCTGCTGGGCTGCGGCACCTGCGGGATGATCGTCGAGACATCCCCGGAGACAGACATCGAGGCCAGGTCCGAAGGCTTGGACATGACAGGCAGCGTCATCCGCAGCGGGAGGAGGCTGGCGGCCTCCGGAAGGGAGGAGATCCTGAGGCGCCTGTTCGCGAACCCCGTCGCGAAGGCGCACAGGGACTACTACGAATCATTGTCTGACGCGGAGCTGGAAGAGCTGGCCGATGCGGCCATGCGCATGATGGTCGCGGAGCTGGAGGGGTCCTCATGAGGATAAGGAAGGCGAAGATCGACTCCTTCGGCGCATTGAAGGGCCGCACCATGGAGTTCTCCGAAGGGATGACGGTGATCCAAGGGCCCAACGAGAGCGGGAAGACCACGACCATGGAGTTCATCCGCTGCTGCATCGTGCCCACCAAGAATAGGGGGAAGAACGTCTATCCCGCGAGGAGCAGGACGGACTCAGGCTCGCTGGAGTACGAAGAGGACGGCCGGACCAGGCTGGTCAGGTACGAGAACAGGAAGCTGTCCGGCGACGTGTACCCGATGCCGAACGGCACCGGGGATCCCGATCTGTACCGTTCGGTGTTCGCGATGAACGCCGCGGACCTTGACGATGCAGGGTCCGTGGACGAGCTGAAGAGCAAGTTCCTTGCCGTCCCCGGAGGGGACAGGGTCCCGAAGGCCATGGACTCCTGCGAGAAGAAGTGGGACAGCATACTCGGGAAGGCGGCGAGGTCCAAGAGCAGCGTGAACGAGCTGGACTCCCAGATAGAGGAGATCGACAGGAGCATCTCCTCTGCGAAGCAGAGCGTCGACCGCTACGGGGAGCTCAGCTCCCAGCTGGACTCCCTGAACGATGACGCCGCCCGCATCAAGTCGGAGTTCGAGGAGACCTCTGCCGACAGGAAGAAGCGGACCACGTTCGAATCAATGGCCCCGAACTACGCCAGGCTGTCGAACCTGGAAGATAACCTGAAGGGCCTCGGATCGTTCAGGAAGGTCACCGAAGAGGACAGCCAGAAGCTCGAATCCCTCAAGAGCGACCTGGCATCCAAGCAGGCCGCTTACCAGAGGGACTCCGACAAGTACAGGGAATGCGAGAAGGGCCTCATGGGCGCCGACCCGGCGAAGGTGGCAAGATGCTGCGGAAGGATCGACCGCGTCCTGAAGGACGAGAGCGTCTACAGGGAGAAGCTCCGCAGCCTTTCCCAGCCGAAGGCTCCGGCAGAGCCCCGGACGCAGACGGTGAAGAAGGAGGTCAGGAAGACCAATCCCCTTGTCTTCGTCGGACTGATCGTCATCATAGCCGGGATAGCAGGGGCGTTCGTCAGCACCTATCTCGCCGCGATATGCGCAGTCGGAGCCGTGCTGACGATTGCAGGGGCGATGAAGCCCAAGGTCGAGGTGACTTACGAGGAGGTCGAGCAGAAAGCCGACTTCGCGCCCGTCGCAGACGATGAAAGGCAGTATGCGGAGCGTTACGAGTCCGAAGTGTCCGGCCTGATGAGCGACCTCGGCCTCGTCAGCAGGGGCATCGAGGCGGATCTGGGGCTGCTGAAGGAGATCTCCAAGTGCGCAGACGACCTGACCGGCCTGGAGAACGAGGGGATCGCATCCAAGGCAGCATATTCCGAGGCCAGATCCAGCCTTGCCGCGTTCTACAGCGGGTTCGGAGGCGTGGAAGGATACAACATCTGCCTGAAGAAGACGAAGGCCGAGAGCGAGCTCGTCCTCTCCATAAAGATGGTGCGCGGGACGATAGCCTCTGCGGGGCTGGACCCTGATGTCAGGACCTGTCCGGTGACCGGCGAGGTCCCCGAGGACATCTCCGAGAAGCTGAAGGAGATAGGATTGCAGGCAGGCCGCATCGAGCAGGAGATGAAGTCCATAGCAGGGAACAGGGACATCGAGAGGATGATGGACGACCGCGAGTCCAAGAGGACGGAGCTGAAGAGGCTCCTCGATGAAGGGGCCGTGGCCCTGCTGGCCTCCTCGCTCGCCGAGGATGCCTGCCTGGAGGTGCACACGAACCTCCAGCCCGGAGTCTCGGCCACTGCCAGCAGGTACCTGTCGATGATGACCGACGGGAGGTACGAGATCGACCTGAACCCCAGGGAGGAGGAGCTGAGCATCAAGGGCGATGGCTCTTCCAAGCCGATGGGCCAATGGAGCTCCGGCCTCAGGGCGCAGACGCTGCTGTCCCTCAAGCTGGCCATCGCCAAGGAGATGGGAGAGGGCAAGGTCCCGGTCATCCTGGACGATGTGCTCCTTCCGTTCGATTCCGAAAGGAAAGAAGGCGCATGCCGCGCGCTGCGCGAGGTCTCCGGCGAGATGCAGGTCATATTGTTCACCTGCGACAAGGAGACCAAGGAGATCTGCGAAGGCATCGGCGGCATCACCGTGCAGCCGATGTGAAGCCGACGGGCCTCGGGAATGCTGGGGCCCCGAAGCTCTTTCGATCTTCGCTCCTTCTGAGGCTGAATGCCGTCCTGCGGAGCGACGGCCGCCGAGAGCGGATATCCGGACTCATCAGCAGAAGAAGGATCTTGCCTGGGGGAAGGCGGCAGAGAATCCGGTCCGTCGATGGGGCTCGCCGCCCCGATCCGGCATTTGGACACGATGAACGGTCCAGGTGGCGCCTATCCATCGCAAGATAATCCATCCAACTGCCGTATCCCTTAATATAGTGATTGTTCGATAGATGTAATCGTCCAAGATTGTTACCTCGCACAGAGAGATGACAACTGTTTGGCGTGCGCAAGCACGGCCGATGCTTGGGAGTGTGTTCCACCCAGAAATGGGATGGTTCGGAGCAATCCGAGTCGGCAGGCACACCTGGCTGCAATCCGAGATCGTGGTCGGCGTACGAATATCAGCATCAGCATGATGCGGCTCTCCTGTTCAATACAGGGGCGCCGTGGCATCAAGTGAAGTTCATGTTGTGTAGCTCAGTTAGGTAGAGCGCCCCACCAAAAATGGGGAGGTCGGGGGTTCAAATCCTCCCATGGCTGGATACGGCATTCATCGTTAAGCGGAGAGATCCGTTGAAGGTGGGCCGGAATCGCGTGTGCGTTCTGCGCATTCGCATTGGCAGCATTGCATTCAGTGCAGTGGGCGGTCAGGGTCGGCGGCATTGCGCCGTGGCTCTGGTCGTGGTAGCATCCAGTTGTGTAGCTCAGTAGGCAGAGCCTCCACCGAAAAGTGGAGAGATGAGGGTTCGAGTCCCTCCGCAGCTGGATACGGCAAGCATCGTTAAGCGGAGAGATCCGTTGAAGGTGGGCCGGAATCGCGTGTGCGTTCTGCGCATTCGCATTGGCAGCATTGCATTCAGTGCAGTGGGCGGTCAGGGTCGGCGGCATTGCGCCGTGGCTCTGGTCGTGGTAGCATCCAGTTGTGTAGCTCAGTAGGCAGAGCCTCCACCGAAAAGTGGAGAGATGAGGGTTCGAGTCCCTCCGCAGCTGGATACGGCAAGCATCGTTAAGCGGAGAGATCCGTTGAAGGTGGGCCGGAATCGCGTGTGCGTTCTGCGCATTCGCATTGGCAGCATTGCATTCAGTGCAGTGGGCGGTCAGGGTCGGCGGCATTGCGCCGTGGCTCTGGTCGTGGTAGCATCCAGTTGTGTAGCTCAGTCGGCAGAGCGCCCCACCAAACATGGGGAGGGCGGGGGTTCGAGTCCCTCCACAGCTGGATACGGCAGGCGTTGCAAGGCGGAGAGATCCGTGGCGTGGCGTGCCGGTGGCAGCAGGCGTGTTCGCACGCTTGCTCTGGGTTGCATCGCATTTCGGTGCGAGGCGGTCTGAGGCGCCGGTGGCTGCCGGGTGCTGGTATGGCTCTGACAAGTTCAGGCAGGCGGGTGAAAGCTCGGCTGTTGTTCGATAACACCGCCTAGGCAACTAGGCACAAGCCAGGGGCGTTAACGCCCTTGGCAACCCTATGTTTTGCAATGATTCCTCTGTCATATCCTTTTATCGAGGGGTTGCGTCGTTGATTCGGGATTAGGGCAGGAACCTCACTCCGGCTTTTTTTTTACCAATCGTCTATTGTCACGTTGAACAAACTTGGTGTTTCCGAGATGGGTGATGCTGCAGATAGCCTCCTGAAATTTAGCGAGGCCGAGGGCTTGCATGCACTTGAGAGCCCAGTGATTGACGGGGAACTGTCGGAATTGAGGCCGCATCCATATATGGACGAATTGGATCACCATCCGTGTGGACTTCAAGCTCGGGTGGCTTTGCATCTGTCAATACGAATCATGAATGACTGAAAATAGAAAGCGGTCAGTAGCGTGTGATACAGATCCCAGGTTTAGTGCGAAATCACGTTGAATGCGAGGCTTGCATGTTTTCAACCGGATTGAATCATGTGGCGCAGCGGGTTTATAACCATAGTGGCTAGCAACCTTATGGGATTCTGGTCAAGGGTTTCCGGATATCGTTCAAAGAATGTCTTGAACGATGATGCACGTTATGAAATTGAACTGGTCAACACGATAATCAGCGAAGGGCGTAGCCTGTATACCGATCCGGAATTCATCAGCTATATGAGCCTTAAGAATCCTCAGCCTGTTGGAAATGATTTGCACGGTGAACCGAAGTACGGCCTTATCGAGATGCCTGCATACATCAAGGGCCGGGAAAAGATGTCCAAGCGCGGCGCGGATCTGACGCATTTGTATGCCATTATCCTGATGCTCCGCTATGGCTATATGCCACCTGAGAACTGTAAAGCGCACAAGATTCTCGGAGATATGGATGGCAGAATGGAGTGCCTTGTACAAGGCAGACTCAGCGAATGGGTCTTGATTTACAGATATAACGAAAAGGATTTGGTTCTCATAGCCCTTATTACCAGAAATCATAAGGAATGCGGGGAAGATTGACACGATCTTTGTTATACAGACACGTACTGATGCGGTCCTTTTCCGTGCGCTCAGCTACGATTCGCCAACGTGCAGATTTGTTGTAGCAAACATGTATCGCGGACTCTCTTTTTAAATGAGCATATTTTATATAGTAGTAGTTCGATGACGATACCAACCAAGAATGTTAACTCATGCAAAGAGGTAGCAACTGTTCGACGCGCGAAAGCAAGCCGGACGCTTGGAAGTGTGTTCCACCCAGAAATGGGATGGTTCGGAGTAATCCGAGTCGGCAGGCACACCTGGCTGCGATTCAAGATCGTGGTCGGCGTACGAATATCAGCATCAGCACAGGCATGGTGTAGGGTCCCAGTTAAAAACGGGGGCACTGTGGCATCATGTGAAGATCAAGTTGTGTAGCTCAGTTAGGTAGAGCGTCCCACCAAAAATGGGGAGGTCGGGGGTTCAAATCCCCCCTCAGCTTGGCAAGGCAGGCGTCGTGAAGCGGAGAGATCCGTGGAAGGTGGGCAAGTGCGTTATGCGTAAATTGCTCAGGCAGCATTGCATTAAGGTGCAATAGGCGGTCAGGGTTGGCGGTTTTGTGCCGTGGCTCTGGTCGTGAATGCTTCTAGCGGTGTAGCTCAATAGGTTAGAGCGCCCCATACGTGGGGAGATGGTGGGTTCGAATCCCCCCATGGCCGGATAAGGCGAGCATATGAAGCGGAGAGATCCGTGGAAAGGTGAGCTGAAGGTAGCAGGCGTGTAATGCGTAGTTGCTCAGGTAGCATTGCATTAAGGTGCAATAGGCGGTCAGGGTTGGCGGTTTTGTGCCGTGGCTCTGGTCGTGGAAGCAACCAGTTGTGTAGCTCAGTAGGAAGAGCGCCCCACTAAACATGGGGAGGGCGGGGGTTCAAGTCCCCCCTCAGCTTGGCAAGGCAGGCGTCGTGAAGCGGAGTGATCCGTGGATAGGTGCACTGGGTTTCTTTGCATTTCGGTGTAAGAAAACCTAGGGTGTCGGCAGTTGTGTTATGTTGGTATGGCTCTGAGTAATTCAGGCAGGCGGGTGAAAGCTCGGCTGTTGTTCGATAACACCGCCTAGGTGACTAGGCACAGCCAAGGGCGTTTACGCCCTTGGCAACCCTCTGCGATTTTCTCTGTTCAATCTTTTTGAGCGGAGCATTATTTTCGTGTAATTCGTATAGATATCCAATGTTCGGGGAGAAAGTCCGCGTCCACGTATTATGGACAAGAACCGCATTCCGGCAATTCGCGAATCGGTCATGTGCCCGGAGAACAAGCTGGGTGCATCCAAGACAAGCGATGCTCTTTTATGGACCTGAACATGGACAAGCGGATCCGTAAAGGAAAAGTGTCGCGATGATAGCAGTAATCGTATGCTAGCAAAGTTGAAGGATTTCCTTAAACTACTTGCAGGATTTCCTGTATTAAGTTGAAGGATTTCCTCAAGATATATATTAATACCAACCGGTGAATCCGATACCTATGACCTTGAGGCCCAACGGATATCGCGACAGGCTGATCGATGCTACGGTGGACAAGCATCTCCAATCTTTCGGAGCAGTATGCATACAAGGGCCAAAATGGGTCGGCAAGACCTGGACAGCCGAGAATCACGCCAACAGCGAGATGAAGATAACCGATTACACAGGGCCTGTGGCCAACAGGGACATCCTGGCATCCGACATAATGAAGGCTCTCGATGGCGAGAACCCGCATCTCATCGATGAATGGCAGGAGTTTCCGAAGCTATGGGACATCATACGCAACGATGTGGACGCCCGCCCGGCAGAAGGGAAGTACATCCTCACAGGCTCTTCGATGCCATCGAGAGATTCATATATCCACAGCGGGGCGGGAAGGATATCCCTGCTGACGATGCGCAGCATGACCCTTTACGAGACAGGGGATTCCGATGGCGCAGCATCATTGGCCGGACTGTTCAGGGGAGAGCTGGACACGATAGACTGCGGCGATGTAGAGCTGAGGACCTTGGTCAGATACACGGTCAGAGGGGGCTGGCCCAGAGCGGTCTTCTCAGGAAAGGTAGATCCGAGGATGAATTCGGACAATCTGCTGGAAGCTGCGGTCGAAGAGGCATGCGCCCTTGACGGGAAGAAGCGGAACAGGGCCAAGATGCATATGCTCGTAAGGTCGCTGGCCCGCAACGAGAGCACCGTGGTCTCAGACGCCGCGCTGATAGGGGACATGAAGAAGGCTGATTCGGACACGATCGCTCCGGAGACGATGAACGAGTACCTGGATTGCCTCAAGAGGGTGCACATCATCGAGGAGACGCCCAACTATAGGCCCAACATCAACTCCGACATGCGCATAGGGAAGAAGCCGAAGCGCCGTTTCACGGACGTCTCCCTGGCGATCTCGGCGCTCAAGCTGGATGAAGACACCCTGATGGAGAATCTCGGGACTTTCGGATTCATGTTCGAGTCTTTGTGCGAGCACGATCTCCAGATCTATGCGGAGAGCATCGGCGGCAGGTTCTTCCATTACCGCGACGGCCGCGACAGGGAGATCGATGCGGTGGTCGAGCTCGGAGGGAAATGGGCGGCGTTCGAGATCAGACTGGGCGCTTCCAGGATAGACGAAGCCGCAGAGAGCCTCTTGAGCATAGGCAAGATCATGGGGGAGAAAGGCCACGCGCCCGATGTCCTCTGCGTGATATGCGGCATGACCAAGTGGGCCTACCGCCGTCCCGACGGAGTGTTCGTGGTGCCGATAACCTCGCTGGGCCCGTGATTGCAAAGGGGCTCAGATGAACTCGTGCAGGTATTTGCGAACCCATTCGAACGACAGTGTTGCATCCTGACCTAGACACATTTTCTGTATGCGCGCGTGAGCGTACACGCGCGCACGCGAGCCGATGTCTCGATGGCCGAGCGATCTCGAACAGGCGAAAAGCAAAAGGGCGGCTTCCGTCTTCGCTTAAGCGCCAACAAAAACGACACAACGAAAGCCATGCCGAGCAATCCCTTGGCGGTATATGGATTCGTCGGTCGCCG
>CAVICI010000040.1:0-18382 GCA_963640995.1 Dialister hominis | reverse complement strand
ACAATCAAGCGGGCACGATGGGAAAGGCCGTCTCTCCACCATCATTTCAACACTTCCGAGCATAAGCATCATCCGAACCGCCGCCCACATGCTCCATGCGAGCCTTCGCAACATTGCCAGAATACGCCAGCCCGAAAGGACCGACTCCCCACCCAATTCTTAGATGTGCCC
Source organism: Dialister hominis (assembly GCA_963640995.1). GTDB lineage: Archaea > Thermoplasmatota > Thermoplasmata > Methanomassiliicoccales > Methanomethylophilaceae > Methanoprimaticola. The sequence continues at coordinate 18,211 of CAVICI010000040.1, read as the reverse complement.
GATTCATGCCCGAGCGCAACGTCCCGGGCAGCCCTCGTTCTGAGCTCATCCTCGGTCTCCGCATCGTGATGCGGATGCAGACGATAACGCCTTGCCGGTCAGACCTCTTGGCATTCCGGAACGACGATCGCCGTCTTGGGGCACTCAGCGCAGACGCCCAGCTCCCCGGTGTAGCCCTCGAAGACGTACAGCGCCCTCAGGAGCCCGCTGCTCTTGACGAAGGAGCATATCTTGCACAGGGACAGAGTAACGTCCTCGCCGGCAGCGATCGCGTCGGCTGTGTCGGCGATCAGCTTGTAGAAATCTTCGCGGTAGGCGCTCCTGTCGATCAGGTTGTTGCCGCCCCTGAGCCCCTTAACATACTGGGAGACCGCGACGCTAGTCACTCCGAAGAGCCTGGCGACCTCTACCTGCGTCATGCCGTGCCTGTTGACGAGCTCCTTGACAAGGGCTCCTCTGGCAGTGGGCAGGATATGCGTCACGATAAGCTCGCATGGCATCTTCATAGCAATCCCCCTATCGGCGCATCGGATATAAGGCTCATGCCTTCCAGGGCGTGTCCCATTTCCACGGCTTTATGATGCCTGTGTACAGGGACAGCCCTACCACTGCGCCTTCCGCTCCTGCATCGGACAGGATCCTGGCATCCTCGGCGGAGGTGACCCCTCCCGAAGCGATGACTGGCGCGGGGCACCTCGATATGAACCCCCTGGCCTGGGCCTCGTCAATGCCCTTCCTCTGACCTTCGACATCCACGTTGGTGTTGAGCACAGCGGCCAGCTCCATCCCTCTGATTCTCTCGAACATCTCCTCCACGGAAACGGGAGATGCCTCCTGCCACCCCTTGACCGCGATCTTCCCAGCCTTGGTGTCCAGGGACAGCACGATCTTCCCGGGGAACGAGTCCGCCAGGTCCTCCAGCCATCCGGGCTCCTTGACCGCCTTCGTCCCGACGACCACCCTGTCCGCCCCTGCGGACACCAGCTCTTCGACCGTCTCCTTGGAGCGTATCCCTCCGCCGACCTCGGCGGGGATGCCGAGCTCCCTGATTATCGATTTGAAGACGGGGATGTTGCTCTCCTTCCCGAAAGCCGCGTCCAGATCGACCAGGTGCAGATAAGGGGCCCCTTTCTCCGCCCACATGCGAGCCACTTCCAGAGGATCGGGCATGACGACCTGCTGGCTTCCGGGCACTCCCCCTACGAGCTGGACCACCATGCGGTCCATCACATCCACTGCGGGGATCACCCTCATAGGACCGACTCCGCGAACGAGATGAAGTTCTCCAGGAACCTCATCCCCGATGCGCTGCTCTTCTCGGGGTGGAACTGCGTCCCGTACGTGTTGGCCTTCCTGAAGAACGCGGGCACGTCATTCCCTTCGTAATCGGTATGCCCGATGGTTATGTCCTCTGCGGGACATCCGCGGAACGAATGCGCGAAATAGAAATGGCTGTCCTGGATGCCGTCCATGAGCCTGTCGGAGGACGCCACGCTGTTCCATCCCATGTGAGGCACGATCCTGCCCTCAAGCGGGACCACGCGGCCTTTGAACAGCCCCAGCCCGGGAGAGGAGCCTTCGGCGCTGCCCTCGAACATGATCTGCATCCCGATGCATATCCCCAGCGCGGGAGTGCCGTCCAGGAGCTTCCTCCTGATCTCCTCTCTCAGCGGCTGGAGCCTCTCCATCGTCTTGTCGAACGCTCCGACCCCCGGGAACACGATGCACTCCGCGTCCAGGGCCTCGGACATGTCCGTTACCACTTTCACAGAAGCTCCGCAGTTCTCCAGGGACCTGCGGATGGAGTAGAGGTTCCCCACGCCGTAATCCGTGAGGGTTATGTTCAGCGGCATCCGCCGATCACCTCTGCGGCCTTCTCCAGCAGGATCGCGTTGAGCTCCGCCGTCCCGATGGTGGTCCTGACGCAGTTCTCGGTGCCGCGCTTGGCCCCGAAGTCGCGTATGAGCACGCCCTTCTGCCTGAGCCCCTCTACCAGCTCGGCATGGTCGATGGGCGAGCGGGCGAGTATGAAGTTGGAATCGGACGGGAACGTCTCGAAACCGAGCTTCCTCAGCCCGGCGTCGAGCTTGGGCCTCTGCTCCCTGACCATCTCCACGCTCCTCCTGATGAAATCCTGGTCTCCCAGCGCCGCGACCGCCGCCCCCTCGCTCACCGCATTGAGGGAGTAGGGGATCTTCACGCTGATCATCATGTCGGCCAGCTTCCTGTTGGCCGCCATGTACCCGACGCGCAGCGCGGCCATGGCATATGCCTTGGAGAAGGTCCTGACCACCACCAGGTTGTCGTACTCATCGACCTTGGAGATCATCCCCTCGCCGGCGTACTCCGTGTAGGCTTCGTCGACCACCACGATGCCGTCGAACCTGGAGATCAAGTCGTCCAGGTCCTTCTGCTTGAAGCGGTTCCCGGTGGGATTGTTCGGAGAAGGGACAATCGCGACCTTCCCTCCGGCCCTGACCATGGAGTCGACGTCCAGCTGGTAACCGTCAGCGAGGTCAACCTCGATGGCCTTCCCGCCGTTGCACTTGACGAAATAGTCGTAGAGAGAATACGAAGGAACGGGGACGACACTGTTGTCGCCCCAGTTGGTGAACGTCTTGAATATCACGTCGAGCATCTCGTCGGACCCGTTCCCGGCGATGAGGTTCTCGGGCTGAAGGCCGTACAGCTCGGCGAGCTTGCCCCTCAATGTCCTGGAGTAGGTGTCGGGATAGCCGTTCAGGTCGACAGACACGTTCTTCAGGTACTCTGCCGCGGCAGGGTTGGAGCCGAGCACGTTTGTGTTGGTGTCCAGCCTTATCTCTCCGTGGAGGACGGGGCTGTAGTACATCTGGAAGCCCTTGGCGGTCTCTCTCATTATGCTCCTGTCCACGGCCATCGGTTCACCAGCCTCTCGATCGGAGTGGTGAGTATGCCCTTCGCGCCGATCTTCTTGAGCTCGGATATGGCGTGGAAGGTCTTGTCGGAGTCTATGACGGCGTGCACCGCTACGAAGTCCTTGTTCCCTGCGATGTCCAGCACGGTGGGGCCCCCTATGCCGGGGATGATCCTCTCCACGTCCGATATCCTGGACCTGGGCACGTCGGCCATGATATACTTCTTGTTCTCCGCCTCGATGACGCTCTCGATGGAGTCCACAAGCTCCTGTATCTGCCCCCCTATCCTGGCCATGGCCTCCGGGGACGTGAACACCGCGGCCTGGGAGTCCAGTATCCTGCCGGCCTCGATCATCCTGTTCATCTTGAGGGTGGACCCGGTGGAGACCAGGTCGACTATGTAATCCGATATCCCGAGGTAGGGCATGACCTCGGCGGCTCCCGTGACGACTATGACGTTCACGTCCTTCCCGATGGACCTGAAGAACCTCTTGGCGATGTTGGGGTACGACGTGGCGACCCTGCAGCCGTCTGCTATCTCCGACGCGTCCTTTATCCCGCAGGACTCCGGCACGGCGAGGGCCATGTGGCAGTACCCGAACCTCAGGTCCAGCACGCACTGGAGGTCGTTCCCGGACTCGACGACCATGTCATGCCCGGTGATCCCGACGTCGATCGCTCCCGTGGCGACGAACTCGGGGATGTCCTGGGCCCTGACGAACAGGACCTCGACGTCCTGGTTGCGCGCCTTCAGGTAAAGCTTCCTTCCGAAATCCTCTCCGAGATCGATCCCTGCCTTGAGGAGCAGCTCGATGGTCCTCTCGTTCAAACGTCCTTTGTTGGGAACCCCTAGTTTAAGCGTCATTTGAGCCCTCTGTCGGTTCGTATAACGGAGGGATAAATATCCTTTCTTATGACGTCTCCTCATCCCCGTCGGATTCCGTCAGGTTGAGGCCTGCGACCCCTCCGATGACGACGGCCAGGCACAGCCACCCCAGCAGGTTCAGCGTCTCGCCGAACAGGGCCATGCCCGCGATCGTCGAGCCGACGGCCCCGATCCCCACCCATACCGCGTAGCAGGCCCCGGTGGGAAGGCCCCTCTTGAACCCCTGGTCGAGGAACAGGACGCTGACCACCAGGAACGCTCCGGTGAACAGCGTCCACCCTATGTCGGAGAACCCGTCGGACAGCTTCATGCCCGTGGCCCAGGAGGTCTCGAACAGCCCTCCGGCGAGCACCCATGCCCATGCCCTGTTCACAGGCCCGCCCCCGAAGACAGCTCCAGCCCGACAACCCCGGCGATGATCATGAAGATGAACAGCACGCGCCTGATGTCGACCGCATCGTTGTAAAGGACCTTGCCGGCTATGACGGTCATGACCGCCCCGATGCCGGTCCAGACGGAGTATGCCACTCCCACGGGCATGCCCTGCATGGCGAACGCCAAGACCCCGGGGCTGATGAACATGAAGGCCACGGCCACGATGCCCCACAAGACGCTGCGCGTGTCGTTGTACTTCTTGAGGCCTATCACCCAGACGGGTTCCAGGAATCCTCCGATGATCACGAATGCCAGCGGGTCCATTGGGGATTGAAATTCCCACATCTGCTATATATAGGGAACGTCCATCTGAAGGGCATGGACGCCGATGCCGTGCTGGAACGCCTGAGGTCGGAGAAAGGCATCGTCCGGGCGGAGATCGTGCCAGACGAGCTGATGCAGAGGATACTCGCAGAGGAATCCACGGTCACGGCCGCTCTCGGGAGCATGCCGGTGGTCAACACCGGCCTGGATGCCTGCATGGACCGGGACATCAGGGTCTGCGTGTTCGAGGACGAGACCGCCTGGCATCCGAGGGGGACATCCATGAGGCTCGTGGACTCGGAGATGAACGTGCTCGGCCACAGCATCCCTCAGGACGAGTCCCTCGGCTATGCGAAGAGGAGCGATGTGGTGATGGTCTCGGATGACTTCGTCATGTACCCGGACAGGCCGGTGCATGGAGGCATGATGATGGAGATGCTCGCGGTCCCGTATCTCGGACCGGACGCATGGCTTCCGGAGTGCCAGTCCCCCGTGATCTGGTACCCTTCGACCTCCAGCTCAGAGATGATCATGCGCTTCTTCGGCCATCCTTCGGACGGCACCGCCACGGGGATACTGGCTTTCGATGCGGAATGAGGTCGTTCCGCTTGCATGTATCCGAACCAACGGTTCGATTATCTCCCGCAGGCAGTTGCACCTGTGCCCGATCTCCCGGACACAGGTGCGCATGCCGCTCGGAGCGTTGCTCAGGCTCTCTCCATCGCATCCCTGATATGATCGAGGAACAGCTCCCTGAACTCTTTGAACTCGCCCATTCCGCGCACGATGCAGCTGACGCCGAACCCCTCGGACATCAGACAGCGCTTGAGCGAGCCGTCCTCGTCTCCGGCCATGTCCTCGGTGGCATGGTCGCCTGCGACCACCATCAACGGGAACAGGGCCGCTTTCGAGAACCCGGCCTCCTTCATCAGGCCGATGGTGTCGCCGAACCCGGGGAATCCCTCCACCGTGGTGACGAACACGTTCCTCATGCCCTTGAGCCAGAGCTTCATCTGCAGCTGGGAGTAGGTGGCGTTGGCGTAATGGTCCGAGCCGTGCCCCATGAGCACCAGGGCCTCTCCGTCGGCGAGGTCCTTGGCAAGGACCTCCTCGACCGCTTCGATGAGAGCATCGTAGTCTTCTGAAGATGTGAGCAGGGGCCTTCCCATCCTCAGGCTCTTGATGTTCCCCAGATGCTCGGACGCTATCCTCACGACATCGTCGTATTCTATGCCGTTCATCACATGCGTAGGCTGGATCAGGACGGTCTCATAGCCTTCCTGCACGAGCTTGTCCATCGCCTCGGTGACGTAGTCGATGCAGATCCCGTCGCGCTCTCTGAGCTTCTTGATGATCATCCTGCTGGTGAAGGCCCTGCGGACGTCCCAATCCGGGTATCTGGTTCTGACATCGGCCTCGATGGCGCCGATGGTCTTCTCGCGGTTGTCGTTGTAGCTGGTTCCGAAGCTGACCACAAGGATCGCTTTCTTTCCGTCGACCATGTTGGATGAATGCGCCAACTACATGATAATTCTGCTTCCAGAAAGAACCGAGACGGGAAGATGCCGGAGCCCGGAAAGCCGCGGGCCCGGCAGATGAAGTTTCAGAGTATGCCCTTGGCCTTGGCGAGCTCGGCGTTGAGGACGGACCCTCCGGCGCCTCCCCTCAGGGTGTTGTGGGACATGGCGAACGCCTTGTAGTACCCGTTGCTCTGCCTGAGCCTTCCGATGGTCACGGCCATCCCCCTGGCACGCTCCGGCTTCCCGGCCATGGCGTCGAACACCGGCTGGGGGCGGTTCTCCTCGTGCCTGACGATGATCGGCTGCTCGGGAGCCGAGGGCAGGCTGAGCTTCTGGGGCTCTCCGCGGAAGCTGACGAGGCAGGACTCCAGCTCGTCCAGCCCGGGCTGCTTCTCCAGGTCCAGGACCAGGGACTCCAGGTGGCCGTCGATGACGGGCACCCTGGCGCAGTTGGCCATGACCTTGAACCCGGCGTAATGGAACTCTCCGCCACTGTATGTCCCGAGCATCTTGGCGAGCTCGGACTCCATCTTCTCCTCCTCGTGGCTGATGAATGGCACCACGTTCCCGACGGCGTCCAGAGAGGGCACTCCGGGGTATCCGGCGCCGGACAACGCCTGGTAGGTGGAGACGAAGACCTGCTTCAGCCCGAATGCGTCATCGATGGCCTTGAGCGGAGCAGCGATGCCTGTGGACGAGCAGTTGGCGTTGGTGACGATGTACCCGCCGTCCCTGTAGGTGGGCTGGTCCCCGATGGCCTCGATCTGGGCGGAGTTGACTTCCGGGATCAGGATCGGGACGCTCTTGTCCATCCTGTGGGATCCGGCGTTGGTGAACACCGCCACACCGGCCTGGGCTAGCTCGGTCTCGGTGGGCCCGGCCAGGTCCGAGGGGATGCCGCTGAATGCGACCCTGCAGTTCTTCGAGATCTTGGAGATGTCCATGGTCTCGATCTTCCTGTCCATGGTCTCGTCCAGGTACACGTGGTCCCTGACCTTCAGGACCTCGGACAGCTTCTTTCCGTTGGACCTCTCGGAAGCGTACAGCCCCTCGATCTCGAAATACGGGTGGTCCTCGAGCATCTGGATGAACCTCTGGCCGATCATCCCGGTGGCGCCGAGCACCGCTACTTGAATCTTGCTCATGGGAAATCTCTCTTGACGGTCATCCCTGAACCGTTATAAAGAAAATGCTACGACCGGACGGCCGCCTTGCGCCTGGCTTGTTAATATAACCTCGATGCTATGAAGATGGTGTGCAAAGGCGAAGGAGGAGCGCCTATGTCAGAGGAAGATGCCATACTTAAGGATCTCAGGAAGTCTGTCGAGACCTGGGACGACAAGCTGATGGAGAAGAACGTCAAGAAGGCCATCGATATCGGGATGGACCCCAGAGCCGTGGTCGCCGAGGGCCTGTCGAAAGGGATGGAGTCCATCAGCGAGCGGTTCAACAGCGGCGAGATATTCCTGCCGCAGGTTCTCGCGGCCGCGAACACCATGGACAAGGGCCTGTCGATACTCGAGCCGTTGATGGCCTCCGAGAAGGGGCTCTACCGCGGGACCGTGATAATGGGGTCGGTCCAGGGGGACATCCACGAGATAGGGAAGAACGTCTGCTGCGCCATGCTCAGAGGAGCCGGGTACAACGTCATCGACCTGGGATCGGACATCTCCGCGAAGGACTTCGCCGACGCCGCGAAGGAGCATTCCGCCGATGTGGTGGGCGCATCCGCGCTGATGACGACTACCCTGGCCGCTCAGAAGTACGTCGTCGAAGCGGTGAAGCAGGGCAGCAGGACGGTGCTGACGGTCTTCGGCGGCGCCCCGTGCAGCGCCGAATGGGTGGACGAGATAGGCGGCGACGGGTACTCGGCATCTGGATCAGAGATCGTGGCGCTCGTCAACCGCCTGATGTCCGAGGACAAGTGAGATTCTCTCACCTGTATCCGCGGGCCCTGTCCCTCTCCCACAATGGAAGCGTCATGTGGATGCCCTCGGGCTTGGTCCAGATCGTCTCCACGTTGCCGTCGCTCTGTAGGTCGTCAAGCAGGAAGAAGCGCCCTCCAAGGCTGTCGGCCAGCTTCTCAGGCATGTCGTTCTTGGTGGTCCCCAGGCCGGTGTCCACCACGATCCAGTCCACGTTGCCCGCATGCAGGGTAGACGCCACCCTCAGCGATTCCTCGCATGGGTCCGAGTCCGGATCCAACGGCTTGGTGGCCTTCCCGTCGGTGAACAGGATAATGTGCACCAGGCCTTCCGGATGGCGCCGGGTGTAGTTCTGGACGAAGGTCCAGCATACCAGGAATGCCTCGCTCAGGGGCGTCCCGCGTCCGATCTTTATCGATTCCACGGCTTTGGAGACCTCGTCCACCGCGCGGGTGGGGGCCATGTGCTCCTCGATGCTCTCCTCGTTGAAGGTCATCAGCCCGACGCGGTCCCTCTTCTCGTAGTGGATCCTGAGCATGGACATGACCGCGGCCTTGACCTTGGATATGCGGTTGCGGATGATCAGCGACCCGCTGGAGTCCACCATGAAGTAGAACACCTGCTCCACGCGCTTGGTCCTGACCTTCTCCCTCAGGTCGTTCCGGCTGACGATTATCCCTGCGCCCTTCCTGCCCCTCTCCAGCTGGTGCGGGGCCGCGGCGCGGATGGTGGCGTCGATGGCTATGTCGGTGCATTCCCCCTTCGGTGCGCGGGCCCCGGAGTACCTCCCCATCGGAGACTCGACGAACCTCTTGGCCCTCTTGTCGTCCTCCTGCCCGCGGCTGTCCGCCTCTTCCATGATGTCGATGACCTTGAACCTCTTCCCGACCTTGGCCTCGATCTCCCCGATGTCGTCTCCGGGCGCCCGGCCGTCTCCTTCGTCTCCGTCCTCTCCTCCGGCCGACTCCGTCGGGACGTCCTCGTTGATCTTGTCGACGATCGATGTGCTGAGGCTCTTCTTCCTGTCGTCGTGGATGAAGCGCATGATGTCGTATCCCTCAGGCATGCGCTCCTGCTCGACGACGGCTTTCTTCTCGGCCTCGAATATCGTCCTCCTGTGGGTCAAGGCGAGCTCTGCAGCCTCGATGACATCGTCGTCGGAGGTCTTCTTCCTCCCGTCCAATGCCGCCAATGCCACGGCGGCCCTGGCGCAGGACAGCGGCCCGCGGCATCCGACGACACCGTACATCGCGCACAGACGGGCGATGGCATCGCGATGGCGCTTCAGCAGCCTGACCTTTGGGAGGATCTCCCTGGCGCGGACGATCTCCTCCATAACCTCTCTGTCCTTGGCCGCCATCTCCTCCATGGCAGCGGAGTCCTCATCGGCCAGGAGCAGGTTGCTGCGGATGGATCCCATATATTCTTCATCGGGAGGGCGCGTCATGCGGATGCAGAGGTCGAAACGGTCCAGGAGATGGCCGTCGATGCCCTTCGCCGAGCCGCAGACGGTGGCCGCCAGCGAGACATCGGCATCGTATCCCGCGGAAAGGCCGTCCCTCTCTATCTCCACCCTCCCGGTGATCGCGGCCTCGGCGGCCGCCAGGGACGTCCGGATATCCATCAGGTCGATGTCGTCGATGCACAGCACTCCGCCGTCGGCTTCCATGAACAGGCTCTCGTCTATCCTCAGCCCGCCTTCGAGCATGGCATGCTCTATGTCGATAGATCCGAACAGACGGTCCTCGGAGCATCCGACAGGAACGTTGACCACTGGAACGGAATCGTCCAGAGCGGCGATGGAGCGCACCAGCGCGGTCTTCCCGGTCCCGGGCCTTCCGGCGACCAGCAGGCACCTGATCTCAGGATTGACCAGCAGGCACCTGACAGCCTTCTTCGCCTCGGGGTTCCCGGCAATGGCCGAGAAGGGCATCAGGCCTTGTTCAAGCATGCCCTTACCTCTCCCATGTCCAGAACGGCCTTCTCGAAGGCGGACTTCCTGAGACGGTGGGTGAGCACCATCGGAGCGACCTCGACGAAGTCCTCTCTGGATATCGAGGGCCTTCCGTGCAGGGCGGCATATGCCCTCGCGGAGCGGATCAGCGCGAGATCGGAGCGGTGCCCCTCCATCTTGAAATGTGCTGAGATCTTGGCGGCGCAGCGGATGGCGTCGTCATCGATGGGGATCTTGCGTATCAGCCCGCGGGCATCGGAGATCTGATCCCTCAGAGCATCGAGCTCCTCCTTGCAGCCCTCCACATAGGCTTCGGGGTCTTCGTCGTACTGCATGCGGCGGCGGATAACCTCCATCCTCGATTCGAGGTAATACTCTTCTTTGACATCCACCGACAGCCCGAACCTGTCCAGGAGCTGCGGGCGCAGGTCCCCCTCCTCGGGGTTCATCGTCCCTATCAGTATGAATCTTGAGGGATGGGAGAAAGAGACGCTCTCCCGCTCCACGTAGTTGCGGCCCATGGCCGCGGAATCCAGAAGGAGGTCGACGATGTGGTCGTCCAGCAGGTTGATCTCATCGACGTACAGTATGTTCCCGTTGGCGCTTGCCAGGATCCCGGGCTCGAACCTCCTCTTCCCGGTCTCCAGCACATGCTCCAGGTCGAGGGTCCCTGCGACCCTGTCCTCGGTGGCGTTCAAGGGCAGCTCGACGACCTTCGTGGGCACCTCGACGGATTCCAGCTCGATGCCCGCAGCCAGCTTCTCGGCGCATTCGGGGCACAGCTTCCCGGGCTGGAAAGGATCGCATCCGAACCTGCATCCCTTGACCGCGCGGTGCAGAGGGATGAACTGCGGGATCGAGCGGACTGTGGTAGATTTCGCGGTTCCCTTGCTCCCTTTGATGAGGACCCCGCCGATTCCGGGATCCACTATGTTCAGTAGCAGTGCGTCCTTCATCTCCTTCTGTCCGACCACGCGGACGAACGGGAATGCTGCCATGTGTGCCGATGCCATCAGATTACCTTCTCGTCATTGAACAATATTGGACTTTCATGATTGACTATGGATGTAACTCGCATCCAATCGAGTGCTGCTAAAACAGCCATATCTTACATTATCGAAGGCATTTATGACCATTTTTGGAACGTTGATTCCAATCAAAAACGCTTCAAAAATTCAATTACAGAATACTATATTTATAATTTCTTAATGCTATCCGATGAGCCCCGATTGCCATTTATTAACCTTTTGATTGTTGCCGAGTTTTTGTTGAGCAAAGCATCGATTTTAATGAATCCAACAATAAAATTTAAATAAACATGGACATAATTTATTACTCGTGAACGTTGAACAGACGTTCCAAGGAGGAAACAAAATGGCAACAAGAACTCCGATCTACCCGTCTAACCAGAGTCAGAACGGGATAAAGTTCGAGCTCTTCAGCAAAGATGAAGCCCGCAAGATCGATATGGCCACACGGGACGTCCTGGAGAACTACGGTGTCCAGGTGTCCGACGTCGAGGCCAGGCAGCTTTTCAGGGATGCCGGGTGCGAGGTCTGCGAAGAGACGATGATCGTCAAGATCCCCTCTCATGTCCTCGACAAGGCGCTCGCCACCTGCCCCAGCAAGTACTACCTGTACGGCCGCGAAGAGGAGAGGACGTTCCCCCTCGAGTGGTGCGGAAAGGTCAACTACACCTGCTTCGGAACCGGGATCCAGGTGTGCGACTACAAGGGCCACGGGGAGTTCCAGACCCGCGACTCCAACGAGCAGGACCTCGCCAACATCGCCAAGCTGTGCGATGCCATGGACGGCCTCAGCTTCTTCTCCCTCCCCGTCTCCGCAAGGAACTGGGCAGGGAACGGGTCCGAGGATGTCCACGAGGCCTACACCTCGATGAAGAACACGACCATGCACTTCCACCACATCGACCCCGTCGCTGACAACGTGAAGTACTACTTCGAGATGGTCAAGGCATACTACCACGGCGACGAGTACAAGGCGCTGAACTACCCCATCATGTCGATGCTGGTCTGCCCCACCTCGCCCCTGGAGCTGTCCTACAACGCGGCCCAGTGCATCATCCAGGGGGCCAGGTACGGGATCCCCGTGAACGTCCTGTCCATGGCCATGGCCGGCGGATCGTCCCCTGTGTTCCTGGCGGGGACCCTCGTGACCCACAACGCCGAGATCCTGTCCGGCATCGTGCTCTCCCAGCTTGCCAAGCCCGGAGCGAAGATCATGTACGGATCCTCGACCACGACATTCGACCTCAAGAGAGGGACCGCCCCTGTCGGATCCCCCGAGCTCGGACTGATCAGCGCAGCCGTCGCAAAGATGGGCCAGTACTATGGCCTCCCCGTGTTCACCGCGGGCATGTAGACCGACGCGAAGGTGCCTGACGAGCAGGCCGCCCACGAGAAGACGATCACCTCCCTGGGAGCAGCCCTGGCCGGAGTCAACATGATCTACGGATCGGGCATGCTGGAGCTCGGACAGACCTTCTCCCTCGAGCAGATGGTCATCGACAACGACATCATCATGATGGAGAGGAAGTTCATGGAGGGAGTCCCGGTCTTCGACGAGACCCTCGACATCGACGAGATCAAAGCTGTGGGAGTCGGGAACGACTTCATCTCCCAGCCCACCACCATGGAGAACTTCGAGATCGCCTCCGACCCCAGGGTCTTCGACAGGCGCATGCTCGGAGAGTGGACAGCCGACGGAAAGAAGGACGCGGTCGATGTCGCTCACGACATCGTCGTCGATATCCTCGCAAACCATGAAGTTAAGCCGGTCGACGCAGACGTCGATGCGGCGTGGCAGGAGATCTGCAAGGCCGCCGACCAGGCCTACTTCGACAGGGTCAAGAAGCTCGAGGCAGAGTGATTATCATGGTTACACAGCAAGAAGCAAACAGCAAGGCAAAAGAATGCGTCCTCAAGTACGACTCGAAGGGCGCCAAAGCGATCGCGGAGCAGGCCGTCGCGGAGAAGCTCGACCTGGTCGACCTCATCGACAACGGCTTCACCGCCGGGATCAACGAGGTCGGAGAGCTCTTCGCCCAGAAGAAGCTCTTCCTCCCCCACATCATGGCCGCGGCCAACGCGCTGAACGCCGGAATGGACATCATCACTCCCAACCTCGGGAATGCGGCGACCTCCTCCCGCGGGAAGTTCGTCATCTGCACCATCGAGGGGGACATCCACTCCATCGGAAAGGACATCTGCGCCATCATGCTGAAGGTCGCCGGGTTCGATGTCGTCAACCTCGGACGCGATGTCAAGCTCTCCGAGATCATCAAGTCCTGCAAAGAGAACAACGCTGTCGCAGTCGGGACCTCCGCCCTCATGACCTCCACGATGGTCAACCAGAAGACCTTCGAGGAGATGATGAAGAAAGAGGGCCTCAAGGGCAAGTGCCTCACCAACGTCGGAGGGGCGCCCGTCACCCAGCAGTGGGCCGACGAGATCGGAGCCGATGTCTACACCGAGACATCCACCGACATCGCCCCCAAGATGATCGCCGCCCTCGACGGATGATCTGAGCTTCAAACAGCCATGCCTCCGGGCATGGCCCCTTTCATCCTATCTCCTCCGGGGCGCGGCAAACGCCCGGGCCCTCATCTTCTCGGGGCGAATGCTCAAGGGCCTGCCCCCTCCTGCGCTTCTTCTACAACGGAGCAGACGTTTTGCCCCGAAAGCCCGGAATCGGTGGGACACCACGACAGCTGCTCACCGGTCGTGAATGATATGACAGAATCTTATGCGAGACCTTCCGAGTCCATGATTCGGCAGATCGGCCACCGAAACCCATCGCTGGGTTAACAATACTCGACTAAGAGATTTTCAGCATTCTATATATAGTCCGCAGCCTGTAAGTTGTCGTTATACAAGCACGCAACCTTCCGATGCCAGCCCTCACGGCATTGGAAGATTCATAAAAGTCCCTCGGAGAGATGGTATCATTAGTTGCGATGTCACATCTAACAGTTCGATGAAAATCGGAACGGCCTTGATGGTGATAGTGCTCATTGCATCTGCTGTAGTAGTCCTGTTCGCACTCCATACAGAATCGGATGCGTCTTCGGCACAGATCATCGATAGCGGTCAATGCGGACCGGATGCTACATACATCATTTATGCGGGCACCCTGGAGATAACAGGGTCCGGCGAAATGTATCAGTACGATTCCGCCAGCGCCCCATGGTCATGGTGCGAGAACCACTATAACATCACCAAGATCATCATAGGCGACAATATCACAAAACTTGGCGCATGGTCGTTCATCTATAGCAAACAGGTCAAGGAACTCACCATCCCCATCACGCTGAACAGCGTGGTCTCTGATTCGCACAGCGCCTTCGCCGGTTGCAGCCATATCGAAAAGATCAGCTTCACCAGCGGAAACGGAGGATACGGGTACAACTATGCCGCTTACGAAGGATCCGGTTCCTGGTATCAGAACACCCCCTGGTATCAAAGCAGAGACACTCTCAAAGAAATCTATTTCGCAGACGGGGTCAAAGGGATCGGATCCGATGCTTTCCGCGAACTGAACATAACTTCGATAGTGCTCCCCGATTGCGTTGTCCACCTCGGAAACCATTGTTTCTTCAATTGCACGAAACTGACCGACCTGACCATTCCCGTGAGCCTGAACTCCTACGGCAGCGACGCTACATATCCTGCATTCCGCGGCTGTACAGCCATCGAGAAGGTGACCTTCACCAATGGAAATGGAGTTCCGTTCGATTATATGAACTGGCATAAACCTTATCTTACTGAGATAACCCCCTGGAACATGTATCCTGATGTTCCAAAGACGATCATCATTCCAGACAGCGTCACGAAATTAGGAGCGTTCATGTTCAAGGACTGTAACCTTAAAGAACTTACCATTCCGATGAGTATCGATCTCATATATGGTAATGATACCTGGAGTTCGAGTGATCTCTATCCGTTCAAAGGCACCTATGCTAATCTTGAAAAGGTGACACTGACCAAAGGTACTGGAGCGAGCTATGATATTAAGCAACTCTACGTGAAGTGCTGTCCTTGGAATAGTGCATCTAATCTCAAGACAGTCATCATTGGGGAAGGTGTTACCCGCATCGGATTTGATACATTCTACCAACGCAATATCGAAAATCTCGTCCTTCCGAATACACTCACTTCCTTTGGAAGCTGTGCGTTCTATGAATGTACAATCAAAAATCTGACAATCCCAATTACCATCAATGCAACTTGGCTAGATAGCGGAATCACAAGTGACCCCGCATTCACTGACGTATCAGGAATAGAGAATATCGTATTCACTCCCGGTTCTTCCGGATGCGGATACAATTATTCCGCTTATGATGGCAATGACTGCTGGTATCAGAATACCCCTTGGTATCAGTGCAGGTCCACTCTGAAATCGATCATGTTAGAGAAAGGCATCGTAAGCATCGGAACCGATGCTTTCCGCGATCTGAACATCACTTCCATCGTGATTCCTGAAACTGTCTGGCATCTGTCGAGCCATGCGTTCTACAATTGCAGCAGCCTGACCGAGCTCACCATCCCCATCGGTCTTGACAGCGTCGCCTCTGCCGAATACCCCGCATTCGACCGTTGCAACCTGGAGGTCGTGAATTTCACCAGCGGATACATGGGAGTCGGATTCGACTACAGCGACGGATATTATCCTCCTTGGGCGAATGTGAACGGCACCAGCGTCACCAAGATGACATTTGACAGCAATATCCACCATGCCGGAGATGGAACCTTCTACGGATACACATTCTATGGAAGCTCCGGAGCGATAGATCCTTACGGGTGGCGCACACTGCGCGGAATGACATTCGAAGGTTCGGACGGTCTCATGTACGAAGTCCAGAACGGAACCGATTCGACCACGACCACAGAACCGGACACGGCCGATGCAGATACATTATGGTCCGATTACATAGTGTGCGGAGACGGAGTGATCGAAGCGCATCGGATCTGTCACCAATTGCCGAACCTGCAGGAGTCTCTGAAGTACGCCATCCGGGTCCTCGAATCCGGTGCGGGCGCGGCCTGATGAGGAATGATCGGACAGGATCGCGAAGCGTTCGAGAACAAGTGGAGGTTGGCGATCGATTCGCCAACCGTCCACATCATCATGCTTGCTGTCCGATGCACGGTGGCTCAAGACCATCAGCAGATTGGTAAATCAACAGAATACAGATTGCATCAAACGACTTTCAGAGATGAGCAGAACAAAATGCGAGAAGGTATCGGTATGAACGATTCATTGAAGCTGGGAATGGTTTTGATGGTCATGTTGGCTCTCGCTACTGCGACGGTAGCGGTGTCCGTGCTCCACGATGAAACAGATGCTTCATCAGCACAGGCTATCGAAACAGACGAAGGCGAGGCGTCGCCCGCGCATTCCGAGAGAACAGGGGCGATTTCCAATGAAATCACTTATGATTTCGATGAGAGCACACGCACGCTGACGATCAGCGGCAGCGGAGACATGCCCGAGGGCTGTCTCCAACCAAATTGGGTTGATTTGAGCACATTTTATTCAGTAAAAGAAGTCGTGATTGAAGGATCGATTACATCTATTGGAAGATGGAACTTTTCTACTAGTCCCCTCGAGTCTATCATCATCGATGCCCCGGTCACAGAGATCGGTGGTTACGCATTCAGCAGTTGTTCCTCGCTCTCGCACATAGAATTTCCGGACACTCTCGAAGCCATCGACGAATATGCGTTCTGGGGATGCTCTGCTCTAACCTCTATGACCCTTCCGGATTCTCTCAAGGTCATAAAGCAATATGCATTCTGGGTTTGCAGTTCTCTTGAATCTGTGACTTGCGGCGATTCTCTCGAGACCATAGAGAACTCGGCATTTCGGCATTGCACAAAACTTGAATCCGTGAATTTTTCGGATTCCCTTACGAGCATCGGGGTTTGTGCATTCATGGATTGCTATAGTATTAAATCCCTGGTTTTTCCAGATTCTCTCACGAGGATAGAGGGGAGTGCGTTCCATCGCAATGACCACCTTGATTCAATCACCTTTGGCAATTCCCTCAAGAGCATCGGGAACGGGGCATTCTTGGGATGCAATGCTTACACCTTTACTTCTTTGACCTTTCCAGATTCGCTCGAGACGATCGAGGCCCGTGCATTCATAGATTGTTATCGTCTCGAATCTGTCACCTTTGGCGATTCTCTCAAATTCATCGGATCTGAGGCGTTCGGGGGGTGTCCTCGCATCAACTCTCTGAGCTTTCCGGACTCCCTGACAGAAATCGAGGACAACGCATTCGATTCCAAAGTCTTTGAATCTGTGACGATCGGCAGTTCTCTCGTGAAGATCGGGAAAGATATATTCACGGACTGCACCAGGTTGAAGGCGCTGTCGGTCCCGATAAGCTTCGACACAGTCGGAACCATCGAATCTCCCATATTCTCCGGATGCGTCAACATAGAGGAGATCACATTCACCAAAGGCACCGGAGAATGGTACCAGACCGACCTTTCGCCTAGGGAGACGTACACCGAACACACCCCCTGGAACATCACCGATGCCAGCCTGACCGTGAGGATAGGCGAGGGCATAGATTGCATTGGTCCGTATGCGTTCTATAAGTGTGCTCAACTGCGCGAGATCGATTTCGAAACCACCTGCCTGAGATCTATCGGAGCCGGCGCATTCGAATATTGCACGTCTCTCGCCGCAGTGGACATCCCCGATTCCGTTACCACAATCGGGAATGATGCATTCCGGAACTGCACATCTCTTGCCTCCGCGAGTGTTTCAGACTCCCTGTCATCCATAGGAATGTGGGCGTTCAAGGACTGTGCCGGACTGAAGGCCCTCACGATTCCTAAAAGCCTCAACGCTGTCGGGTCCATTATTGGTCCTGCATTCACCGGATGCGTCAACATAGAGGAGATCACATTCACCAAAGGCACCGGCAACTGGCATGCCTACAGCTTCGATTACGGAGATTATTCATATTACGGGTATACGCCCTGGTTTATCACCGATGCCCGCCTGACCTTGAACTTTGGCGATGGCATAGTCTCGATTCCTTCGTGCACTTTCTACAACTGCGAGCGCATCGAATCGATATCTTTCCCGTCAGGCCTCAAATCGATCTCAAGCTACGCATTCTTCAGCTGCACGGCATTGACCTCTGTGGCCTTCCCCGACTCTGTCAAGACGATCGGAGAGCATGCGTTCGAGGGATGCACATCTCTGAAGTCCGTAGCATTAGGCTACTCTACCGAGACGATCGGAGAGCATGCGTTCGAGGGATGCACATCTCTGAAGTCCGTAGCATTAGG
>CAVICI010000039.1:0-19088 GCA_963640995.1 Dialister hominis | reverse complement strand
CGCCGTAGGTCACGTTCCGGTCGAGGGGCTTGGTCAGATGCTTCCCGGAGAGCAGATCTTCGAGCTCCCTGTACGTGTCTTCGTCCCCCCTTTTCAGCATGTTGTCGAGGATGTTGTTTCTGCTCGTGTTGATTCAGTACACGTCTGCTCTGAACCTCTCGTGGGCATAGCCCATGATGCTCCACAGATTGTACGTTTCTGTGCTTCCGAACCTGTAGCCGTCGTACCAGAGCCTCGCCTCTTCGAACTTCTCCGGGGCGCCCAGGTCTTCGCAGACCTTCCTTACCTCGCCGGGGGTGAATCCGAAGGCCTCGTCGGAGAGATCTCCGCCGCTGTCGGAGAGCACATCGTTCACCACGAGGTTGTTCACGCCCGAGAAGATGCTGTCTTTCGGAACAGGCATCACTCCTGTCAAGACCGCGAACTTGAGGTAGGGATTGGTCTTGAGGGTGGTTCCCAGGAACAGTCCCATGAAATCGACTATCTTCTGGTGGTCAGGTGTCTCGTATGCCTTGCTCATGGCGTGGTCGTACTCGTCTATCAGCACGATCGGATTCTGCCCGTGATGCAGGCTGATCATGTGGCACAGCTCGTACAGGGACTTCCCCAAGGCCTTGTCGGTCGTGCGGCACATGACCAGGTCGTCGTACATCTGGCGTTTCCTGGCAGTGAGCTTCGGGGATTCTGCCAGCTCGGGGAACCTCTCGCAGGCGTCGGACAGCTTGTCCCCGAGGTATTCTACCATGCCTTCATAGTCGCCGGTGCCCAGGTCTTTCAGTGTCATCGATATGACGATGTTGGAGTTCTTCTCAGGGTCGTTCGGTCTCAAATTGGAGATCTTGAGGCCGTCGAACCAGGCGTTGCCTTTGTAATCCCTGTTGAAATAGGCATCGATCATGCTCATGCCGAGCGTCTTCCCGAACCTGCGGGGCCTGGTGTAGAGCAGGGAGGTTCCGTCTCCGTAGTCCAGGATGTCCTTTATCAGGGGCGTTTTGTCCACGTAGTACTTCTTCTGGTCGCGGACCATCTTGAAGTCCTCTTTGCCGAACGTCATGTTCTTTGGCAGCCATGTCACCTCTATCACCCCCGTTGCGCTTCTCGGTATATGGGCCGAGCCTGAGCTCTCCGTGAACATTCGGAGCGGGCCCGAAACCGTCGGTTTTTAGGATGAAACTGCAAGTACATATGCGATTTGCCGAGATCTGGCCTGGATATAACTACGAGCTCGAGACATCTGGCTGTGTTCTCCGGCCACTGTTTCCACTGCGTGCCCGCAGGCTCGGTCTCTGGGCTTCTGGAGTCCAACATCCTTTTTATATTGCTCATCTTTGCGACTTCTGATTGCAATGAAAGGCACCAAGGCTTTGGTCACGATGTTGGAGCGCAAAGGCGTCGACACCCTGTTCGGATACCCGGGAGGAAGCGTCATCCCGATCTACGACGAGCTTTACGATTCCAGCCTCAGGCACATCCTGGTGAGGCACGAGCAGTGCGCGGCCCACATGGCCGACGGGTACGCCAGGGCATCCGGGCGCCCCGGCGTGTGCCTGGCCACCAGCGGCCCAGGCGCCACCAACCTTGTGACGGGCGTGGCGACGGCGTTCGCCGATTCCATCCCGATGATAGCCCTCACAGGACAGGTCGGGACCGGCTCCATGGGGCTCGGAGCGTTCCAGGAAGTGGATGCGTACAGCGTCCTGATGCCTATCACCAAGCACAACTTCAGGGTCCTGGACGTCAACAGGCTCCCGCACGCGGTGTCGGAGGCGTGGGAGATCTGCCAGGCCGGCCGCCCTGGCCCGGTGCACATAGACCTCCCGGTGGACCAGATGAACTCCGTTGTGGATGAAGCTGTCCTTGACGAGGAGTACGGGATCAAGCCCGTGCCGGAGGACCTGAGCGACCTGGAGATGGCCGTCAGGTGGATAAAGGAGGCCAAGCGCCCGGTCATCCTGGTCGGCGGAGGGGCGATCAACGCCACCGAGGAAGTGATGGAGCTGTCCAGGGCCCTGGGGGCTCCGGTGGACACCACCCTCATGAGCATGGGCCTGGTCCCATCGTCATACGACCTGTGCATGGGCCCGCTGGGGATGCACGGCAGGATGTCCGCGCTGTCCGCCATGAACGAGGCGGACCTCGTCATATCGGTCGGCAGCAGGTTCTCCGACAGGACCTACAGCCAGAAGAGCCGCATGAAGGATCCCGAGGGGAAGGTGGTGCACATAGATATCGACCGCACCGAGTTCAACAAGCACAAGCACCCTGCCGCGAACCTCCTGTGCGACGCGGCCAAGGGGGTTAGGCTGCTGCTCAAGGCCCTGGCGGGCTCCCCGTCCAACGCGGACTGGACCGCCCGCGCCAAGGCCTTCAAGCATGCCTGCGCGTGCAACACGGACTACACGTGCGAGCCGATCATCCCGCAGAAGGTCATGCGCGAGATCAACAAGATCCTGGACAAGGACACCATCGTCACAACCGACGTAGGGCAGAACCAGATGTGGGCCATGCACTACCTGAACATCGAGAGGCCCAGGCAGCTCCTCTCGTCGGGAACGTTCGGGACCATGGGATACGGCCTTCCCGCCGCCATCGGAGCGAAGACCGCCAAGCCCGACAGCAGCGTCATCGCCATCACCGGGGACGGGGGCTTCCAGATGGTCATGCAGGAGATGGCCACGTCTCTGGCCGAGGACCTTCCCGTGACCGTGGTGCTCCTGAACAACGGCACCCTGGGGATGGTCAGGCAGTGGCAGAAGCTGTTCTGGAACGAGAGGTACAGCAGCACCACCCTGAAGTGCGACCCGGACTTCGTCTAGCTGGCCGAGGCCTTCGGAGCCGAAGGCATCCGCGTGGAGAGGCCTGGCGAGATCTACGATGCGCTGAAGCAGGCGAAGGGATGCGGCAAGACGTGCCTGGTGGAGGTCATGGTCGACCGCGAGGAGTGCGCCCTGCCAATGATCCCGGCGGATCCCAAGGCGCCCCTCGTCAGAGGGCGCTGCCTGTACGGGATGTGAGAGCATGGGCATAGAGGAAGAGGTCCTCCGCCGCATAGTGCCCTCGCCGGAGACGACGGCGTCCATAGAGGCGCGCGCTTCGCGCCTGAAGGCGACGGTGGAGGAGTACATCGCGTCCCACGGGATCGATGTGGAGGCGAGGTTCGCGGGGTCGTTCTCAAAGGGGACGTTCCTCTCCGATCCCGACCTGGACCTGTTCCTCATGTTCCCCGTGGACGTCCCGAAGGAGAAGGTCAAGGAGATCGGGCTGAAGGCCGGAGAGGACATACTGCACGGGATGAGGATGTACTCCGACCACCCCTACACGAGAGGGTCCTTCGAGGGTCTGGACGTGGACATGGTGCCCTGCTATCACATAGACAGCACGGAGCACATGCTGAGCGCCGTGGACAGGACCCCATTCCACACGCAGTTCATCAAATCCCATCTGAGCGAGAAGGGGAAGGACCAGGTCCGCCTGCTGAAGAAGTTCATGAAGGGGATCGGGGCATACGGCGCGGAGCAGGATTCCAGAGGGTTCTCGGGGTACCTGTGCGAGCTCCTTATCGTGAGGTTCGGGGCCTTCTCGGAGCTGATGAAGGCGGCTTCCCGCTGGAAGGCGGGCACCGTGATCGAGATACAGGGCAAAGGGCCTGCGATGACGGCCCCGCTGGTGGTGTACGACCCGGTGGATCCCAAGAGGAACGTGGCGTCCGCGGTGCATCTGGACACCTTGTCGCTGTTCATCGTGGCTGCCAAAGCGTATTGCGCCGAGCCGTCGATGAGGTTCTTCTTCCCCGATGCCAGGATCCCCGATTCCAGGGAGAAGCTGGCGGAGAGGGCGGAGCTGCACGGATCGAGGCTCGTGTCCGTGGTCTTCGGAAGGCCGGAGGCCATCGAGGACAACCTGTACTCCCAGCTCTGGAAGACGCAGGCCGCGCTGGAGAAGAAGCTGAACGAGTTCTCGTTCAACGTGCTCCGCGCGGCGCACGGGATGGACGATTCCAAGATGACGGTCGTGTTCGAGGTCGAGCGCGACACCGTCTCCAAAACGTTCAAGCACAGGGGCCCGCCGGTGTCGGTGATGTCGGAGCCGTTCACCGACAAGTGGAGAGGGAGCCCTTACGGAGACCCGTTCATCGAGGACGGGGCGTGGATGGTCATAGCCGAGAGGCAGTACGCGGATGCGCGGGAGATGCTCCGGGACGAGGCCTGCAGAGCAGGGATCGGGAGGGAGCTGGACTCTTCGGGGATGGAGGTCCTGGGCCATGAGATGACGATCTCGTCCGTGGACCCGCTACTCCTGACGGAGCTGCTGGACCCCAGGCTTCCGTGGGAGCCTGCCATCCAGGGAAGGCGAGGCCCGGTCCTGGGACGGGCCACCGCCCATTTCTTATAGGGAGTCGCTCATAGGCGCAGTCAGTGGGCCTATGGGCTAGCTTGGTATACTTGTGGCTTTGGGAGCCATTGACCCCGGTTCAAATCCGGGTAGGCCCACTCTTTCACGATCCTTAGTGAAATGCGGGATCCTCCGCGAATGCCGGCGTGGACCGGACGGTGCGGCTGCCGTCGGCGGCGCAACCATGATACCTTCTGCACAGCCTTCCGGATTTGCTTCGTCGCTTTCTATGGGAGATGTCCAAATGTTTAAAAGTCGATGGTGCTAAACATGTTTAATCAAGACTTGCGGGCCCCGGCCCGCGGAAAAGGCTTGTGGGGAATGCGCAATGGAAGACATCCTGATCATGATGGCGATCCCGTTCGTCATCGCAGTCCTGCTCCTCCTGGTCCGGAACGACCGGGCTCGCGGGATCATCGCCACGGTCGGCGCTCTGGCGACCATGGCGGCGTCCGTGGCCGTCGCAGCCGTCCACCTGGGGGAGCCCGAGCGGTTCCAATTGCACGACGAGACGATAGACCTCCTGATGTTCGGCATCGAGGCGGTCCTGGGGATCGTCGTCATCGGGCTCGGTGTGAAATACAAGAAATATGCGGCCGTCGCCCTGGGCGCGGTCCAGCTGGCCCTGTCCATAGCCTTCGAGCTCGTCTACAAGGGCGATATCGAGGTCGAGGGCGGCCTGTACATAGACGACCTGAGCATCCTGATGGTCCTCATAATCGGCATCATCGGGAGCCTGATCTGCATCTATGCCGTGGGGTACATGAGGGACTTCCAGAAGCACGCGGAGGACGACCGCAGGCCATGGTTCTTCTTCCTGCTGTTCGTGTTCCTCAGCGCCATGTTCGGGATCGTACTGTCGAACAACCTGGTCTGGATGTTCTTCTTCTGGGAGATCACCACGCTGTGCTCGTTCGCGCTCATAGGGTACACCCGCACGGAAGAGGCCCGGAACAACTCCTTCCGCCAGCTGATACTGAACCTGGTGGGAGGCATCGCGTTCATCGCAGCTCTGATAATACTTGCCGACAAGGACGGGATCCTGGCGTTCGACGAGCTCCTCGCCACTCCGGACGTGACCGGCGCCAAGTGGGTGCTGCTGGCAGTGATGCTCCTTGCGCTGGCAGGGATTGCGAAATCCGCCCAGATGCCCTTCCACACATGGCTCCTGGGCGCGATGGTCGCTCCCACTCCCACGTCAGCTCTCCTGCACTCGTCCACAATGGTCAAGGCGGGGGTGTTCATGGTCCTGAAGCTATCGCCGCTCCTTGCGGGCAACATCGGAGGGTACATGGTAATGACCGTCGGAGGCGTCACGTTCCTGCTGGCGTCCATGGCCGCCATCTCCCAGAGCAACGGGAAGCGCGTCCTGGCGTATTCCACCATCGCCAACCTCGGATTGATCGTCGCATGCGCCGGGGTCGGGACTCCGGAAGCCGTCTGGGCCGGCGTCCTGCTGATGATATTCCATGCGGTGACCAAGTCCATGCTGTTCCTCTGCGTGGGGACGGCGGAGCACCACATCGGCAGCAGGGACATAGAGGACATGGACGGCCTATTCTCGAAGATGCCCCGCCTGGCAAGGATCATGATGCTCGGCATAGCCGCGATGTTCCTCGCTCCTCTCGGAATGCTGATCTCCAAGTGGTCCGCCATGGTGTCCTTCGTGGATCCCGGGAACCCCCTGTCCCTCCTGCTCATCGGGTGCATAGCCTTCGGAAGCGCGGTCACCGGGTTCTACTGGACCAAGTGGCTCGGGAAGCTCTCGTATGCCGCAAAGGGGCAGGAGAGCATAGAGGGCACGGTCAGGGTCCAGGAATGGTCCGTCCTGATCTCCCTCGCAGCACTGGTCGTGGCGGTGTGCTTCGCCTTCCCGCTGGTGTCTGAGCATTTCATAGAGCCCTGGCTCGGGACCGCTTTCGGGCACGAGGTCTCGATACCCATACTGGACAACGGCAGCGCCGCGCTGCTGATCGTGATGCTCGCGGCCCTGGCGATGATATTCCTGCCGTTCTTCGGCAGGTCCAAGGTGCCCGAGGCCCCGGTGTACATGTCCGGGGCCGCGGTGGACGATTCGTCGTACACCGACTCCTACGGCTCCGCCGCTGAGGTGTCCCTCAGGAACTGGTATCTCGAGGGGTGGTTTGGCGAGGACAGGATAAAGGCCATCGGCGAAGTCTCCATGGCCATCGTGATCGCCGCTGCGATCATAATCGGATACGGGGGGTGGACGCTGTGACGGACATCCTCCCGTTCGCATTGGCCGCTGCGTTCATCGTCCTCGCGCCGTTCGCGGGATGCATCCTCGCCGGAGTCGACAGGAAGATATCAGCCCGCATGCAGGGCAGGCGGGGGCCTCCGGTCCTGCAGCCCTGGTACGACCTGCGCAAGTTCCTGGCCAAGGAGCATTCCGCGCCCAACAGGTTCCAGGACTTCTACGTCGGATGCAGCCTTGTCTGGATGGCCGTGACGGGGGCGCTCTTCTACGGAGGGGCCGACCTCCTGCTGGTGCTGTTCACCCTCACGCTGGCCGAGACCTTCCTGGTCCTGGCGGCGTTCTCCACCGGCTCCCCCTTCGCGCAGGTGGGGGCGCAGAGGGAGATCTACGTGGCCATGGCCTACGAGCCCATGATGCTGATGGTCGCCATCGGGTCCTACCTGTTCACCGGCGGCGCCGACGGCGGATCGTTCCTGGTCAGGGACATCGCCCGCTACGGGGAGATGCCGTTCCTGCCGATGATCGGCCTGTTCGCGGGGTTCCTGTTCGTCATGACGATGAAGCTCAGGAAGTCGCCCTTCGACCTCAGCATGTCGCACCATGCGCATCAGGACATCGTCCGCGGAGTCTCCACCGAGTTCTCCGGGCGCACATACGCCATGATGGAAGTGTCCCACTGGTACGAGAGCATAATGCTCCTGGGCATGGTGGCCCTGTTCTTCCAGGACGGGTCCTGGACCGGTCTGGCCATCGGAACGGCCGTCGCAGTGCTGGCCTATGTCTTGGAGATCTGGATCGACAACAGCTTCGCCCGCATGAAGTGGCAGATAGCCCTCAAGAGCGGATGGCTCGTCGCTCTGGCCCTGGGCCTGGGTAACATCGCATACCTGCTGGTGATAGCATGACGGGCACATCGAAGTCCCTATGGGTGATGCATTACGACGGGTCCAGCTGCAACGGCTGCGACATAGAGGTGCTGGCATGCCTCACGCCGGTCTACGACGCCGAGAGGTTCGGCGTCATCAACACCGGCGACCCGAAGCAGGCGGACATATTCCTGGTCACGGGGTCGGTGAACTCTCAGAACCGCAGCGTGGTGAAGCAGCTGTACGACCAGATGTGCGAGCCCAAGGTGGTGGTCGCAGTGGGGATATGCGCCTGCAACGGCGGGATCTTCCGCGACTGCTACAATGTGCTGGGAGGAGCGGACGCAGTCATCCCGGTGGACGTCTACGTCCCCGGATGCGCCTCCCGGCCCGAATCGATCATAGACGGCATAGTCAAGGGCGCCGCCGTCCTCGAGGAGAAGCGCGCCCGCATGAAGGAGGAGGGAGAATGTTCCAAGAGCAGGACTTCGAAGAGCTGAGCGCAGGCGACGTCCGCGGGAAGGCAGCGCAGCTGAAAGCGGACGGCTACCGCATGGTGCAGATATGCGCCGTGCCGAAGGAGGGCGGCGCAGAGCTGGTCTACAGCTTCGACAAGGACATGGTGCTGAAGAACTACAAGGTGGACGTCGCCGGGGACGGGCCGGTGGAGAGCATAACGCCATCCTACTGGTCCGCGTTCATCTACGAGAACGAGGTCCACGACCTGTTCGGCGTGGAGTTCACCGACATGGCCATGGACTACAAGGGGAGCTTCTTCCGCACCGGGACGAAGGCGCCCTGGAAGGCGCCGGGCAAGAAGGAGGGGGAGTGACATGGGCAAGAGGACGATAGTCCCGTTCGGCCCACAGCATCCCGCCCTCCCGGAGCCGGTCCATCTGGACCTGGAGCTCCAGGACGAGACCGTGGTCCGCGCGGTGCCCTCGATAGGGTACGTCCATCGCGGGCTGGAGAAGCTTGTGGAGCAGCGCGACTACCAGCAGATGACCTACATCATGGAAAGGGTCTGCGGGATCTGCAGCTTCGGCCACGGATGGGGGTACGCCGGCGCGGTCGAAGGGCTGATGAAAGTAGAGGTCCCCGAGCGCGCGGAGGTGCTCCGCAGGGTGTTCCACGAGCTGTCCAGGGTCCACAGCCATCTTCTGTGGCTCGGCCTTCTGGCAGACGGGATGGGCTTCGACAGCCTGTTCATGCAGTGCTGGAGGATCCGCGAGAGGATACTGGACGTGTTCGAGTCGGTCACAGGCGGGAGGGTGATAATATCATTCTGCAGGATCGGCGGGGTCAGCACCGACATCACCCCCGAGCAGTCCGCGAAGATCATCGGGATAATCGACGACATCGAGGAGGAGGTCAGGAAGACCGGCCTGGTCTTCATGAAGGACACTTCTGTCCGCAACAGGCTGAAGGGCGTGGGGACGATCACCAAGGAGGACATGATAGACCTTTGCGGAGTGGGCCCGACCGCCAGGGGCTCCGGGGTCGACAACGACATCAGGAGCACGGACCCGTTCTACAGGGACCTGGGGTTCTCCCCGGCCATCTACGATGAAGGCGACTGCCTGGCCAGGTGCATGGTGAGGGTGGACGAGCTGATGCAGTCCCTGGACCTCATCCGCAGCGGCCTGAAGTCCCTGCCCGAAGGGGAGTGGAAGGTGCCTGTCAAAGGAAATCCGCCCGTCGGGGACTACGCGATGAGGATCGAGCAGCCGCGCGGGGAGGCCTTCTACTACGTCCAGGGCAACGGGACCAAGAACCTGGCCAGAGCGAGGGTCAGGACGCCGACGAACATCAACATCCCTGCCATGGTCAGGATGCTGCAGGGATGCAGCCTTCAGGACGTGTCGATGATAGTGATAACCATCGACCCCTGCATAAGCTGCACGGAGCGGTGATCGTATGCCGATCATGAAGATGGGAGGGAAGATCCTCTCCAACCTGTTCCGCAAGCCTGCGACGGTGGATTACCCTGCGGTACCGAGGGAGTACCCCGAGGCGTCCCGCGGCCATCTGGAGTTCGACCCTTCCGACTGCATCCTGTGCGGGATATGCTCGAGGAAGTGCCCCGCATCGGCGATCCATGTGGACAAGGCGTCCAGGACACTGAGCATCGAGCGCATGCAGTGCATTCAATGCGGGTACTGCGCCGACTCCTGCCCGAAGAAGTGCCTGTCGATGGCCCCGGGGTATCCCGAGCCGGGGGCGTCCAAGACGACGGACTCCTATCCGGTGCCGGAGAGGCCGGCGCCGGAGAAGAAGCCGAAGGACGGGGAAGGGAGCTAAACCTGTTCGGAAGGGGCCGGAAACGGCCCTCCTCCAGTATATAGGGTCAGGCTGATCGAATCTTTTTGACTTTTCAGGATTTAGGGCAGGGAGGACCAATCTTTTTTAATTGATGCATCAATAGCCATTTGTCATGAGAGCTGTGAGCCTTGTGACAGGAGCGATTGCATGTGCACGGCGAAGGAAGGGAAGTTATTGGATAGGACTTTCCTTAGGTATTACTACGGACGCAAGGTGGATGATTCTGACCACGCTGTTCTAGATAAGTTGTGCAGAGCATCGTTTATAAAATATTACATGAAAGATGGCGCTCTGTACGCCTGTGCTACTGAAACTGGCCGTTCTTTGAAGCCGAGGTTGGTGCCCCGTATCCGCCTTCTGATGGGCAGAGTATGATTTCGTGACCGTTGAATACTGGTGTTGGTTGCCGAGCTTATCTGGCAGAGTATTCGAAGACGATGATAATCTCGAAGGGAAGTTGAGTGATGCGTCGACCGAGTTTACTTTCGAAGTCTCACAACTATCGGATTTAAGTATTTTCAGAAGGGTAGTAGTTAGATATAGAACAGAATTGTCTAGTGGTGGCTCCCATGATTGTAACGCTGCAATCATTGATGTGGTAGACGCAAAAGGTCTGTGTCGCATGTCTTCTCCGTCGATTGATTGCGATGAGCTTGGACAGATATGGTCTCTATTCAGGAATGCGTTAGATGGATGCTCACAGACTAAGTTCAACTGCAATTCCATGAATCTACCTGTTGCTGTTGCGGTGGGCGGAGATCCTTTTGATGCATTATCTCGGAAGATGTTGGAGTCGGTGGAAACTGTGGCGGATACAGTCTCTTATCTGGCTAGTGATTCATTCAAATGGACCAGGATTGATGATCCTGTGAGTCTTCTGAGGGCAGAATGCGATGCAAACGCGCTATATTTCGATGCATTCATGGATTTTTATAGCGACCGGTTTGACAAAGCAGATCGGATAGAGAAAATCAAGGAAATGAGGCGCAGAGTGGGTAAATTGGATATGGGGTGCCGTTATGTGAGTGGAGTGGAGTCGCACTGGTTCAATAGAACAACAGTAATCCTCTCTAGAAGCGCTATAGTCATTTCCATAATTGCAATCTTAATCTCTGTGGTTCTTCACTGAATATAGTTTGCCTGAGCGTGGGCTATTAGGCATAATCTAGATTGTGTGCTTCTGAACGCGATGTATGGTGAATGGCAGTTGGGATGATGTGCAGGCTTTGTATCTTTCATGGAAGGTCGAGTCACTTATTTCAGATGCAAATCGTTGAAAATATGAAGGAAATCAGAGCGAAATCGTTGAAAAATCTCATGATTTCAAGCCGAAATCGTTGATATTATATCTTCTGACCATCATCAGGCCCCCATGCGCAGGAAGATCACGGGCAATCTGGAGGAATGGCTGGAATCCGGGAGGAGCACATGCCCCATCGTCCTCGGTGCCCGGAACGTCGGCAAGACATATGCCGTCGACGAGTTCCTCAGGTCCCGTTTCGGCAGCTACCTGAGGATCGACTTCTCCGAGGATGCTGAGGCCATAGAGGCCTTCGACGGGAGTCTGGATGCAGACTCCGTCCTGATGGCCCTGTCACTGGCGTTCAGGGAGCTCAGGATCGTCCCTGGAGACACTGCGCTGTTCTTCGACAACATCCAGGACTGCCCTCGGGCCATGACCGCGCTGAAGCCTCTCGCTCAGGACGGAAGGGTCAAAGTGGTCGCTGCGGGGACTCTCGTATGGCTCCGCATGGACGAGGTCCCGCTGATCCCCGCCGGCTATTGGGAGCGCATGCACCTCGAGCCCATGGACTTCGAAGAGTTCCTGTGGGCGATCGGCCTGCAGGACAGCCTCATCGGCGAGGTCCGCAGGAGGATATCGGAGAAGGAGCCGCTGGGCGGCATGCTGCCGTCCCTGATGAGATACCTCTGCCAGTACGCCATAGTCGGAGGCATGCCGGAGGCCGTGAGGAGCTTCGCTGAGAAGGGGACCTTCGATGGCATGCCGGAGATCCACGACAGTCTGATCGAGGCGTTCATGGACGATGCGGAAAGGAACGCCGGCGAGCGCCTGGATGGCAGGATCCGCGCCTGCTTCGACAGCATCCCGTCCATCCTGCAGAAGGAGCGCAAGAAGTTCCGGTTCTCCGACGTTGAGGGCGGGCCCGGCTACAGGGTCGGCATCGGACATTACAGGAAGGCCCTGGAATGGCTCGATTCGTCGTTCATGACGATGGAGAGCGCGAACCTGACCGAGCTGGGCTTCCCTTTGGAAGCAGCGCTGAAGCCGACGGAGTTCAAGGTCTACTTCCGCGACACGGGGCTCCTGCTGTCCCGGTACGGCGAAGGCATTGCCATGGAGGTCCTCGGAGGGGACCTGGGCGTCTGCAACGGAGCCGTCGCGGAGAATCTGGTCGCAGGGATGCTTCACGTCCAGGGAAGGAGGCTCATGCACTATGCGAGATGGCAGGACAGGACCGAGCTGGACTTCGTGACGTCGATCGACGGCACGATATGCGCTATCGAGGTGAAGGCCGGCCCGAGCAGGTCCTGCGCCGGCTTGGAAAAGGCCATCGGCGAGAAGGTCCGCGGAATCATGTTCGAGACCCGCGACATCTTCACCGACGAGAAGGGGATCGACCATTATCCTCTGTTCTGCGCCGCGTTCATGGACTGCATCGACAGGTCCAGGCTCCCTGCCGTGGAGCCGTTCGATCCCGGAGAGCTCGAGAAGTTCGTCGGAGCATGAACGGAGGGTTTTCGGTCCGCCCCCTCGGAACCGTTCTTAAACCATCCATGGGTCCGAAGGCCCATGATCCCCTGCCCGGACGACCTGCTCTCGACGATGCACCAAGCCATACGCGAGCTTGACCTGGCCCTCGGGCCCCGCGTGTCCGCCATGGTGGTGTCCGGGGCGATGTCCCCTCCGCGCAGAGGCGTCGCGACTCAGGAAGGCCCCCAGTTCCTGACGTCCCGCGTATTCGTCGTTCCCATGCTCCGCATCCTCGGATACAGCGACGTCACCCTCATCGCCAGGTCCATGGATCGCCTCCCGGGGCTGGCGGTGTCCATGACCGCGGTGAACTGCCCCTTGTCGGACCCGGTCCGCGACCTGATGGACGCGATGCGCAGGGACGGGATGGGCCTCGGATACGCCACGGACGGCGTGAGGTGGGCCAAGGGCGAGAACGACGGCAGGAAGGTCAGGATAACCGCGGTGTCCGATCTGAGCGGATACTACGTGGAGGTGCTGGACCGCATGAGGTTCAGGGCATCGGTCGAGATAGGACGGGAAGATCTGGAGAGGTTCGCCGAGGAGTTCTCGAAGCCGGACCGGCCATCAGATGTCGGCGCCGGCTCCGCGGCCGACGTATCCGAGGGCGTCCTTCCAGCCTCTCAGCTTCTCCTTCCTGACAGATTCGGGCATCGAGGGCACGAACCTGCGGTCAAGGGACCAGATCCCCTTCAGGTCGCCCGCTCCGTCCCAGAAGCCCGTCTCGATCCCTGCCATGTGGGCCGCGCCCAGAGCGGTGGACTCGATGCACTTGGGGCGCTCGACCACGGTCCCAGTGATGTCGGCGAGGAACTGGCAGAGGAACCCGTTGGCGCTGGCGCCGCCGTCGACCTTGATCGAGGATATGCTCTTGCCGGAGTCGGACTCCATGGCGCGGATGACGTCATGGGCCTGGAACGCTATCGATTCCAGCGCTGCGCGCGCGATGTGGCAGCGGTTGGTGGCGCGGGTGAGCCCGGTTATCACGCCTCTGGCGTTCTGCACCCAGTACGGCGCCCCGAGGCCGGTGAACGCCGGCACGACGTAGCATCCGCAGGTGTCGTCCACGGACTCGGCCATCCTCTCGGTCTCCCAGGACTCCTCCACGATCTGGAGCTCGTCCCTCAGCCACTGGACCGCGGCGCCGGCGATGTAGACGGAGCCTTCCAGGGCATAGGCCGTCTCTCCTTCGGAGGTCCATGCCACGGTGGAGAGTATCCCGCTGGCGGGATCCGCCGGGGCCCGGCCGGTGTTCATCAGCAGGAACCCCCCGGTGCCGAACGTTATCTTCACATCCCCTTCGCTGAAGCAGGACTGGCCGAAGAGGGCGGACTGCTGGTCTCCCATGGCGGCCGCGATCGGAATGCGCGCTCCGAGCACGTCTTCGGACGTCTCTCCGAAGATGTGAGATGACGGCACGGGCTCCGGGAGCATGCATCTGGGAACATCCAGGATCCCGAGGAGGCCGTCGTCCCAGTCCAGCTTCCGGATGTCGAACATCATGGTCCGGGAAGCGTTGGAATGGTCTGTCTCGTGAGACCTCCCTCCTGTCAGGCACCAGATCAGCCATGTCTCCACCGTGCCGAACAGGAGCTCTCCGCCTTCGGCGCGCTTCCTGGCCCCGGGGACGTTGTCCAGGATCCATTTCAGCTTGGTGCCCGAGAAATAGGAGTCTATCTGCAGCCCTGTCGTGGACAGGATGCGCTGCGCATGCCCCGAGTCCGTCAGGCCCTTGCAGATGTCCGCGGTCCTCCGGTCCTGCCACACGATGGCGTTGCACACGGGCCTCCCGGTCTCCTTCTCCCAGACGACCGCGGTCTCCCTCTGGTTGGTGATCCCTATGGCCCTGCACCCTTCCGGCCCGCCCATCCTGGCCAGGCATTCCTTCGCGGTGGCGACGGCGGCGTCCCTGATCTCGATAGGGTCGTGCTCCACCATCCCGTCGCCGGGGTACATCTGGCTAACGGCCCTCTGGGACACTGCCAGCACTTCTCCGCTGTGGCCGAAGGCCATGCTGCGGACGCTGGTCGTGCCCGCATCTATCGCGAGGATCCAGCCGTCCATCGGATCATCCGGCGTAGATATCGTCCAATGTCTTCAGCACGACGGACGTGTCGCTCTTCGCACGGGCCTTCAGGCCCGGCTCGAAGCCGCAGCCGGAGAACATCATGTACAGCTTGTTGGAGCCCTCGACCTTCCTGCCCTTGTCCATGAGCTCCTCCAGGTCCTTCTCGGTGAACGGCTTGCCTGCGAGCCTGCACCTGGCGACGATCATGCGCTTGACGCCGTACACGCTGGCGCCGGCCACGAAGTCGACCACAGTGTCCTTGGAGTCGTCCTTCCTGCGGAGCTTTCCGATGAAGGTGTAGTCGTAGGCGCAGGAGATGTAGTCCATGCAGATTGACTTGAACCCCCGCTCCATGTACCCGTCGACCATGGGGCGGGCCATGTCGAAGGCGTCCCTCGGCGATTCGAACTCCACCTGGTGGGTGTGCTTGTACACCACCTCGTAGAAGAAGCGGATGATGTTGCTGCGCATGGTGTACACGGACCTGCGCGGTATCCCCGATGTGGTCTCTTTGAGGACGAGCCCCTTGTGCTCCATGTCGTCCAGGAGCTTGGAGCAGAACGCTGCGCTGAGGCCGGTCCTGTCAGATATGTCCCTGATGCCCTCGCAGCCTTCCGCCATGGCCGAGAGGATCTTGGCGCATGCCGGGCTGACGGAGGTCTCGGACGTGACCATCCCTTCCACCTCCAGCGAGAACACGGACATGTGGTCGAAGAACTGGTCCCTGACGGCGTCCAGGGGATCTCCCCTGATCAGCTCCTGGTATGCCGGCGTGCCCCCGACGATGCAGTAGGCCATCATGTGCTGGAGCGGAGTGTAGTCCGGATGGAAGCCCTTGCAGTCCAGGTAGGACATGGGCTTCAGGTCGAGGGTGTAGTAGAACCTGCCGAAGACGGAGCTGTCGTTGTCGCAGACCACCAGCATCATCCTGGTGCTCATCAGGTCGCGGTTCATGAACGACCTGAGGTAGGAGTTGAACTCGGGGAAGTTCTCGACCAGGTCGGAGAACCTGTCTATGATCACCACGGTCCGCTTCCTCTTGCAGATCTCGCCCAGGGTCGGGAGCAGGTCGAGGATGTCGGTCAGCTCTATGGTCTTGCCGGAGTGCCTTGACAGGACCTGCCCGATCTCCCTGAGGTTGTCGGACTTGAGGCCGGAGGTACCTGTGATGTAGATGTGGTCCTTGTCCTTGCAGAACCCTTTCAGAAGGGCGGTCTTGCCCAGGTGGCGGCGCCCGCATACGGCGCAGGCCACCGGCGCCTTAGAATACACCATCTCGAGAAATCCCAGCTCATCCGCACGGCCGACGCACCCATCCATGCCTTTCGGAACGGCTTCATGGATGATAAAACTGCGTCATAAGAGGCTTTTCAGGTCAGGTGCGGCAGGTTCAGTTTGTTTATATATCAAGTCAACAGATGACGTCTATGAAGCCTGAACGGCCGTCCGAAGACGGCCTAAATGGTTTACCAGAGTAGCTCGGCTATCAGCCGGACCACTCCGAGGACCAGGTTTAGTCTCGACAACTTAAGCGCCTGGTCCTCCTTGCTCTCAGTGATTCCATCACCTCCAAGGATTACTCAGGACGAAAGCCTGTCGGCAGATTGGAAGCCTGCGTCCAGACTTCCTTCCTGGCATTGTGTCCAGGCTGAATCGAGTTTATAATGCCTGCGTGCAGTCTTAAGATGGGTAGTCCCGAGAGCGGATAATCGATACAGATTTAGGTTAACCTAAATTGTTAAATACTTTTTAGCCATTCCTAAAATCATGGAAGCCGAGAAGGGCTCCAAAGGATGAGAGGTATGGATCTCGACATAAGGAAGCTCTTGAACGGCATCATGGCGACGGAATACGACGATCCGTCGTTCATGGAATCGCTGGACACAGAGGAGGCGGATATCAGAAGGCTGAACAGGCGATGCCGATACCCGCATCATTCGCGCCCGGTTTGAGTGAACCGTATAGTATCACAATTGGGGCCGGGCGCATCCGTATACCATTCCGACTCCGTCGTTCTCTCTCACATCTTATATAGTTCTGGCCTCCTCTTGTCGAGGAAGCACAGGTCCTTCATGCTCTCGCAGCCTTTCTTGCGTATCCTGTCCAGGGGCTCTGCCGGAAGGTCCGCCGTTATGATTCCTGTTCCGCTGAAGTCCTCGCATAGGACCTCGCCGCGGGGATCGAATATCATGGCGCCTCCGCCGAAGTCCGTCCCGAAGCCGTTGGGGCCGTACGCGTTGCACGCTCCGACATAGACGGTGTTGTCGTATGCCCTTGCCGGGAGGTACCTGAGCCACGACGACCTCCTGCGGTCCCCTCCGAGGCCGGAGGCGAAGGGCATCAGGATGATGTCCGCCCCTTCGAGAGCGAGGGTGGTGGAGATCTCGGGGAAGTGGGACTCCCAGCACAGCTGCATGCCTATGGCCGCTCTGGACGTGCGGACGATGTCGATGCTTTCTCCGGGCTTCATGGCCTGCTCCCTCTCGCCGAGGTGGGTCTTGTCATAATGCCCTGCGATCCTTCCGTCCTCGGCTATCGCCTGGCGGATGCACGGCCCCTCTCCGACGTAGCCGAAGCAGATGCACATGCCCGTCTCTGCGCTGGCATCCAGGATCCTCCCGATCGCGGGATGGCCGTCGGGGATGGGGATCTCCGAGCTGCGAGGCATGGCGTATCCGGAGAGGCAGAGCTCCGGGAGGCAGAGGATGTCAGCCTCCGCATCGGAGGCGAGCCTGCATGCTTCCAGGATCCCCGTCAGGTTGCCTCCGATATCGCCTGCGGCCGAGCTCATCTGGGCCATGGATAGCCTGAGGTCCTTCATGCCCGGGCGATGCCACAGGGCCGATATCAATCTTGCATCGGAATCGAACTGCGTTCTCCTGCGCTCGCTTTTATACCGCCCATCCTATCCGAGTGGCGGTGATCTGATGGGATACGAGCGCAACGAGCTGATAGATCTGATGATGGTGTTCCCCCGGAAGACAGGGAACATCAGCCGCATCCTCGTCTCCAAGTACCTGGGGGACTCCCGCATCCGTCCGCACCACCTGATGATCCTCCGGACAGTGGCCGACAACGACGGCATTTCCCAGAAGGACCTCGCCGAGCGCCTGCCTTTCGACAAGTCCTACATCTCCACCGGCGTGCGCGAGCTCATAGACATGGGCATGCTCCTGAACGGCAGCGAGGGCAAGGTGCACAAGCTGAAGGTCACGCCCCTGGGCAAGGACATCGTGGCCATGGGGAACATGTTGTTCGACCTGGTGGATCAGGCGATATTCGGGAACCTGACAGAAGAGGAGCGCCAGTCCCTCATGGCGATCATGAGGAAGATCGACGCCCACACCGACGAGCTCACGGAGAAGCTGACGGGCACAGATAGTTGACAACAAAACTATCGTGTTTACATGCATTTCAACGTATTTCGATGCAATATCGGTCTGTTTTCCGCCATTCAATATAAAAGATTGGCTCAATAACGTCGCTCGGGATGACGATGGTTGTTTTGCCAACATTCTTATACGAGTTCAATATGGTTCGCTCGTTCAATCCCTGAGGAGGGAGCGAGATAGCAATAGAACAAGTGACTTACAAGAACATCGACCCCAAGGTCCGCAACACGATCATGTTCGGGCTCTGCGTCGCGATGCTCGCTGCATGTTTCGACGGGACCATTGTCGGGACCATCGGCACCAAGATCGCCGCTGATTTCGACTCCATGGGCCTGTACGCATGGATGGCCACCGCATACATGCTGTGCGAGACCATCATGATCCCCATCGCGGGGAAGCTTTCAGACATCTATGGGAGGAAGCCCCTGTTCCTCATCGGTCTCGGCCTGTTCACGGCCGGGTCCGTGGTGGCGGGGATCTCCACCAGCATGGAGATGTTCATCGCATGCCGTGCCGTCCAGGGGCTCGGAGGAGGAATCCTGATCCCCGTGGCCATGGCCGCCGTGGCTGACCTCTACTCCCCCAGCGACAGGGCCAGGATGCAGGGCCTGCTCGGAGCCATATTCGGAGTGGGGAGCGGAATCGGGCCCCTTCTCGGAGGATACATCGAGGGCGCCATCTCTTGGCACTGGTGCTTCTACATCAATGTCCCTCTTGCCGCGATAGCCTTCATCTTCACCATCAAGAAGTTCCCGTCGCCTGTCGACAACAGCGAGAAGCACATCGACGTCACCGGGATCGCCCTGCTTTCCGTGCTCCTGCTGGACTTCATCTTGCTCATCGAGTGCGGAGGGAAGGACTTCGAGTGGGTCAGCACCACGTCCATCGCCATGGTCGTCATCGCCGTGATCCTCCTTGCCCTGTTCGTCAAGGCGGAGCACAGGGCCGTCGACCCCATCCTGGCGCCCCACCTGATCAGGAACAAGACCGTGATCAAGGGCGCTGTCTACATGTTCATCTTCGGTATCGGAATGGTCGGAGCCATGATGTACACCAA
>CAVICI010000038.1:0-19513 GCA_963640995.1 Dialister hominis | reverse complement strand
TCCGCGCAGGCTGCGCGCCGGTCCGCAGCCCCGTCTCCGGGACCGCAATCAGCAGGATCGGCCTCTCCGGAGACAGCGTGGACTGCATCGCCTTCATCACAAGGGCCCGGGCCCCATGGCGGAGCGCATGAGGGAGATCGAGGAAATGGGCCACACCGCCCCCTTCCGGGTCACCATGACCGCCTGCCGCAGGGACATCGGGCCCTGCGCCCGCTTTCAGAATCCCCCTGACGATCGCAGGCATGGCCTTTCCATCTCCAGGCGCCTTTCGGCGACGGGGGACAGGACGGCCTCCCGGTCCCCGATGCCCAAGAACATGCGCGCATGAAAGCGCAAGGATAGAAGATGGAGCCACTGGAGGGGATCGAACCCCCGGCCTACGGTTTACGAAACCGCCGCTCTACCGCTGAGCCACAGTGGCGTTGGGAGTGCTGAAAGGTTTCCCGTATAAAAAATGGTCAGTTGTTTCCGCCGTCCTCTCCGCCGCGGCGCGCGGCGCTCTGCTCCGGCGCAGGGAGCTTTCCCGTCCTCTTGAGCGGCTGGACGTCCACGTTCACGCGGTAACGGTCTCCGGTGATCGCTTCCAGCGCGCCCTCCACCATGGACCTGATGAACACGCCGATATAGTCGGCGAAATAGCCCTGGCTAGATTCGATCCTCATGAGCAGATGCACGGGGATGTAGGATATCAGCGCGATGTCGGCGCCGTCCTCCCGATAATTGCGGCAGAACCTGTCCAGGAAGTCCTGGGCGCCTATGCCGGGATAAGACGCTGCGAGCCGCCTGCCGGCGCGCGCCCCGACGCTGTCGAAGAAGATGCTCGCGCCTATGCCGAAGCTCTCCGCCACCCACAGGATGTAGCGGTAGACGAACCCGCGTATCTCCATAGGCTCGGGCCTTCCCGGCATCGGAGGAGGCGCGTCCGAAGGGGTGTGCAGGGCGCGTATGAGGATGTTGCAGGACAGGCGTGCGACGACCTCCTTCCCGGCCGCCGCCTTCTCCACCGCCCCGATCGCCGCGAGCTTGCCCAGGACCGCATGCACGGTTATGTGGGGTATGCCCGTCCGCTCGGATATCCCGACAGGCGAGCAGCATCCGCCGTATATCGCGTCCAGCACCGAGATCATGCTGGCATTCACGATCATATGGCGGGCGCCCGCCTTCGTGTAGATCACCATGAAGGGATTATCGATCCTGTAGAACGTGTTCTCGCGGTCCGGATAGCCCGACATGAGCTCCCGGCGCATCGACCCGGAATAGATGCGGGATGCGAAGACCACGCTGCCCCCGGCCTCGTCCAGCTCCGTCGTGTAATGCTGGGCGTGCAGCGCCCCGGTGCGGCTGTTCATCGTCGCGATGATGAACCCCATGAGCAGCTCCCTCATCAGCAGTATCGCGGCGACGTTCCCGCCCGTGGCCCGCACCCTGACCCCTTCCGGGCCGGAGCCGATCTCGAGGTCGAGGTCCAGTCCGAGGACCTCCTTCGTCTTCGCCGAGAGCTCCTCGCAGGACATCGCCCCGGTGCGCTCGGACAGCGCGATCCCCAGGGCCATCCCCGTCTCGAACATCACCCTGCTGATGGTGACCCCGCGGGACCTCATCTCGGCCATGGTCATGAGGATCGACTCGTAGATCGGCATGGGCTTCGACCCGCGGAAGCACTTCAGCAGCCGGTCTATGCGGGCGAAGACATCGTCGGTCGGATCGATGGAATGGACGGCCTCGACGGCGCATATCGTGAACACTACCCTACGGGCATCGGACTCGCTCCTGCGCATGACGAGTATGCCCATCCTGCAGAGCCTCTCGAGGCCGGACCTCACGGTGGACCTGGACATGCCCAGCTTCTCGGACAGCTCGGCGGCGGTCATCTCGGAATCAGTCACCGCATCGACGATTCCGACCAGCATCGGGTTGACCAATGCCTTCAGCCCCTGCTTCGGAGTGACGTAAACTGCGAACACTTCGCTGTACTCGGGCTCTGCCATGCGTCATGCCTGCCTGAACATGTCGCGGAAGACGACGGCGTCCTCCTCGATGAGAGGCGATTCGCATATGAAGGTGCAGTCCTGCTTGGAGTCCGAGAGGACGTCGGCGAGCATCTGCATGTCCGGGTCCTTCTCGGACAGG
The DNA here is from genome assembly GCA_963640995.1 of Dialister hominis. Classification (GTDB taxonomy): domain Archaea; phylum Thermoplasmatota; class Thermoplasmata; order Methanomassiliicoccales; family Methanomethylophilaceae; genus Methanoprimaticola. Next base: position 17,383 of record CAVICI010000038.1, on the reverse strand, counting down.
GGGAGATGGGATATCTCGCCCTTCTCGCCGTACTTGATGCAGCTGATGTGGAAATGGGCGATGTCCCCTGAAAGGGAGAAGAACCTGTCGGTCAGGTCGCGCATGTCGGACTCGGTCTTGAGGCATCCCCTCCCGCGGGCATGGACATGGGCCACGTCCAGCACCGGCCGCACCCCGTCCACGGAATCCATGACCTTCCCGATCTCGTCCAGGGTCCCGAACTGCCCTAGCTTCCCCATGGTCTCCACTCCGAGGATCACATCCTTGATCCCTTCGTCGTCCAGCATGTCTTTGCATCTCGACAGCCCGGCGATCACGGACGGCAGCGCGGTCTCGGGGGACTTCCCGTAGGCGGCCGCGTGGATCACGATTATGTACGCCCCGAGCTCGTGCGCCGCGCGGGCGGTGTCCATGACCCACCCTATGCTCTTCTGGCGGGTCTCGTCGCTCTCGGAGTTGAAGCTTATGAAGTAGGGCGCATGGCAGCTGAGCCTTATGTCCAGCGACCTGGCCTTCTCGCCGATCTCCCGAGCGCGCTCGGGCTTGATCCTGGCGCCGCGGACGAACTCCACTTCGAGCGCATCCAGTCCCAGGGAGCGGGTGTATTCCAAGGCCCCTTCGGGATTCTTTCCCGCTTTCGGATAGCCTGCCGGTCCGAATCTCATGGAAGAGGGGAAGGCAGATAAGATAAAAGTAATCTCGGACGATTGACCGGCCATGTTCGTCAGGATGGACGTGTCCCTGGACCCTACCCTCGGCTGCGGCCAGGCCCACCGCTGGAGGAAGCAGGACGGCGCCTGGACGGGAGTCCTGGGCCATGAGGTGGTCAGGCTCGTCCAGAGAGAGGAGGGCTTCGAGGCGGAAGGCTGCTCCTCGGAATCCCGCCTGAAGGCCTATTTCCGGTCCGGGGACGACCTGGACGGCATAATCAGTGACATATCCTCCCGCGACAGCTACGTCGCATCCCTCTCGGAGCGCTGCCCAGGGCTGAGGATCCTGCAGCAGGACAGATGGGAATGCCTCGCGACCTACCTTCTGGCCACCAACGCCAACGTGGCCCGCATAGGGCAGATGGTGGAATCCGTATGCGGCATGTTCGGCGACGACCTGGGCGGGCGGAGCTCGTTCCCGTCGCCGAAGCAGATCCTGGACAGATGCGACAGGATATGCGAATGCAGGCTCGGCTTCAGGGAATCCCGCTTCGTGGAGCTCGCCGGGCGCGTAGAGGACGGAGAAGTGGATCCCGACGGGATCGCGGAGCTCGGCTACGAAGGATGCGCGGAAGAGCTCCGGAAGATCAAGGGCGTGGGGCCGAAAGTGGCGGACTGCGTGGCGCTGTTCGCCTACGGGCACCTGGAATCGTTCCCCGTGGACGTCCGCATCTCGAAGGAGATGGAGCGCATGTACGGCGTGACGGGATCCTATTCCAAGGTCTCTTCTTACGGAAGGGAGAGGTTCGGGCCGTATGCCGGGTACGCGCAGGAGCTCCTGTACCACAGCCCGTTCATCGATAAAGGCTGAGTCAGCAGCCGCCTGTCGGGTAAACTCCGGTCTGGTTCTTGTAGATGACCGCCAGCAGCCCCGACGCCTTGACGTGGCAGCACAGGCGGCACATCTCGGAGTAGAAATCGCTCCTATGGGAAGATATTGACTCGGCGGACCTGCGGATCTCTGCGAGGAAGTCCTCGTACAGGGGGATCTCCTCGACCTCGGGCATGGAACCGCGCTTCTTCTTGAGATACTGGGAGATGGCGGCGTCGGTGACGCCGAACATCCTTGCGACCTCGGCCTGGGTCATGCCGTGAACCTGAACCAGCTCGCGGGAGAGCTCTCTGCGTATCATAGGGAGGACGTACCAGACCACTATCTCGCAGGGTATCTTCATGGTTCCGAGGATAGGATTCTGCTATTTAACGCCGTTGTCAGCCCCGGAAACATAAGGATACGCTCATGCTCCAAGGTTCACCTTGGTGTAGAATTCCGAGACGTCCCAATCGTCGTCGTCCTGCTGGCGCTTGCTCTCCAGCCTGACGCCCACCGACTGCGCCGCCTCTTTGAGGATCCTGCCTGCGCGGTCGGAGCCCTGGAAATCCTCCACCTTGGCCCCCGCGGCGCAGACCTTGCCCTTGAACCATCCCACGATCGTGGTGTTGGTGAACACGACGGAGTTGGACCCCGCTCCCGTGGCTTCCTTGATCATGCGCCTCAGGTAGATGTGGAGGTTGTCCTGGGAGTTCAGCACGAAGTTCCCCATGAAGCGGGGCATCTTGGCGCCCACGTCCTCGGCCAGCATCCATCTGAGCGTGGGGTCGTCCCTGATGAAGAACCCTTTCTTCACGAATCCCTCGTCCTCCAGGTCCCTGAGGACCCCTCTGGCCACGGACATCCTGCCCTCTATGAACTGGGAGAAGTCCTCGGCGGAGAACATCCCGAAGTCCCTGAAGTGGCGCCGGGCGATCTCCATCAGGGCCTCCTTGCGGCTCATCCCGTTGTCCGGGACGATGCTGTAGCACGATTCCCCGTCCACATAGATCGCGGAGTTCCGCATCAGCTCCGACATGATCTCCGCGGTCCTCTCCGGAGAATAAGGAGAATCGGCCAGCAATATCTTCTTGGACACCGGCTGCTTCTTCGCTATGAGCCCGTACAGGTCCTTGGCCTCTCCCACTGGCACATAGCCCTTCTCGGCCCTGTATATGGAGGAGTTCCTCTTGTCCGTGTACCCGATGTACGACGGGGACAGGCTCATCTTCACCAGGTCCCCGGCATCCATCCTGCTCTTCATCGTGGCCTTCTCGGTCACGCGGGGCATGATCTCCTGGTCCCCGCGGATGTAGCCTCTCGATTCCAGCACGTCGGAGAGCTTGGCATAGCGCATCGGCCCCACATGCTGCTTGCAGAACACGTAGCTGAGCGCCTCCTGCTCGGAGATCGTCCAGGGCTCGAAGCGCCCGCAGGCGTAGAAGCCGTTGAGACGGTGGTAACCATGCTCCTCCAGGACCTTCCTGGCATCGTCCTCAAGCTTCTCCGTGTCGGTGTTCATGACCTCGCGGATGCGGACTATGTCTATGCCCTTCATCCTGTAGAAGCCCATCATGACATCGATGGCATCCAGCACCTCCGGCAGGAGCCCTATGGAATCCATGTCCATCATGCGGATCTCTATGCATCCGGACATCTCCCACATCTCCAGGGCGCCGACGATGCAGTTGCCCCTGGCCAGGGGGTAGATCCACCTGTCGCCGTAGCGCGACGAGATCTCGGCCCACTTCGAGCCTATGTCCGGATCGGTAAGGGACAGCACTCTGATCGGGAACGTCCTCTCCGGCACGCTCTCCAGCGCGGGGAGCTCGTCCTTCATGACCAGCATGGGCACCTGCCCCTCGCCCACGGTGACCGTCGCGGCCCCGATCTCCTCGGCCTTGGCCTCGACCTCGTCCATCGGGACGTCGACGATGAACCTCATGGCGCTGGACGGGACCGGCCCGTACCCGCGGACTGCTTTCCTTACCAGTTCTGTCACCGGGTCTCCCTTGGCGGGGGACGCGCGGAACACGCTGTAGGTGTTCTCCGTCCCCCAGTCCTCCTTCTCGTCGAAGCTGCGGACCACCTCCAGGGAACGGTCCAGGCGCATCAGCGCCTGCTTCATGTCCTCCTTGTCCATGCCCGTCTCCGCCACCAGCTGGCGGAGGGTGGCGGAGCCCATGGCGTCTATCATCGCCAGGACCTTCTGGTCCTCGGGCACGGTCTCCACCCTGCGGAGGGTGGCGTAGCGGTCCGCGTCGTCCTTCAGGACGAACCTGACCTTGCCTCTGACGAACCTTCCGAGGAGTATCTCCCCCGATGCCCTCATGGCGTACCATCTGTCCAGGGAGAACCCTTTCACCCTCTGGTAGACGTCCAGCTCGTTCCCGGCGGAGCCGTAGAACCAGAAGAACTCCTCGATCGAATCAAATGATTCGCCTTTGGTGAGCCTGTAGCGCTCCACCGTATCGTAGTCGTAGACGTTGTCCCTCCCGGCGCGGAGGCGCATGTGGTCCAGCCTGAGCATGTACTGGTCGTCCTCGGATATCAGGAACCTGCCGCGGGACACCTCCTCGGACGCGACAAGGGACTCCAGCGAGGTCCTGGCGTCCTCCTCGCTCAGCGACAGAGCGAACGCAACTTCTTGGACAGTCGCCGGCGCGAAGCATTCCAGGTAGCGGAGCACGATGAGGTCGACGGACCTCCTCCTGTCCTCGGCAGGATATTCGACGCGGGAGAAAGACCACCTGTTGCGGCCGTCGATGTCCGTGCGGGCGACCAGGTACATGGACTCCAGCTTGCGGATCGCCCTGAAGGCCACGTCGTCGCTGATCTCCAGCTTCTCCGCCACCTCGCTCTGCGAGGTGTCCTTGCCGATGGCATCGAGCACCTGCTGCTCGATCTCGTTGAGGGACCTCTCGCGGCGGGTAGCCGCCGCGTAGAACGGGATCTGGTCCGAGACCATGATGTGGGGCTCGTCCAGGAACACGGATCCTATCTTCCCTTCCCGGAGCAGCTCCCTGAGCCATCCGTCCACGGTCTTCCTGTCCTCGTCGGTGTAGGCGTAGATGTTCCTGCCCCTCTCGCGGAACGCCTGGAGAGGACCGGTGAGCATCAGGAGCCTGGGGATGTCCTCCTTGGACTGCACCCTGACGGGCTTCTGGGCGAAGTACGGGACTATCTGGTCCTCGGTGAACTCGAACTCGCTGACGGAGTCTCCCAGCGCCCTGTAGAGGACCTTCCTGTGCAGCTCCCTCAGCAGGGCGGACCTGTCCTCCATGAGGACTATGTCGGAGAACCCGGACAGGATGGCGGAGTGAGCGAACGGAGAAGGCGTTCCGGTGAAATGGATCAGCCGTATCCCCATGGCGCCCGAATCGATCATGTCCAGGACCTCCCTGGCGTTCTTCAGGTCCATGTCGTCCTCCATGACCTCGCGGTAGGTCTCCTCGATCACCGGGACGCCGTCCATGCCTCCCAGCGTCTCCAGAAGATACGAGGAGCGGACCTGCTGCCTGTTGACCGATATGGGGCGGCCCATGTAGTTCCTGAGGATCATGAAGCTGCGGGCGGCGGTGTGCCTGAACCTGAGCTTGAATATCTCGGAGTCCTTCAGCGACTTCCTGAGTATGGACTCCAGCTCGCCGCTCTTTATCAGGCCGGGGATCAGGCCGAGATCGAACTTCCTGGGACAGCCGAGCATGAAGCTGTCGTCGGATATGGTGACGGAAACGTTAGCTCCCATGATCCCGGTCATGCGGTACGCATACGCTCTGGAGAGGGCGTCGTTGACCCTGCGCCCGAAGGGGAAATGGAAAACGAGCTTCTGGTTGTTGGAAGGGTCTATGTACTCCTCCACCGCCAGCTGCCTGTCGTCGGGGATGAAGCCGGACACGGCGTTCTGCTCCCTGAAGTACGACAGCATGCTCCTTGCGGATCCCTCATCGACATCGAAATCGTCTACCAGGCCCTTTATCGCCTCGGGATCCGGCTCCAGTATGCGGGACTCCATCTCGCCCCTGAAGCGGGCGATGTCCATGGACAGGTCGAAGCTCCTCGGGAGCATCTCCCCCGCCCAGGACGGGACGGTGGGCTTCCTGCCGTTGGCCTCCTTCACGTAAGCGGTCATCCCTTTGGAACGGACGAACTCGAAGGACCTCCCGCCGAGCACGAAGACGTCCCGGGGCGAGAGCCTCTCCACGAACTTCTCGGACAGCTCTCCGGCGACCGTCCCGTGGTTGGTTATCACGCGGTAGTTGGCCTCCTCGGGGATCGTGCCCAGGTTCATGAAGTAGATCATCCTGGAGCCTTTCTTCTTCCCGAACTGGGCGGCCTCCTCGTCGTACCATATCTTAGAGTACACTCCCTCGAAGTCGTCCTTGCTCCCCAGGTACTTCAGGACGTTCATGAACGACTCCATGGGGAGGCTGCGGTAGCAGTACGAGCCCTTCACCAGGTCGTAGGCGGCCTGCACGTCCCAGCGCTCGTCCAGGCTCATGCCCACGACTGTCTGCGAAAGGACATCAAGGCAGTCCTCGGGGATGCCGACGCGGTCGATGTCCCCTCTGTGGGCGGCCCTGCACATGACGGCGCACTCCACCAGGTCGTCCGGGTCGAACACCAGCAGGCGGCCTTTGGCCACCTTGCCGAAGCTGTGCCCGCTGCGGCCGATCCTCTGCAGCCCCTTGGCCACGGACTTGGGGGAGCCGATCTGGCAGACCAGGTCCACGGACCCGATGTCTATCCCCAGCTCCAGCGATGTGGAGGACACGACGCACTTGATCTCGCCCCTCTTGAGCCTCTCCTCCACGTCCAGGCGGATCTCCTTGCCCAGGGAGCTGTGGTGGACCTCCACGCTCTCGAGGCCCCTCTCCTTCAGCTTGTAGACCACGCTCTCCGCTCCCGAACGGGTGTTCGTGAAGACCAGCGTGGTGTCGTGCTGGTCGATGAGCTCCTTCAGCGTGTCGTACATCATCGAGTTGACTATGTCTGAAGACAGGGTAGTCATGTCCTCGGTCGGGCAGATCACCTTCAGGTCCAGCTTCTTCTTGGAGCCGGATTCTATCAGAGCCACGTCGCGGAGGGAGCCGTCGGGCTCGCATCCCACCAGGTACCCGGCGATGGCTTCTATCGGAGCGAGGGTGGCGGACAGCCCTATCCTGACGAAGTCGCTCTTGCAGTAGTTCCTCAGGCGCTCCAGCGTGAGCGAGAGGAAAGCCCCCCTCTTGGAGTCGCATATGTCGTGGATCTCGTCGAGGATCACCCATTCGACCCTCTCGAACGCCTCCTTGAACTTGGGCGCGGACAGGATCAGGGCAAGGCTCTCGGGCGTGGTGATGAGGATGTGAGGAGGATGGCGGACCATCTTCTGCCTCTCGTTCTGGGGCGTGTCCCCGGAACGGACGGCCACGCGGATGTCCGGCACGTCCATGCCGTGCGCGGCAGCCACCTCGCGCATCTCGGCCAGGGGGGTGTTGAGGTTGCGGTTGACGTCGTTGGCCAGCGCCTTCAGCGGCGAGACGTATATGCAGTAGACCCTCTCCTCCAGGGTGCCCTCGCGGGAGTAGCGGGTGAGCTCGTTGATGATGCTGGTGAACGCGGTGAGCGTCTTCCCGGACCCTGTGGGGGAGGAGACCAGCACGTTGCGGCGCTGGTGGATGACGGGGATGGCCTTCGCCTGGGGGATCGTCAGATCGTCGAACCTCTCGTTGAACCATGTGGAGATGAGGGGCTCCATGAGGCCCATCACCTCATCTTTCGTGTATGTCCTGTCAACCTTCTCCAGCATCGCGACACCGATCGATGGACCCATGTTCGATAATAATTTAAAGTATTGCTTCAAAGCCTCCCGATCGGCGGGCCCGGGCCGCAGCGCATGCTTCGCTTTCCGATGCCCGGCTCCCCGAAACCATAAAAACGGCAATCGGGGATGCATGAGCATGATTCGGCAGAAGGCAATCGCATTCGCGGCGGCGGCCGTCCTCTCGGCGGTCGTGCTGTTCTGCATCGCAGGCGCGGACGCAGCGGCCGCGCCGGACCCGGAGCCCGAACCGGAGCCCGAGACGTACTCGTTCTACGGATACGTCGCCACCATCGACCAGGAGGACAACAAGCCCCTGCCCGGAGTCGTGGTCAGGCTCTACGACATCAACAAGGAAGAGATCGACGTCTGCACGACCGACGAGGACGGCAGGTTCGAGTTCTCCGTCGAAGACTACACGACGGACAAGGCGCACTTCATCACCCTCGAGTACTCGGAGTACGCTGTCAGGGCGCACCCCACCATGTCGTCGACCCCGGAGCCCGACGACGGTGACTTCTTGCCGTTCACACTCGACTCCAGCAAGCTCGACGCAGAGGGAAAGTACGCTCTGACCGGCACCGCCGACAGCAGGTCGTCGATCATCATGGCCATAACGGTCGGGGACGTGTTCGGCAGGGTCTTTGGAGATGTCTCCGGCGAGTCCGAGGGGCTGAGAGGCGCCAAGGTCACGCTGACGTCCTCCTCCTCCGGAAAGAACTATTCGACGGTCACCGACGAGGACGGGTACTTCAACATCAAGTGCCCCTACGGGCAGTACACCCTGAGCGTCACCTGCAACGGGTTCAACAGCTATAAGATGGAGAATGTGAGCACGGGCGAAGGGCTCGCTTACGACATAGACCTGGTGAAGGTGAAGTCGAACGTCTTCTTCGGACTGGACAACGCCCACTCGATGATGGTCATCGGATTCGGGATCCTCATAGTCATGCTCGTGGCCACGATCTGGCTGGCCAAATGGTCCAGGAAGCCCAACTCCCCCGTCCAGATAGACGCGGACCTGGAGCCGATCGAGACCGACGAGGACGACCTCAAAGGTCTCTGACCAGCGATTCGCTGACCTTGTCGTAGAGGCTCCTGCCCCGGGCGTCTATCGCCACGATGAGGGGCCCGAGCCTCTGCGCCTCGAAATGCCACATGGCCTCTGCCATCCCCAGGTCCAGCCAGTCGACTCCGGTGCACCTGTCCAGGCCCTCCGCCAGCGTGACGGCGGCGCCTCCGGTGGCTGCGAAGTAGACGCATCCGTGCTCCTTCATGGCCTCGGCCGTCGGCTCGGACATCCCGCCCTTCCCGATTATGGCGCGCAGCTTGAATGTGTCGATCATATCGGGCTCCAGCTTGTTCATCCTCGCGGAAGTTGTGGGGCCTGCGGCGACGACAGCCCAGGACCCGTCTTCGTTCTGCCTCATGATCGGCCCGCAATGGAACACGACCGCCCCGTCGAGCCCTTCCGGAACCTCTTCTCCCTTCTCGGCCATCTCCAGCGCGCGGATGTGCATCTCGTCGCGGCCGGTGACGATAGGCCCCGACAGGAACACGGTCTCGCCCAGCTCCAGGGACCTGACGGTCTCCTCGTCCAGAGGCGCGGTCAGGACCTTCAAAGCACCGCCCCCTGGGAGTACTCGACGCCTTCTGCGGTGATGCGGGCAGAGGCCCTGCGGGTGGCCCAGCAGCCTATGTTCACCGCGACAGGGAGGCTCGCGGTGTGGCAGGCGCACTTCTTCAGCCTCACCTTCAGCACGGTGGTGTCCCCTCCGAGGCCCATCGGCCCCAGGCCGGAGCGGTTCAATGCTACGAAGAGCTCCTCCTCCAGCTCCCTGAGGGACCTGTCGGGGTTGTCCGCGTCGATCGGCATCAGGAGGGCCTCCTTCGCCATCTCGACGCATCTGTCGGACGTCCCGCCGATCCCCACTCCCACGACGGAAGGGGGGCAAGGGCGGCCGCCGGCGTCCAGGACGGAGTCGACCACGAACCTCTTGATGCCCTCGATGCCGTCGGCGGGATTCAGCATAGCCAGACGGGTCATGTTCTCGGACCCGGCGCCCTTGGGGAGCACGGTTATCTCCGTGAAATCATCGTCCGTCGGGATGTAATGGATAATCGGCATGCCCTCGCCCAGGTTGTCCCCCAGGTTCTGCCTTGTCAGCGGATCCACCGTGTTGGGCCTGAGCGGGATGCTGCGGGTGGCCCTGCGGACCCCCTCGGCGATCTTCCCCGCGACGGAGGAATCGAAGCTGCCCCTCACGTAGAACACCGGGATGCCGGTGTCCTGGCACATCGGCAGGCCGAGATGCTCGGCCTTCTTCACGTTGTCCATGACGGCCCCCAGCTGGGTATAGGCGACCGGATTTGTCTCCCACCCGGCCGCGGCCTCCATGGCCCAGCCGATGTCCTCCGGCAGCCTGGTGTTCGCGAGACGGAGCAGGTTGACCACGACATCGTCCACAGGTTCGGGCAGCTTAATCATGACGGCGATTAGAGAATCGGTTGTATTTGGAGATTGGGCATCGCGGCACGAAGTACAGCGCGTCGTCGATGGAGACGACCTTCACGGAATCCCCGATGGCCGCATCGTCTGGCACCTTCAGGTCCACGGTGGCGTAGCTATGCGGGTCCAGCACCTGTATCTCCCCTCCGGAGCGGCTCACGACGGTAGCCTCTGCCAGCTCCGAAGCGGCTTCATAGAGCTTGATCTCGGCCATGTCCGCCCTGCGGACCGCCCTCTCGCGGAAGTCCATCAGGTCTATGACGCGCCCTCCTCCGCTGGAGACGCGGACGAGCTTGCACCAATGGCCCTGGAAGCGGACCACGTCGCCGACGTGGTACTCCGGGAGCCTGACCAGGTACGTGATCCTGTACATGTCCTGGCCGTCGGCAGTCTGGCCCACGAGCTTCGGGGACTCCTTGGTCTCGGCGCAGTAACGGTCCCCCAGCTCCCTTGCCAGCGACTTCCCCAGGGACATCGAAGAGAGATAGACGTCCACCCCTCCCGTGACCAGCTCCATCTTGGTTATGAAAAGAGATCTGTTGTTGGCTGCCTGCCTGGCGACGGAGCTCTCCACCATCGCCAGGGCCTCCTCCCTCATCTCGGGGGACAGCTTCCCGGACCCGGTGCGGATCTGGAGGATCGCCTCGTAGTAGCTGCCGAGCTGCCTGGAACACCTCTTGCAGACCGTGTTCTTGATGCGGACCGTGGTGGACGACCCGTCTTCAGCCTCGTAGCCCAGCACGTCGCACGACACGGCCACGTCCACCCTGTAAGTGTACGGGTCCTGCTCCTCCACGGAAGCGGACATCGACACCGGGACGGCGTCGCGGATGACCGACACCGCATCCATGGCGGCATCCTGCACCGCGTCCAGGCGGTCCATCCTGGTCCACCTGTCCCTGAACTCGTACTCGCCGCAGTTGGTGCAGACCTTCAGGTCCACATGGTGGGGGAGCATGGTCAGCTTCCTCCCTCCGAGCCAGCAGTCTATGCAAAGCCCTTCCAGGGACTCTTCGCAGTCCCTGCCGCATTTCACGCAGAAGCTCAAATCAGCACCACCTGGGCATGGCGGACGCCGCCGATCTCCATGACGGACTCGGGGCTGACCATGCCCTCCTCGATCGCGATGGCCACGGCCCTCTCGCCGACGATGTTCATGATGGTGATGGACTTCATCCTCTCTCTGTAAGCTTCTTCGGAGACGGACTCGCCCTTGTAGAAGCCCTCCGAGACGGTGATCCTGGCGCCGCCCCCTTCGAACGTCATCCCGATTATGTCCTCGTCGCATGCCGCGAGGATCCTGTCGCTGCCATGGGTGTGTATCCTTACGAACATCGTCATCACGTCCTCTTGTAGATCCCGGCCGGGGTCTTGTATATCTCGCCGGCATCGCTGAGCTGCTTCAGCGCCCTGGTGACATCGGTGTCGTTCAGGCCCTGGGACGAGCAGTGCTGCTCCAGCTCCTCGGCGTTCAGGCCGTCGGCGCCGAACTCGCGGATGATGCTCCTGACGATATCGATCTTGTTCCTGTCCTTGGAGCTTATGCCCGATGCGATCTTGTCTATGTCGAACCCGCCGTCGTCGCTCCCGGCGATCCTCTTCAGGTAATCTTCCACCAGGTCCACCGCGCGGTTGGCGTCCACGTCGGTGACCACTCTGCTGAGCCTCATCTTGGCCGATGCTTCGGATAAACGGACGAACGCCTCCAGCTGCCTTGCGGTTATGGGGACGGAGGACCCGTCGCTGCCCATCTTCCTTATCCTGAGGTAGCTGCGCTCGATGATGTCCTTGGCCTCGTCGGTCATGATCGGGGTGATCCTCTTGGAGTACGCGACGTACTTCCTGAGGATCTCCACGCCGTAGACCGGGCGGATGGTGTCCGTGTCCAGGAGGATCTTGTCGGCGTCGACGCCGTCGACGGTCTCGCCCTCCTGCATCATCCTGACCTGTCCGCGCTGGTGCGCCTTGAGGATGTGCTCCGTGATCTTGGTGTCCCTGGAGACGTCGGGCTTGTCTGTGAGGACGAAGATGAGGTCGAAACGGGACATCAGCGCAGGCGGCAGGTCGATCTGCTCGGCGATCGGAGTGTCCTCCTCGAACCTCCCGTACTTGGGGTTGGCCGCCGCGAGCATGGAGCATCTGCACTGCAGGGTCGCGGTTATCCCCGCCTTGGCCACGGAGATCTTCTGGGACTCCATGGCCTCGTGCAGGGACGACCTGTCCTGGTCGGTCATCTTGTCCAGCTCATCGATGCATGCCAGACCCTTGTCGGCCAGGACCAGCGCCCCTGCCTCCAGGGTCCACCTCCCGTCTCCGAAGTCGTCCCTGACCGCGGCGGCGGTCAGACCGGCAGCGGAAGCGGACTTCCCGGACGCGTAGATGCCTCTGGGAGCGAGCATGCTCATGTACCTCAGCAGCTGCGACTTCGCGACTCCCGGGTCTCCCATCAGGAGGATGTGCATGTCGCCTCTCATCACGGTCCCGTCGTCCATCTCCTTGTGGCAGCCTCCGAACAGCTGCAGGGCGATGGACCTCTTGACCGAGTCCAGCCCGTAGATCGAAGGAGATATGGATTTGACTATGTTCTCGAACAGCTCTGGGTCCTTCGACATGCGGAGGATCTCCTTCTCGTCCTCCTCCGTGATCTGGATCTCGTCGTACTCGTGCTGCTCGAACTCCACGGAGATGACGTCGAGATATGTCTCGAAGACAGTGGACTTGTCCCTGTCCGTCTTCTCCACGGACCTGAGGATCCCGTTCAGCGTGATCCTGTTCCCCGCCGTGACCTCTCCCGCGATATCGTCTTCCACGTACCCGGTTATCCTCTCGGGCTGGGCGCCTCCTCTGAGGCCCTCCGGAGACTCCTGTATCTCGATCTTCTGGGTGTCGATGTAGACGGATGCCTTCTCGTCGAGGATGAAGCGCGTGGCCTGCTTGTTGCAGCTGCCTTCCGTGTTCACGCACATCATGGGCTCCTTCAGGAGCATCCCGGGCTGATGGATCCACATCTCGGCGCCGCACCTGGCGCATCTGAAGAGGCCGAGGGTCATCCTGGGCTTGACGGTGGTGACCTTCCTCGCCAGGCCCTCCACGGCCACGAGCCTCCTGAGATGGTCGGCCCTCAGGTTGCGGATGTCCACGGTGGCGTCGCGCGGGAGGTTGAATATCCTTATGTTGATGGCCTCTCCGGGCCTGCTTATGTTGGGGACGAGGGACATCGCCGCGTTCTTGGCGAACTCCAGGCACTTGTCGGGATTGTCGAGGACGAACATCGCGAAGTCCACGTTGTAGGTGTTGATGTCGGCGTAATCGACCATCAGGCTCTTCTTCTGGGGGAAATTGTCCGCGATGCACGTGATCATCAGGCGGTACTTCTCCTTCGTGAAGAGGTCGTTCCATGCGGCCTTTATGTCATCGTCCTGGAAGTTGATCATTCGGCATCCCCCTTGCATTCCTCGTCGGCCCACCAGACCCATCCTCCGCGGTCCATGGATATCTGGCCTTTGATCTTGCCTGCCTTGCGGTATTTCATCAGGGTCTTGGCGAGGTCGTCCGGGCACCTGTACTCGAAAAGATGCTCCAGGCGGTCGGTGGCCTCCTTGGTGGTCAGAAGGTCGCTGCCTAGTGCGTCCCATATCATCGGCAGAAGGTCGTCGGAGGTCATCTCCGCACCCATTCCATCGGATGTATAAAAGGCATTTTAGCTGCGTCATGCGGCCGGCGGAACACAGCTCCGACAGCGGGAACAGCAGGACAGGGTTTTCGGAATGCCATAACAAGACAGCCGCCGTTAACGGCGCTGATATCGGTGCCGTTCGGCATAGCCAGACTATGGAACGGTAGGCGGCACGATGTTGAGGATGTCCTAACAAAAAATGCTCAGAATTAGCGTCTCCGAAACGTGCTCCAATCATCTTTTTATATGGCTTCAACGTGGCATATGCTGAGGTAATCATATGGTTACGATTAAAGAATCTGAGTGCGTCGCATGCGGAGCATGCGTCGATGTCTGCCCCGAGGGAGCTATCACCTGCGATGACATCGCTGTCATCGATGCCGCCAAGTGCATCGACTGCGGCGCTTGCATCGACGAGTGCCCCTCCTCTGCGATCGTCGAGTGATCTCGCAGAAGAATCGAGCCGCTTCGGCGGCAAACCTCTTCTCTCATTTCTCCTGTCAATTGCCTGTTCGGTACTGAGCTGATGCGTCTTGCTCGAGCCCTCGTTATCAATCTGTACGAGAAGGGAACCGGACGAAGTCCGGGGATAATCGCTCCGATGCAGGTTCCTTATCGGCCGCCCCGGGGCCGCAGTCCTGCATCAAAAGGGCCCTGGGCCCCGGCAGCAAAACGCTGTCGGGGCCTGCACATCAGCTGACGATGCCGGTGCCGTTGACGTTGTAGTCGTAAGAATGGTTGTAGTCTATATCGGTCCCGTCCGCGACCCTGATGTAAATGAACACATCAAGGGTATCGAAGTCGTAGATGACCGACCAGCGGGTGTAGTGGATGTAATCGGAATCGTCCTGCTTGACATCGATCAGGAGCTGCTTGACGTCCGAGATCGTCATGCTGGTCTTCTCGCTCAGACGGTCGTGGATCGTGTTGTAGCGCAGCTCGCTGCTCTCTTTGACCGGAACGTCCGGAGCGCTCCCCTCCTTGGTAAGGTAGTGGTTCGTCAGCAGGTCTGTCTCGGTCACATAGGTCTTCCCATCGACGACCTCGACGGTGCAGCTGTATCCGCTGCGGTCGGAGATGAAGATGTGATAGTCCGCATTGCTGTGGAGGTTGTAGCTGTTCAGCAGATCCACGGCGGCCTGGGTGGAATCCGAATAGTCGAGCACAGCCCTCAGAGAGCTGGTGATGAAGATCGTGTTCTTGGATTCGTCCTCCTCGACCAGGGCCGGCCCTCCGCTGACGGAATTGATGGCGACGAACACGCCTTTCTCGTTCATCCCGTCCATAGGCAGGTAAGCGGCCGCGTTGATCCTGGTGTCCGCTTTCATATCGGAATATGTGGCATTAACGCCGCTGAACATTGCAAGGTCGACAGTGGACACAGAGTCGTATATGCCTTTGCCATGTGTGTATACCACACCGGGAATAGTGTCGTAGTAGTCGAAATTGCGTCCTGCAAGGTATCCTCCGTCAGTCGAGTCAGGGACTTTGAATACAGAGCATCCGTTAGGCACGAACCCGGCCAGCCTTTCTCCGCAAGTCACATTGTCACTGAGATAATCAAAGAGCTCATCGGTAGAGGTGGATCCGGTCTCGAGATATTTCCCGAAGGCATAATCGCCGGTCACATCCACATAGTAGAGGTTGCCGTCCGGGCTGCAGGTCATAGTGAAATTGGTCTTGGATCCCGCGTTGCCTGGCTGCATGGCATATGCAACCGAAAGGCACAGCAAGATGGCGCAGACGACCACTGCGAACAATGGGATCTTCAAATCCCTCTTCTTTCCACAATCGGAAGTCATGCATCAATGAAATAGCTCATGGATTTATATTCTATTTCACGATATATGATATATAGTCCATATCTCCTCTGCCCAGATGTCCTGATTGTTGGCTCATGCCGACCGGTCAGCCGAAACATCATTCGTCCGAGGATGGCCATGGCTGCTTGCCCTCGCTGAAACGGCCATCCGGATGCTTGTATGAAACGTACTCTCATCGCATGTTATCTAAGAGTTCATCATACCGAATATCATGACAACGGTGAATGTGACAGATGCTCGCAAAGACCTGCACGGACTCGTCCGCCAAGCCCTCGCCAGCGAAATCGTCACCATCTCATCCGAAGAGGGAAGCGTCGTGATGATGTCTGAAGCAGATTGGGAGTCCGTAAAGGAGACGATGTATCTGCTATGCGATCCCGATTTTCTGAAAGACGTCGAAGATGCCCGCAGCACCCCCGCGGAAGAACGCGAGGCTTGGAATTGACCTATAGTTGCCTTCAGCAAGAAGGCATTGAAAGACCGCACAGAATAGATCAGAGAAGGCTATGGGGAAGCCATGCTGATCAGGCTTCGGGCCCATTGCAAGGGGATCCTGCCGCTTTGCTTCCTCTGAACCGAACCGGCAGGATCAAGACTCGCGATCGCCCGCGATGGAATCGATGTACTCGTTCTGGATGCGAACGACTTCGGCGCTATCGGCGGCCTTCGAGTAATCTTCCAGCAACGCCCCGTTCAGCCTCATGAACTCGGGCGCCCAATTGAACCGGCCCATGAACTCCTCGGCCTGCCCCTTCTGCCCCATGATGATCAGCGCGGCCATGACCGCCTCGGCGCTGTTGAGCTCCATAGGCCTGCCCCAGTTGACGGGGTTGGATGCCAGCAGATACGGCAGGGCCCTTTCCTCCACCTTCTTCAGCCTGGGGAACTCATCGATGTTCGTCCATGTCAGATCCATGACCACCAGGCCCTTGCGGGCGTGGTGCAGGTCGGCGGGAGACAGCGCCTTGTCGGAGAACGGAGAAAGGACGATCGATCCGGCGGGAATGGCTCCCAAAGTCTTGGCCTCCTTGCCCAGACCGAACTTGAGCATCCGCTTCGCAGTGCACTTCTTAGGGTCGCACTGGCACTTGTCATAGATGATCACCGGTATCATGCGGAGACCATCGATGCGAGCTTTGCCGGGTCGGCCATGTTCTCCTTCACCCAGGCCTCGATCTGCTTCATGGACTCCACGTACTCGTTGTAGAGCTCCAGGTCGTCGGTGGCCTCGAAGTCGAGCCTCTGGCGCATGGGAGCGAGGATCTGCTTGCCCTTCCAGGGGGTCCTGGGGGCCCACTCTTTGAAGACGGGCTCCTCTGTGAAGATCACGTAGTCGTATTCCTGGTCCTTCCTGAGGTAGTCCTCGTCCTTGAAGTCCTTGGAGACCTGGCGCCTCATGTCCTCTCCGTTCTGGTACATGGCGGAGATCATCTCGCAGTCGACGATGTCGTGCTCCGGGCCCGCGCTGTAGACCTCGTAGAGCTGGGGAAACAGCTTGGCCGTGAAGTACTCGGCCACCTGGGACGAGAAATCGTTCTTGGCATCCACGAAAAGCACGCGTATCCTGTTCTCCTTCTTCTTGAGCATCGGTGAACCACTACTGGTCGCTAACACGAGAGCATAGATAAGGGTGAGCATGGACGGCAAGGGTTATCATCGACCATCGGCTACGGCATCGTGCCACGATGATGATCGTTACATCGAGCTGAGCGCTGATGATAGACGGGCGAGCTGAGTGGCTTCCTCATGCCCTGCAGCCTGGTGAAATCATCGGGTCCTGATGCGTTTCTGGCATCGGACGGGTTCACTGGTTCGAGACATTCCTGCAGAGCCAGCGCCTCTCTCGGCTCTGGGGCTGAACGGCTACCCGATGATGCGAGTCTTTCAGATTCTTCATGGTCGAGACGCACACAGGCTCGCACATCCTGCCATGGCTGGGCCATGCCGGGCGACAGAGGGCCTGTGCATGGCCATATGCGCAGAGCCACAGGATCGCGGTCGAGAAGGGGCGTGTACGACGACGCGGGCTCATCCTTTCGGAGGGATCTTAT
>CAVICI010000037.1:0-19935 GCA_963640995.1 Dialister hominis | reverse complement strand
GACGCAGAAGAAGCCCGTCTACGTGATCGGCGATGGCGATGGGCACCTCTGATGCGCGGAACCGTCACTCTTTCAGGGCCGTGATCGGCAGGACGACGACCCCGTCGGGGCGGGCGTAAGCGTATTCGGCGGAGCCGCATATGACGCACAGGACGCTTGCAGGCTCCAGCCCGTCTTCTGCGAATATCCTGTTCAGCTTCAGGAGGTTCTTGGCTCCCCTGTCCACGTCTTTGGCGCCGAGCTTCACTTCGAACGCCCCCCACCTGCCGTCCGATGCCTCCACTATGGCATCTGCTTCGTTGCCATAGCCGTCATGGTAGTGGAACAGCTTCCAGCCGAGAGCTTCGGCATAGGCCATCAGGTCGTGCAAGCATAGGGACTCGAACAGGAATCCAAGCGTCTCGTGGTCGGCTTTCAGCATTTCCGGGCTTGCGCCGAGTGCTGCGGTGGCCAGCGAGACATCGCACAGGTGCCTCTTGGCCGCTTTGCCGACACGGATCGACGATCTCAGCTTCGGCGAGTATGCGGGGATGTCCATGACCAGGAAGATGCGCTCCAGGGCATCGATGTAGTCTGCGACGGTGGAATCGTTGATGGACGTGTCCGTGCCGATGCAGCCATCGATGTCGCGCATGAGCGTCTTCCTCTTGGCCAGAGTGCTTTCGTTGCGGGCAAGCGAGCGGATCAGCAGCCTCATCTTGACGATGTTGCGCTGCTTCCCGTCCAATGTGCTGGCGTCGACTGCCGCTTTCTCCAAGTAATCGGAGCAGAACAGCATCGACTGCTCTATGCCGAATCTCGAGTTCCCTGGCCATCCTCCGCGGATCACTGCGCGGATGATGCCGTCGATGTCCAGGCTCCTGCACTTGGAGGCGGCCGGAGGAGAATCGAAGAGCCCCTCCAGGGACACGCTGCCGTCCGAATCGCCCGTTTCGAAGAGGGTCATCGTATGGATCCTGACGGTGCCTATGCGCCCGATGCCGCTGTGCATGACGCCTTTGGCCGTCGGAGTCGATGAGCCGGTCAGGATGAACCTGCCCTTTCCAGCATCTTCATCCACTGCGCTCCTGACAGCGTCCCATAAGGCGGGGACGTCCTGCCATTCATCGATCAGATGAGGGGGATCGCCGATGAGCACCACATCGGGGTCATCGGCCGCCATCCTGCGGTTCATGAAGCCGCCCTTCTTGTCTCCCACGCTGTAGAGGCTGTTGGCGTGGCTGAGGGATGTCCAGGTCTTCCCGCTCGCCTTGGGGCCCTCGATGCAGACCGCTCCGAACGTCTTCAGATACAGCTCTATCCTGTCATCTATCACTCTGCGGACATAGCCCTGCCTGGTCATCGTCATGATGAACTGCTTCATGTGCTGCGAGTTTATATTATTTTTTTATCATAGTTACTATGATTTTTTCATGATAATAAGTATGATATTTTCATAAGATGGAGTCAGAGTAAGAATGAGGGAAGCATGAGGCGAACATGGACACATCCAAGAGAGGGGGAGCTCGGAAGTCATCTCTTGGCAGCTATCGGGCTTTCTCTGTGTAAGAACGGAGATGTCCGTCTGCAACCTGTCCGTTCCTATAGGATACAAGAGCCTGTCCTCACCCCCAGTCCGATGGGATCTCTGTTGATGGCCCTAGGTATGCTGGAGTGCACAGGGCCTCATGGCATCAGGCCGTCAACGCGGAGGATCCCCCTGCTCACCGCTGACCTTTTGGTCCTGAATGTGGTCTTCCATCGGCTCTAATTTCTGTTGGGTGAATTTAAAATATAAGCGGTATCATTTTTTCAAGGATAAATTTAGCCTATATGTGATAAATCAGAAACATCTGGCTGCCATTTGTTTTGAGTATGTTCAATTTTTCTGCTATTGAAATAGCTTTTAATACAATCATCCAATCCCAGCTTCCAATAGGAGTAGTCATAATGGCACCCGCAAAGAAGCCCAAGGCCGCAACAGGCCGCAAAGTGAAGGACAAGTGGAAAGCAAAGGAGTGGTACTCCGTTCACGCCCCCCGTATGTTCAACGAGGCCGAGATCGGAGAGACCCCCTCCGCAGACCCTGCGTACGTCATCGGACGTACCGCAGAGGTCACCGTCCAGGACCTGACCGGAGATTTCTCCAAGATGCACATCAAGCTCAGGTTCAAAGTCACCTCCGTCGAGGGCCACGACGCCAAGACCGCGTTCATCGGCCACGACCTCACCTCCGACTACGTCAGGAGACTGACCCGCAGGAGAAAGACCAAGACCGACCACGTCGTCGATGTCGTCACCAAAGACGGATTCACCTACAGGATCAAGACCATGTCCATCGCGGACAGGCGCATCCAGTCCTCTCAGGAGGACGCCATGAGGAAGGTCATCGGAGAGACTCTCGTCGCCATCGGACAGGAGAGGACCCTTTCCGAGATCGTCAAGGACATCGTTTCCGGAGACCTCGCCAAGGAGCTCGCCAGGGCATGCCGCATCATCATCCCCATCAAGAGGATCGAGATCCGCAAGTCCGAGGTCCTGGCCGCAGGAGAGGGAGAGCCCGAGTCCATCCTCCCTCCGGCCGAGGTCCAGCCCGCTGAGGAGGCAGTCGAAGAGGCTCCCGCCGCTGAGGCACCTGCAGAGGAAGCCCCCGCAGAGGAAGCCGTTGAGGCCCCTGCAGAGGAAGCTCCCGCAGAGGAGTGATCAGGGAGGGCCTTCGGGCCCTTCCGTCTTTACCTTGTTCTCGCGCATCTTATCCAGTGCTTGACCGCATGGCCGGGCTCTGTCACAATCATTATAAACCAGAAGCCAATCCACTGGACAAGGCCGGGGTGGCTCAGCCTGGTGGAGCGTCGGACTCATAGGGTTCATTGGTCGTTAATGGCCTCTTCCAGGGAAATCCGAAGGTCAAGGGTTCGAACCCCTTTCCCGGCACCATTCTTTCTTGCACGGTTCCAACGAGGTCCGGAGTCGTTCCGAAGGACGCCTGCATATTTCCAAATACTCAACCGTTCCATCACCCAGGCATGAGGCTCATCATCTATACTGGCAAGGGCGGGGTCGGGAAGACGTCCACCTCTGCCGCCACCGCGTACAGACTGTCCAGGCTTGGATACAGGACGATCCTGATGAGCACAGACTCTGCACACTCGCTCGGAGACTCCCTGGACATGTCCTTCGGGCCGGAGATCACCCATGTGGCCGATAATCTGGACGTTCTCGAGATCGACATCATCCACGAGATGAAGACCAAATGGGCGGACATCCAGCAGTACATATCCGCGTTCATGCTCTCCCAGGGCATGGGCGAGATCTCTGCGGAGGAGATGGCCATCATGCCGGGGATGGAGATGATCTCCGCCCTGTTCTACGTGAACCAGTTCAACGAGGAGGGGAAGTACGACGTCATCGTCATGGACACCGCCCCCACCGGGGAGACGCTCAGGCTCCTGAGCTTCCCGGACGTCACCAACTGGTACCTCGACCGCGCGTTCTCCATGGTCAAGAAGCTCCTGAGCATCGCCCGCGTCACCGTCGGGAAGATCATGGACATGCCCCTGCCCTCGAAAGAGGTCATGGAAAGCGTGTCGGACATCAAGGACAACATGGAGCGCGTGAAGGCGGTCCTGGAGGACCCTCAGGCCACGACCGTGAGGCTCGTCCTCAACCCTGAGCAGATGGTCATAAAGGAGACGATGCGCGCCTACACCTACCTGTGCCTGTACAACAAGAACGTCGAGGCCCTGGTCGTCAACAGGGTCCTGCCGGAAGCCGCAGGCGACGGAGGGTTCTTCAAAGACAAGCTGAAGGAGCAGGGCGCGAACATGGAGCTCATCCATCATGCCTTCGATCCCATGGAGATCAAGACATGCTCGATGATGCCCACCGAGCTTAGGGGCCTGGAGAAGCTGGACGCCATGGCGGACATGATCTACGGCCAGGAGGACCCGATAAAGGTGTACTCCGCCCACAGTCCCATGGCCTTCGAGGGCACCGACGGGAAGTACCGTCTGATCCTCCACATGCCCTTCGTCGAGAGCAAGGACGTGGAGCTCTACAGGATCGACGCATCCACGCTGATGGTCCACGTGGGCAGCCAGAAGAGGAACATCCTGCTGCCCGACGTGCTCAGGGACGCAGAGCTGTCCGGAGCAGATTTCAAGGACAATAAACTCATTATCAGGTTCAAGAGGGATTGAGATGGCTACAGAGCAGGAGCTGCACGAGTTCGTTTCCAAGAACAAGGAGCTGATCGAGAGCATCATGGAACTCCAGAAGGAGGGCTTCACCGAGGCCGCGGCCGTGGCTAGGGGAACGGCCAAGACCGCCGTCGGCGCCGCGCACGATTCCGCGGAGGTCGCCAAGGCCCACACCGAGGATTTCATCAAGTCCGCATACGGCATGTTCACCGACCCCGAGGTCCAGAGGCATTTCATCACCATGGGCATGGAGTTCATGATGGGCGTCTCCGCGATGATGCAGAAGGCTCCTATACCGGACTTCGTGAAGGATTCGGCTGAAGCGACCCAGAGGGAGATCAAGGCCACCGCCTGCAGGTCCAACGAGTCCTGCGGGGCCAAGAGGGTCCAGAAGGTGGAGATCAACTCCGACAATCCGGAAGACGTGGAGGAATGAACCTCTCCGAAGGAACGGAGGCGGTGCGCTTCGCCAGGGCAGCGGCAGAGGCCGAGGTCCTGGGGGGAGGCGTATGCGCTCCGCGCACAGGAGCGTTCTCGGAGCCGTCCGGGGCGTTCGTCACTCTGAATGCTTTCCCGGGGCATGCCCTGAGGGGATGCATAGGGTATCCAATGCCAGTGTTCCCATTGGGAGAGGCCATAGAGCGCTCCGCCAGGGGCGCTTGCCACGACCCCAGGTTCCCCGGCCTGAGGGCCGATGAGCTGGATTCGGTGACGTTCGAGGTCACGGTGCTAACTCCGCCGGTTGCGATCCGCGGGCATCCCGAGGAGATCAGGGATGCGATCGAGGTCGGGAAGGACGGCCTGATCCTGGAGCTCATGGGGCACAGGGGGCTGCTGCTCCCGCAGGTCCCGGGAGAATTCGGATGGGATGCGGCCCGCTTCCTGGAGAGCCTGTCTCGGAAGGCCGGGCTGCCGCAGGACGCATGGATGCATCCCGACGCTAGGATATCCCGTTTCCAGGGCCGCATATTCCATGAGGAGGCCCCTCGCGGAGATGTTTCAGAGGTTTCACGATGTACATAGAGAAAGTGATCGCAGGAAGGGCCTTCGTCGACGGCGAGCTGAAGTACCGCGAAGTGGGGATATCCGACGGAAAGATCGTCGCCGTGGGCCAGCTGGTCAGGGGCGGGGACGAGCGCATCGAGCTGGGGACCAGCCAGATCATGCTGCCCGGGTTCATAGACCCCCATGTGCACTTCCGCGACCCCGGCATGACTCAGAAGGAGACGTTCGGGACCGGGACGCTGGCCGCTGCCCACGCAGGGGTCACCTGCATCCTGGACATGCCGAACACCAAGCCCCCCGTCACGGACCTCCGGTCCCTGATGGAGAAGAAGGCATCGGTCAAAGGGAGGGCGAACGTGGACTACGGGCTCTTCGCGGCGGTCACCGAGAGCATCAACGCCGCTCCGATGGCCCCACTCGTCCCCGGGTTCAAGCTCTTCATGGGCTCCACCACAGGCAACATCCTGCTGGACGAGGACGATGAGCTTGTGCCGGCCGTCTCGAACGCCCTTTCCACGGGCAAGAGGGTCAGCGTCCATGCGGAGGACGACCACCTCATACTGCACGATGCCGAGAAATGCACCCGCGACCACCTGCGCAACCGCCCTGCGGAAGCAGAGATCAACGCGATAAGGAGGCTGGCCGCCAATTTCAGAGGCAGGAGCATCAACATCTGCCATCTCACCACCCCGGAAGGGCTGGACACGGCGAAGGCCGCCGGGTTCTCCACCGAGGCCACCATGCATCACCTCCGGTTCGATGTCGACCGCCACACCGATGCCTGGTACAAGGTCAACCCGCCCATACGCGGCCCCGAGAACCGCAAGAGGCTGTACTCAAGGTTCCTGGAGGGAGGGATAGACATGTTCGGGTCCGACCACGCCCCGCATACGGTCGAGGAGAAGGAGCAGGAGTTCGACGTCGCTCCGTCCGGGATCCCGGGCGTGGAGACGACCATGCCCATGGCGATGGAGCTGGTCCGCAGCGGGGAGATCTCCATGCAGCTGGCGGTGTCCATGGGCGCCGAGAACGCGGGAAGGCTCTTCTCTCTCTGCAAGGGCAGGATCGCCGAGGGCTCCGATGCCGACCTGCTGGTATACGACATGAGGCGGTCCTCCCAGATCGACGTCAGGGCGCTGCACAGCAGGTGCGGACACTCGCCATACGGCGGATGCAGGGCCGTCTTCCCCGAAACAGTTATGGTGAGGGGCGAGGTCCAGGTGCAGGATGGGGAGTTCTGCGGAGAGCCCATCGGGAGCGATGTCTGTGGCTGATTTCGAAGTCGATTATTCAGAGGTTTCCGGAAGGAAGGTGGAATGCCCCAGCGAGTGTGGGATGTGCTGTCTCTGCCAGCCGGAGGTGCTCCCGGAAGAGCGCGCGTTCTTCCGCAGCAGCCATCCGGAATCGCTGGTCAAGACCAGGGGCCCCGACTCCCATTTCGCATTGGCGATGAAGAAAGGATGCGGGTCCTGCGTCTTCCTGGACAAGAGGAGGTGCACCGTGTACGACCACAGGACCGCATACTGCAGGCAGTTCCCCTACCACCTCTATGCGAGCGACCGCCTCAAGGTGGAGCTGGATCTGTCGTGCAGGGGGGCGTGGACCGGGCAGGGCGCAGACGCGCTGGAAGAGGCCAAGGCCCTCGTCGCGTCCGCAGATTCCAGGATCCGCGCCGCCATGGAGGAGTCGTCCGCGGTGTACAGGGAGTTCTATGGCAACTGCAGGGAGGCCGGCGTCATGGCCGACCCATCGGGACTGAGGATGTCCGTGTCCGAGAACCTGTCGATGTTCACCGACCTGGCCTATCTCAGCAGGATAATGGACCTGGCCCAGATCGAGCCGGTGATGTCGCTGGCAGGGACCCAGCCCGAGAGGGACCTGGACATGCCCTCTCTCGAGGAGGCGGGGATGGACTCCGCTCTGGACTCGATGTCCTCGCAGGACCTCATGAACGTGCCCGTCTACTGCGACAGGGAATGGAACTGGAACATGTTCGCGGCCGGCGCAGACAAGATAACGTGGAACGTCATGGACGATGCCGGAGACCTTCACTTCAGAGGGGAGGCCGACCCGAGGGACATAAGGCTCAAGGCTCCCGACCAGCAGGGATTGAAGGTGCTCTCGGATTACGTGGGCACCCTCAACGGCCGCGACAGCTTCATGGGCAGCGTGTTCGCGCTGATGGACGAGAACGGCTACGAGGACGACATGTCCAACGCCTACTACGGGTGCCTGTCGGTGACCGTCATGGACCTGCTGTGGAGGATGTCCATGCTCGACCATTTCATGGGCACCGGATGCGGGGCCGAAGGCGTCCGCGAAGCGATAATATTCTATGACATGGACCGTCTGGACGCCCCCGCCATCGGGGCGTTCGTCTGAGGGCTTCGGAAGGCCCTTCTCGCAAGGTTCTTATATAGAATGCCTTATCGTCCAAGGTAGACGTGGTCAGCATCATATGGGCCTCGGGCCATCTGGATGCGATCGCGGGCCCGTCACGGAACGGGATTGCATTTCACACAAGAGGAGTGATTGATCATGGGAAAGGGAACACCCGCACAGGGAAGGCACAACAAATACAAGACACACATACCCTGCCGCAGGTGCGGCAAGCGCGCCTATCACGTCAGGAAGGGCGTCTGCGCTTCCTGCGGATACGGCAAGACCGCCACCATCAGGTCTTACAACTGGGCCAAGATTCGCGATTAAGGCGGTTGCATGGCCGGACCAGAGCACAGCTGCGGGGTCGTCGGGATCAGCGGTGATTTCGACGTAGCGTCTGCTCTGTACACGGCCCTCATGATCATCCAGCACCGCGGCCAGGAGAGCGCGGGCATCTCTGTTTTCAACGGGGAGACGATCGAGACCCTCAAAGGCAATGGCCTCGTCAACATCGCCATCCCGAAGGATGAGCTGCAGACCATCCTGGGCCACGTGGGCGTGGGACATGTCAGGTACTCCACGACAGGTTCCAAGAGCGTGCAGAACGCCCAGCCTCTCACCGTGATGACCAACTTCGGCACGGTGGCCGTCGCCCATAACGGCGACATAACCAATTTCGCTCAGCTGAAGGAGAAGTACATGAAGGAGGGCTGGACCTTCCTCACCGATTCCGACAGCGAGCTCGTCACCAAGCTCCTCGGGAAGTACATGACGATGTACAACGACCCCGTCAAGGCCATCAGGGCCGCCATGGGGGAGCTCGACGGCGCTTATTCTCTGACCATACTGATCAACGATCGCCTCTTCGCGATCCGCGACATGTACGGCTTCAGGCCCCTCTGCCTCGGGAAGATCGACGGCGGGTACATCGCGGTGTCCGAGAGCGCGGCCATCGATACGCTCCATGGAGAGCTGATCCGCGACATCGAGCCCGGAGAGATCTGCGAGATTACCAAGGACACGTTCAAGATCTACCCCCCGCCTGCCGAGCACCCAAGGGCGCTCTGCATGTTCGAGTGGGTGTACTTCGCAAGGCCCGATTCCGTGATCGACGGAAGGGAGGTCTACGACGTCCGCAGGAAGATCGGGGAGATCCTCGCAAGGGAGTGCCCTGCCGACGTGGACCTGGTCATGCCCGTCCCCGACTCGGGACGCGCCCATGCCATCGGGTACTCGTGCGCGACAGGCATCCCCTATGAAGAGGGCTTCATGAAGAACAGGTTCGTCGAGAGGACCTTCATCATGCCCGACCAGAAGCAGAGGGAGTGGGCCGTGTCCATGAAGATGAACCCGATCAGGAGCACAGTCAGCGGCAAGCGCATCATGATCGTCGACGACAGCATCGTCAGGGGGACCACCCTGAAGAAGCTGGTCGCCATGCTCCGCAACGCCGGGGCCAAGGAAGTGCATGTCCGCATCGGGAGCCCTCCGATCATCGCCCCGTGCTACTACGGCGTGGACATGAAGTCCAGGGACCAGTTCATCGCGAACCGCCACACCGTGGACGAGATCAGGGAGATCATAGGCGCGGACAGCCTGGGATACATAAGCATCCCCGGGCTCGTCGAGGCTCTCGGCTTCAGGGAGAACGACCTTTGCCTCGCCTGCGTCAACGGCAAGTACCCCACCAGCATACCGGGGGAGGTCCACAGGTTCCAGACCAACCTCCGCACCGACTTCTCCTGAAGCCTGGGTATATGCTGTAACGCCCGCTTCCGCGTGCGGGTTCCCCTATGTCATTTTTTATACCTGGAGGACTTTGCAAGCACAGTACCATGACGATTACAGCGACAAACTATGCCATCACGAAGGGGCTTCCGAAGAAGACCCAATCGATCTGCCCGGAGTGCGGGAAGATCCTCGAGGCTGACATCTTCGACAAGGACGGCAAGGTTTACATGGAGAAGACCTGCCCCGAGCACGGCAAGTTCTCGGATGTCTACTGGTCTGACGTCGACCTCTATCTGAAGGCCGAGAAGTACGCTTACGACGGAGTGGGGCTCCATAACGCTATGGACCGCACCATCGGGGACAACCCCGACGACACCGTCCACATAAGGATAGACGGCCAGAGGGTCGACATGCTCTCATGCACGGCCCTCGCCAACCTCGATCTGACCAACAGATGCAACATGAACTGCCCCATCTGCTTCGCCAACGCGAACGATGCGGGATATGTCTACGAGCCCTCCTACGACGAGGTCCACGACATGCTCGTGGCCCTGAGGTCCGAGAAGCCCATCAAGTGCACGGCCGTCCAGTTCGCGGGAGGCGAGCCCACCGTGTATCCCCGGTTCGTAGATGTCGTCAAAGATGCCAAGGAGCTGGGGTTCGCCCAGGTCCAGGTCGCGTCCAACGGGATCAAGTTCGCCAAGGACTACGAGTTCCTTAAGGCCTCCAAGCTGGCCGGCCTGAACACCATCTACCTCCAGTTCGACGGCCTCACCGACGAGATATACATGAGGTCCAGAGGAAGGAAGATGATGGCCATCAAGCTCGGCGTCCTGGAGAACTGCAGGAAGCTGAAGGCCGAGGGCATCTCGCCCCCGTCCGTCGTCCTCGTGCCCGTCGTGGGAAAGGGGATGAACGACGACATCGTCGGAGACATCGTGAAGTTCGCTTTCGAGAATGCAGATGTCGTCAGGGGAGTCAACTTCCAGCCCATCGCGTTCACAGGAAGGGTCACCAACGAGGAGGTCGAGTCCGGAAGGTTCACCCTCCCGGATCTTGTCAAGTGCGTCGACGAGCAGACCGGGTATGCTGTCAAGGACGATTGGTACCCTGTCCCTGTGGTCGCGCCCATATCCAAGTTCGCGTCCATCATCCTCGGGCAGAACAAGGTCACTTTCACGACCCATCCCCATTGCGGCATCGCCACATATCTGTTCCAGGACGACAAGGGCAACGTCGTGCCCTTCCCCAGGTTCGTGGACGTCACCAGGTTCTCTGCCGGCCTCAACCAGATTGCGGACAAGGCCGAGAACTCCAGGTTCAAGAAGATCTACGTCGCCAAGCTGGTCAAGCTCCTGAACAGCTGCGTGGACGAGAGCAAGATGCCTGAGGGGCTCTCCAAGGCCAAGTTCGTCTCGCTCATCAAGGATGTCATGTCCGACAAGTCCAAGGACACCCTGGCCGCGTTCTCGTGGAAGATGATGCTCGTCGCCGGGATGCACTTCCAGGACAGCTACAACTACGACATCGAGAGGGTCAGGCGCTGCGGGGTCCACTACATCACCCCCGACCTGCGCATCTATCCCTTCTGCGCCTACAACTCCGGACCGGAGTACAGGAAGGAGATCGAGCAGAAGTTCTCCGTCCCGCTGGAGGAGTGGAAGAAGACCCATGCGGCCGAGGCCAAGGAGCTGGCCGCCGCCCTCGTCGTCCCCAAGGACGAGGAATGAACCTGTTTCGGAGTGAGTGAGATGAAGGTAGACGTCAACAAATGCCTCCACTGCGGAGGATGCGTGGGATCCTGTCCCAAGAACGCCATATTCCTGAACGACTTCGTCCTGGAGTTCAACCAGGACTGCATAAAATGCGGAAGATGCGTCAAGCTCTGCCCCGTGGCAGCCCTTTCAATGGAGTGATCTCATGAAGACCTGCGAGTGTGACATAGTCGTCGTCGGGGCAGGGCCCGGCGGAAGCATGGCCGCCAAGTTCTGCGCCCAGGGAGGCCTGAAGACCATCCTCATCGAGAAGAAGGCCGAGATCGGAGCTCCCCTCAGGTGCGCTGAGGGGGTATCTAAGAAATGGCTCGAAGAGGTCGGGGTGAAGCCCGACCCGACCTGGATACGCGCCGACATGAAAGGAGCGATCATCAAATCCCCCCAGGGGACCACCTTCCAGCTGGATGAGTCCAAGGCGGGAGCGGAGGTCGGGTACGTCCTGGAGAGGCACCTGTTCGACAAGGCCCTTGCAAGGGATGCGGCCGAGGCCGGAGCGCAGATCATGCTGCGCACCTCCTGCACGGGAGTGATTCGCGAGGGCGGCAAGATTGTCGGGATAAAGGCGAGGAGCATGGGCGAGGAGATCGAGATCCGCGCCAAGTGCATCGTGGCCGCCGACGGATACGAGAGCCAGGTCGGACGCTGGGCCGGCATCGACACCAACCTCAAGCTGAACGACATCGATTCCTGCATCCAGTACAGGATGTGCAACATCGACTGCGCTCCCGACTACTGCGAGTTCGTCATCGGATCCGTGGCTCCCGGAGGATACGTCTGGATCTTCCCCAAGGGCAACGGCGTCGCCAACGTCGGCATCGGCGTCATGGGGAGGCTCTGCGAGGGCAAGGCCGATGCCAAGTACTATCTTGACAAGTTCATCGCCGAGGACCCCCGCCTGAGCAAGGGCCAGTGCCTCGAGGTCATGGGCGGGTTCGTGTCCACGTGCCCCGGTCTCGACTGCGCCGTCGACGACAACATCGTCCTGGTCGGAGACGCGGCGAGGATCATCGACCCCATCACCGGGGGAGGGATCTGCCATGCCTGCAGGACCGGAATGTATGCCGGGAAGGTACTTGCCGAGTGCGGCAAGACCGGAGACTTCTCCAAGAAGGCCCTCATGCCCTACGAGAAGATGTGGCGCGACAGGATGGAGGACAAGCTCTTCAGGAACTGGATGGCCAAGGAGAAGCTCGCTACACTGGACGACGAGACCATCGATGAGCTGATCAAGCTGATCAAGGACTCCGACATCGGAGAGGTCAACGTCTACAACCTCCTGAAGGTCGTCAAAGAGAAGTTCCCCAAAGTCGTCGAAGGCTTCGAGGACCTGATCTGAGATAAACGGGGCACCGCCCCTCTTCAGCCCGCCTCCTGTCTTCTGGGAGGCGGGCTTGCAATGCCTGTCACAGGCCTCCGCGGACGCATCCTTTTGGCGCTGTAGTCATATTTCAGCGCGGAAACACCGATGATTTGAAATCCGGAACGGCTCGTAAGGCTTCCTCGGAGGCGAGAAGTCCGCGCAAGCCGGGACTTCGCAGCTTTCGGCTAGTGCGGAACCGTCCCGGCAGGAGGCGCTCAGGATCTATTCGATTCGCATCGAATATCGGCGCACCGGCATTCATGCCGTGATCGCGATTCCGACGGTCGCTATCACGATCAATGTTCCATAAGGAAGTAAGGGGTCGATGCACCCGAAACGCATCCAGTCCCACAAGGGACCGTTCCTCCATGCTATTCATCGTACAGTGGTCAAATGCACTCAGAGCGCAGGATTCAGGTCGTTTCCGAGAAGGAGATAATCAGGTTGCATACTCCCGGATGCACCAGTGCAGAATGGAAGGATTCAGCATCTATCCAGCGGACCATCTTGGAGACATATTCTGCATTGGCCAACTCTTCGGGCGGAACAATCATCATAGAGGCGGCCGGAGGCAGTGAAGATGGCAGCATCTGCGCGCCCTGTATCGAATCGTTCATCGAACAGCTGTGGGACGCGCTCAACGACCCATGCAAGGTCAGCTGCAACATCCTCAGGCTGCGCGATGTGGCTCTTCGGGATATGGATGGAACAGCCGCGATTGCCATCACAGTCCCGCCTGCGCATCGCGAATGCAAGCCTGTGTATCTCAACGGGAACATGGACCTGTTCACGTTCAAGCGCAATCGCGAAGGCAATCGCATCTGCAGCAAGAGCGAGGTCCGTTCGATGCTGCGCGATGCCTTCAATGACGACCAGGACAACCTGCCCTTGCCGGATACCGGATGCGATTGGCTCGTTGAAGATGACCTCAAGAGGTACATCTCGTTGCTACGCAGCAACAGCCATTTAAACGGATGGGCTGAGCAATCATCGGAGGAGGTTCTTCTGATGCTCGGAGTGGCATCGAAGAAGGATGGAAAGCTGCATCCTACCCGGGCGGGGCTGCTGATGTTCGGAAAGGTGCCCTGTATCCTGCGTGAGTTCCCCGAATTCCGTCTCGATTATCGGGAAGAGGTCGGTGGCGACAGGTACACGTACCGTCTGAACTCCGATGATATCGGCTCTGAGCTCAATGTCTTCAGGTTCTTATGCGAGGTCTCATCCAGGCTTGCGATGAAGATCGGAGTGCCGTTCGAGCTTGAAGGAATGGTGCGCAGAAGCGATTCCGAGGCTCTGACTGCTATCAGAGAGGCGCTGGTGAACACGCTCCTCCATGCAGATTACCGTGGAAGCGGGGGCACCACGGTGGTCTATGACGGACGGAAGGTGGTCTTCTCCAATCCAGGAGGCATGCGCATACCATTGTCGAAAGCCAAGGAAGGCGGCATCAGCGACCCGAGGAACCGCACGATGATGCGGATGATGCTCGGAATCGGGCTCGTGGAGCAAATGGGGTCGGGAGTTCGGTCGATATTCAGAGCGGTCGGCGACGGTGCGCTCCTCGACGCATCGATGTCCGAGGAGCCGGATCCTCTCAGGACGGTCACTGCCATAACGCTCGCGCCTGCAGGAGCAAGGCCTGATGATGCGGGCGCGCAGGTCCTCAGATACGTGTCGGAGCATCGCAACGCCACGATCAAGGAGATCTCCTCCGAAGTGGGGCTGAGCACCCGTACTGTCAGCAGAGTGATCAAAGAGCTGATCGAGTCCGGATCGCTCAGGCGCGAGGGCAACAACCGCAGGAGCATCTGGACTGTGATCGTCTGAGGGAACCGAGACAACTGTTTGGCGTGATTGTCTTGATTCTTGGCGTGATTAGAAGACGATTTGGCGCGATTCGATTCCGGATTGTCTTGATTCTACAGGCATCCGGTCGCCGGGAAGGCTTCGTTGCCGTCACTGTGAAATGGTTGTTGGTGAAGCCGTATGCCAGGTACCTTTTTCCGCGGAGGACCTTCTTCTGGACGTTCTCGATCACGCGGATATCCTCGAATCCTGCATCCTCCAGCATCCTGATGTCGTCCCGGGGGCGGATCGCCTCGGCGGACCACAAGCAGTCTAGCGAGGAATCCTGGCTCTCGCACCTCTCCAGCGCTTTGCGGTCCCTGCGGACGAAATGCTCCGAGACCCTGTTCCTGAAGGGGGTGGACAGCTCGTCATGGAACCAGTCCCCGTCGGTATAGGCCAGCACGTGCCCCGGCTTCAGCACTCTGTTCCATTCCGACAGCACCTTCTCCGGATCGGGCACGGTCCAGAGCATGTATCCGCTGACAACCGCGTCGAAGGAGCAGTCGTCGAAATCCAGGGACATCGCGTCCCCGTGGCGGAAGTCAATGCTCAGGCCGTTGTCTGCGGCGTTCTTCCTGGCGAACTCCAGCATCCTCTCGGAGAAGTCCACTGACGTGACGTCGTGCCCCAGGTCTGCCAGCTGCATGGAGACGATCCCGGGCCCGCAGCCCACGTCGAGGACCTTCAGCTTGCCGTCTCCGAGGATGGAAGCGTAATGGTCCTGCCACGCGCGGCGCTCCTTCAGGTCCGAGTAGCCTTTGACGACGAAGTCGTTGTACTCTGCGGAGCGGACGTCCCAGTGGTTCTGGAGAGGATTCATCGCCGAGGGATTGATGACATACTAATTAAAAATTCGTAACACTAATATAGGCTCGAAGTATCCGCCAACCATGAGGGAGACAGCAGACGCTCGGGAGCCCGCAGGGTTCAGAACGGCTTATCTGGGCTCTGTCAGGAAGAAGGTGCTGTTCATCCTGATATGCCTGGCGCTCTGCATAGCGCTCGCCACTTATTCCGCGGTGCTGGGCTCGTATCCCATCAGCCCCTCCGAGGTCTACGCGACGATATGGAACGCCATTGTCGGCCATCCCCAGCCGGATCAGACTGTGGCGCACATCGTCCTCGACCTGAGGCTGCCCCGCATCCTGGGGGCGGTCGTCTGCGGGTTCGCGCTCGCCATCTGCGGGACGGTCATGCAGAGCATGATGAGGAACCCGCTGGCCGATCCCTACACCATGGGGATCTCTTCCGGTGCCGGCTTCGGAGCGGCGCTGGCGATAATCCTCGGCGTGGAGGTCGTCTCCGGAGGAGGGGTGATCCTCAACGCATTCGTGTTCGCTGTCATCCCTGCAATGGCCATTCTGTTCCTGAGCAGGTTCAGGCGCGCTACGCCGACGATGATGATCCTCTGCGGGATCTCGCTGATGTACATCTTCAATGCCATGACGCAGCTGTTCATGCTCGTTGCCGACCCGGAGGACCTGGCCACGGTGTACAAGTGGACCGTCGGCACGCTGGACTCCATAGGCATGGGCGACCTTGCTCTGGTGCTGATAGTGGCAGTCGCAGGCTCCCTGTATGTCCAATGCATGGCCAGCAGGCTCAATGTCATGGGGACCGGGGACGACAGCGCCAAGACGCTGGGCGTCGACGTGGACCGCCAAAGGCTCATCCTGCTGCTGGTCATCACGCTGGTGGCCGCAGCCGTGGTCAGTTTCACGGGAGTCATCGGATTCGTGGGGCTGGTGTCTCCGCACATCGCCAGGCTGATCATCGGAGCCGACAACAGGTACCTGATCCCGGCCTCCGGGATCTTCGGGTCGGTGCTCCTCCTGATTTCCGACATCGTCGCCAGGACCATCGCCGCGCCGACGATCCTGCCGGTAGGGGTGATAACCGCATGCATCGGAGGACCGCTGTTCATGTGCCTCATATTGCGGAGCAGCAAGGAGGTGTGGTCCTGACATCGATCGAGATCGAGCATCTGTCCTTCGGATACGGGGGCGGGAAGGTCCTGGACGACATCTCCCTGGTCATCGACAGGCCCGAGCTGGTCTGCCTGCTAGGGCCCAACGGAGTGGGGAAGACCACTCTGGTTAAGTGCATCAACAAGCTTCTGAAGCCCGTGTCAGGCAGGGTCCTGCTGGACGGGAGGGACGTCTCCGGCATGAGCCTCCAGGAGGCCGCCTGCGAGATGGCCTATGTCCCCAACACGGTTGCCAATGTGTTCTCGATGACTGTAGCGGAAGCTGTCCTGATGGGACGCCATCCGCATGCCGGATGGATCACGACCGCGGACGACCTGGATGCGGCCGAGTCCGCTCTCAGGGCGATGTCCCTGGAGGAGATGTCCGGACGCGACCTGCGCGAGCTGAGCCAAGGTCAGCTCCAGAGGGTGATGATAGCCCGGGGGATGGTCCAGGAGTCCAAGGTCCTGATACTCGACGAGCCGACATCGAACCTCGATGTCCGCTACCAGATGGAGGTCATGGACCTCCTGAGGACGTATGCGAAGGAGAACGGGGTCATCGTCCTGATGGTCTGCCACGACCTCAACATGACGGCCGCATATGCCGACAGGATCGTCCTGATGAGCAATGGCAGGATCTTCGCCGACGGGACCGTGGAAGAGGTCATGACGCCGGAGAACATCCGCGGGGTGTACGGTGTGGATGCCCAGGTCATGGACATCGGCGGCGTGAAGCACGTCGCGATGCTCCCGTCCAGATCCGAGAAGGCTGCCGACAGGCCGATGAGGATCGGGAAGGCTGAGAAGGCCCGGAGCTCCGGGGAGGAGCCGAGGCGCTCCCGCCGCAGCCCTGACAGGAAGGCCGCCATAGCGGCGTTCATCGCCGTCGCCCTCATAGCATGCGCCGCATTCCTGCTGTTGCCGGGAGGCGAAGACAGCACCGCTTCAGGGCCCGGGTCGATAGTGGGGGCGGCCGTTGCCGAATCCGATCTCCCCGACAGCTCATCGAGGCTATGGGTCTACGGCAACGCTGACGAGGATGACCGCATAGATGCTTTCGACGTCGATTACATCCGCGGGATCCTGGACGGCACCAATACGACGACAACTCTGGCGGATGCAAACGGCGACGGCAAGGTGGACGAGGCAGACATCGAGTATCTGGAAAGGATATTGGCGTCCGAGGAGGTCGATGTCTACTACATCGACAACTACTGCGTGAACTCCAAGGTCTCATGGCCGGTGAGCACCATAGCGATCGGCTATTGCAGCGGAGCCTACGTTGCAGACGTTGCCGGGCTCTGCGACAAGGTCGTAATGGTCGATTCCACCATCAAGTCGTACTGGTCCGGGATGAACCCGGCCTTTTCCGAGGCGAGCTCTTTCGGCGAGACGGAGGCTCCCGATTACGAGGCGATGATGAACGCCGGAATCGACGTGTACGTTCCCGGATACCCGGATGCCAATGCCGACAAGCTGTCCAAGAGCAGGCTGGATCCGGCGGGGATAGACGTGATGATGGTCTCCACCTCGGACAACAGCTCTGTCGAATACCCCAACGAGCACATCGACCGTTCGGTCCTGATGCTCGGTTATCTCCTCCAGGGGGACCTGGGCAAGACGTACGCATATCTGGAATGGCACGACGGCATCATCGCCAAGCTTTCTTCTGCGGCCGCAGCGCTGTCCGAGGACGAGAAGCAGCCGCTCATGATGGCCCGCACATCCCCGTCGTACTCCCAGGGGACATACAGCATCGCCGGGAAGGACAACACCAACAACATCCATGCCGAATGGGCAGGGGTGCATGCGGTCGGCCAGAGCAATCCTGTGCTGTCGAAGAACTACAACAGCCTCACCGCCGAGCAGATCCTGTCGGTGATCCGCCAGGAGGCCCGCGGGAACACGCTGTTCTACGTCGACAACGAGCACGACGGCATGAGGCACCAGAGGGACCTGGACGAGTGCATCAGGGCGGATGCGGAGATGCTGAAGGAATCGGGGGTCGATATACATTATCTCGGAATGGCGAGAGAGGCTGGGAACAGCCCGCTGTATGTCGTGGAGATGGCGTTCTATCAGAACGTGATGTATCCGGGCCTGGGCACCGGATTCGATTACAGGGAGCTCTTCGATGAGTACTTCTCGAAGTTCGCTTCCTATGATTACAGGAGCCTTGTGGACATAGACGACTTCTTCAAGGACTACGGAGTGCTGTGATCCCGCACGTTCTCGAACGCTTCGCAATCCCGTCCAATCAGCTCTTATCAGCTTGCACCCGTGGTAGATTTGAAATAGGGGCCGGAGCCCCGGTTTAGCCTTTCCCTCGGCGGGAAAGGAAGAGGTCGCGGTTCAGCGCTTGGAGCTGCAGACGTACGCGGTAAGCACCGCCATGAACGCCGCGATGCAGGCCACGACGATCAGGATGTCCTCGGAGCCGTCCGATCCCTTTCCTGATTGCCCGGAGTCCCCCGAAGGGCTGGGCGGGTAGTACGGGCCATCATCATCCCATGAGGGCGCGGGCGTGGGTGTGGGCGAAGGCACGGCCTCCCAGACGGCTATGAACGTGACGTCCGATGTCACAATATATTCGGTTCCGGGCTTGTAGGCATCGCCTTGCCCCGAGATCTGCCAGCCGTAGAGGGTGTATCCGGTCTTGGTTATCTCGCCCCCTTCTCCGGGGAGCGTTATGGCCTCGCCGTACTCGTGCACCTCTGTGATCTCCGTTCCGGTCCCCGTCACGAACATCACGGTGAACGCATCGGCTTTCCAGAAGGCTTTCAGAGTGATGTTCTCCGCGGGCATCGTCCCGAAGGCGTACTCCTCGCCGTCTTTCATCCAGCAGACGAACGTGTGCCATTCTCTGGTCGGATCGGCCGGCTTCTCGACCTTGGACCTGAAGTCCTGCGTGATGGGATCCACCGCCGAACCTCCGTCGGAATCGAACGTGATTGTGTATTGGTTCACCGTCCATGCGGCGGTGATCATCATGTTCTCTGCAGGCATGGTCGCGTTGGCGAAGTCGAACTCCTCGCCGCCCTTCTCCCAGTACATGAAGCTGTATCCTGTCCTCTCCGGATTTTTGGGCTTTGCGATGCGGTCCCCTTCGTTGTATTCGTACTTCATCGTGACGCCGTCCCCGCAGTCGAAGGTGAGCGTGTACAGGGGCTGCCTGATCATCTTCCAGCTGCCGGTCCCGTCGTCATTGAACAGCCTCCCCCTCAGCTCGCCGACATCCGTGGTCAAATTGAGTGCTGTCGTTCCGGTTTCGTCATAAAATTTCTGGCTGAACGCATTGAGGTCGATTTTCTCTATCCCTTTCCCGAAACGGATGGATTGGAGGCTGTTGCAGCCATTGAATGCCATGTATCCGATCGAAGTGACGGTTCCGGGAATCTGTATAGATGTCAGCGACCCGCAGTTATAGAAGGCCCGGTTTCCGATCGATGAGAGGCTTGTAGTATCGAAGGCGACGGAGCTCAGGGCTGAGCAACCAGAGAACGTAAAGCCATTAATCTGCGTGACTCCCGAGGGGATGGTGACAGACGTCAATCCCGAACTATAGAATGCATACTCTCCGATCGAAGTGACGGTTCCGGGAATCTGTATAGATGTCAGCGACCTGCAGCTCCTGAATGCACACTCTCCGATCGAAGTGACGGTTCCGGGAATCTGTATAGATGTCAG
>CAVICI010000036.1:0-20451 GCA_963640995.1 Dialister hominis | reverse complement strand
CTCAACGATCCTGTTGACAGCTTCATCCACCAGACTGTAGTCGAACCCTGCCATCAGGAGAAGCAACGATGTTCCCGATATTATCCCTGTCCTGGGCCAGTGTCCTGTCCGGCTGTTGCTTAGCGCTTCGCTGGCGTCTCGGAATTGCTGGAATGGAATATTTCGGTAATCGTTATTATATCGGAGTGATGTTTCATTCATATGCGGAAATCAATTGAGATATGGTCGGATAGTTTTCATGAAGGTGAGTGGTGTTGTGATAACATAACGAACCAAATGTCCTTCGAAGAGTATGAGTGTGAAGTGACGTATCGCGGGGGGTTTCAGCCAATTTATACAATAACTCGGAAGGATGAGACTATAGAGTTGATTGTATACGGATCATACAAGTCGTGGAAGAACATTCCGAAACAAATCGAGGACTTATTATTTTGGGGCAAACCAGATTTTATTGCATATGACCCTGAAAAGGATAAGATTCTATTCGCTATAGAAGAAACGGCAGCTGTAGCTACTGGTAATCAATCAATGCAAAGGTGCGAGCGTCAGTATGGCAGTTTAAAGTTTCACATCCCCTATTGGTACCTCATAAGCGAGTATGGACAGCACATCGATGGTGGGAAAAGACGTGATTCCATCTGGCCGTCGATAGCGGCAATAAAACTATCTGTGATAAGGGGGACTCCGTGTATAGTTTCTCACTATTCTGACATAGATAATGTGGAGGACTATAGTTCTGGGAAAGGATTGTCGTTGTTGTTCCAATCTATAACAAAAATACTTCAGAATTATTCAGAGGAGAAGGATCCGTTATGTGATCTTGAAGAATTGTTGAGTTTACAGTACTCTGAGATGAACAGATTTATAAGTTCTCAGTGGAAGAACATTGTGGATTATCTACCAGATGCCGATTTACTACAGGAACCTGAGACTGCTAAAAGGATTGTAGACATTATTTACGGGGCAGATTCGTCAGTGATGGGAGAACTATTCCATTGGCCATTGTTTAACGAATTACCTATTCAGATTCAAAATAAACAACATGGGCGGGGGTTGTTGAAGTACGATTCATTGTGTGATCGCATGGAGAGGGATTTGACGGAACATTTGTGTTATTCTTTATCTCAGAATGCAGGTTCGGGGAAACCGAGAACCACAGCAGAGCTTGAACGTTATATAGATGATCAAGGGAAGAAATTCAACACAGGCTCAGTTATTATTGATGATTTGACCTTTAAAATGGAGGTGGAAGATTTTCCATTTACCGACGAAACGCAGAAAAATCGTCATAGTACAACATCGAAGAACATTGTCTACCTGTATGATAGATGGTCTGATTTTTTAGAAAGTTTGGTTGAAGCCTATCCGCGTCTTAGGGATAAGAGAATATTCGAATCTAGAGAATTGCCAGTTTTTGTTTATGTCAGTAACAGTGTGAAATCAGGCAGGATATTCGGAGATCCATTCACAGGGCAACTATCTGCTTACTCTACAATCTTTGGAAAATTTGACAAGAATCGGAGAATTGTTGTTGCGTATTTCCCACATCAGGTTCATGATCAGTTGTTTTCTGGTAGAGATAACAAAGGAAAAACACTAATGAATGAGTTGGTAGATTATATGGTGTTTTATGGTGGTGTGGTAGTTAGGATGTCTGATAAGAGGGTTTTCTGATGGATTTTATCCTCACTGAAGAATTGTCTCGTTGGGCCTTTGAGGTCGAATGCAAACTATCCAGAACTTGGGATATAATCTTTACGAATCCAACAGCGGGGCCGTGGAAAACTATTCAAGCAAAGGATGATAAAGGTAATTCTGGCGAGATTTACCGTTTCGGTGTTGATGAAGAGCGTCCTGACATTATAGTTGTCAATGATAACCTAGAAGAGATCATCATAATAGAAGCGAAAAGCAGTATTGGAAAACTTACTCAAGAAAACCAGGTTCAGAAATCTGTAAAAGTTGTGGACAGTATCTCTTCATTATTTAAGAGGATTGAAAGTGAATATTGGGGTAGAAGGAAAGACTATCAAATCAACTTGGGGATATTATGGGGGGCGGAGGGAACAGTCGAAACATCTGAGATTATGTCTGTATTCGCACAATATCACGAGCAGGGAGTCAAATATTCTTCTTTTGACAATAGCTTATTAATCGGGATTCAAACGAAGAAAATTGGAACAGAGCTGAAATGTTCGCTATTCTACAAAGATTACTCGGGAAATAACAGTGAACGGATCAGAACAATGTCGTCTGAGTTGTCTTTGGAATACCAGTTGGTTTGAAAGCAAGACAGCGTTTTCCATTTGATACAATCAAGCCATCTAGTACATCTTGTATTTCGAATGGATCTGGTATTCCATGACTGACCGTGGCATTTGCTATGGCATAGTATATGTCGCCCCATTCGCAAGGACCCCTTGTCAAAATTTCCTTGGCTGTTTCCTTGCACGTGATTGAGAAATCCGATTCAATAATGGTTCCAGTTTCTTCCAATTCATAGTACGAATCGTTTTTTTTGAAAAGAGAACTTAATAACTCATCTTTGTACTCAAGAAGCTTAACATCAATTCCTAATTTTATCCAATTCATTATGAGAATACGATTCGCCAGGCCCTTCGAAAGGCGGTTTCCTCTATATTTTGCGGCTTCAACAAGTATTGTTGACAAGTCATTGAGATTCGTAATTGGTGTAAAATCAGGATCTTTTGAGAAAACGGAGTATATGTCGCTGATATAACTTCCATCTAAAGCGAATTGTGCTTTGGCAGAAATGACTGCTGGGATTTGATAAGTTATGTGTTCACATTTGAAATGATTGTTTTGAAGAGCAGAAATTAATGACGTCCACGCTTTGGTATTATTATTATTGAACGTTACAACCAGGCGTCCGTCGGGAAGCAGAAGTTTGGAGATTTCTTTTAGGCTAGAATCTAGGTAAGATGCATATTTCTCCCAACTGTTTGATGCTCCAACTCTATTACTGACACTAATATCCTGATTAAGGTCATAGTCTTTTCTTAAAATACTGTTCCACATAGTTGAAAATTCTAGATATGGTATGCTATCGCCGTAAGGGGGGTCGAAGAAGACCATTTTAGCTTTGAGATGATTGCTATTGAGAATTGTAAGTTTTTCAATAGAGCTTCCGATATTCGCTTTACAATCACATGTATTTTTGGTTTCGTTAAGCTTTTCGATAGCTCTAATGATTTTTGACAATCTAGCTTGTAAATGATACAATGGATTGGTTTCAAGATGATCAGCGGGAACCCAGAAACCTGGAACACTCCAGGCTGGACCACCAGTTGACATATTATTGCGACTTGCGATTAATCTCGAACATTGAGCCATGGAGGCAGACAAGAGTACCAGTGAGGAATCACGGATAGATTTGTCTTCAATGTCATTGAGCATGCTTGCTAAGTGATATATTATCGATCCATTGCGTTTTGTGAAAAGATCAGATGTAGTCATTCCGTCAAATGCTAATATGCGCCGGTTCTCAGCAAAGGTTTTGATAAAAGAAGCGTCTATTTCGAACAAGGCTTTGTTGGACTCGTATTCTTGATTTGCGATTGCGTCTGAATCTGTAATAACGTCTCCGTTGTCGAGGGTGAAAGATGTAATCTTGGTTGAGAATAAATTTTCAAGATTAAAATTGAGCTTTGCTCCGCAGTTACTACATTTTAAGGAGCGTCCAGAACCAGAAGCTTCACTCTTTCGTGACAACTTACCACATTTGTTACACTTCACAATTATCGTATGCGTGCAATATTTTATTACATGGTTGTTAAAAGAGTAAGAATTGTTGATTATTGGACGTATTTGGTCAAGAATACGAGAAATCATATTTTTGAATTTTTCGAGGTCGGGTGGTGACAGCATAGAGTTTGAAAGTAGAATGGCTATCGGATTGACATCGAATCCAATTGCATTTCTATTTAGTTTTTTAGATTCATATAGTGTTACACCGCTGCCACAGAAAGGATCGATGATCAAATCGCCTTCATCAGTAATTTGTTGAATAAATGATGAGATCACATTGTGCGGTTTTCTTGACCAATATTTATGAATGTTATATTCTGGAGAATGAGTTTCCGCTTTTATTACGGTGTAATTGTTCATCATATCTTCCTCAGGATGATAATGAAATCATAGATCCTGATGCCAACTGCATCGCCCTTCCTCCTCTGACTTGATGCCCAAGATGCCTCCGTGTATTTTGGTACGCGTAAAACCACTTTTTCTATTCTGAACAATCCCGATAATCTGTCTAATAGGGTTTTTGTCACAGGAACATATTCTCCGTGACAAATGGTATCTCCTATCATTAGTGCCAACACAGAGTCTGATTTCATTTTTTTTCCAACATTTTCAAGTGATTTAGTCATGTCTTCGACATATTTGATGTGATTTTCTGCTTTGCCTATTTTAAAAAACTCTCTTACTTCAGATTTGTTAAAGCTATTACGATCTATATTCATCCACGATAATTCTAAACTATTAATCGAACTGTATTTGTAGGAGTTGAAATAGGGTGGATGGAGGATTACTAAATCCGACTCAAAATGTTCCAGTTCATCTGTTCTTAGATCTTTGGACATCATCGTTATATTGTGTTTCGACGGCAAGTTAGTCACATCTTCCCACGAAGATTCGACTTTTTTGATAAAGAATGGAAGTGCATCTTCCTCAGCAGTCTCTACATCGAGGAATAATCTGCCTTGTTGTGTGGTGGCCTTGGAAACACGTCTTACAATGCTGAGGAAACATATAGTCAAATAGTCCCTTAAGTCGGGGTCCTCTTCCAAATCGATTAATTTTTTAATGCCCCTGAGCGAGTCGACGGTTTTTTTCAAGAACCAGTGTTCCTCATCCTTTAGTAGTGGTTTGAAAGGGTATTCTTCATATGATAGTGGGGTGTATTTATTCGAAAAATCAGTCAAGTAAGTCTTGATATCTCTAGTTTTTAGTTTCGTTGTTTTTACTTTCGACAATAAGGTACTTAGCGGGTTGACATCATTTAAAATCGCGTCCCTGCCATTTAACAAGGCTTCTACACCTGTGGTTCCGCTACCGCACATTAGATCACATACTATGCCGTTCGGTTCTGTATAATCTTCTATTAATTTGGTTGCGATAGGCGCCGGAAATTTTCCAAAGTATCTGAATAGTCCGTGTGTGGAGTATGATAGTTGTCTATTTGTGCCAATGGCAGTCCAGATTTCTATTGGTCTTTCAAGTTGATCTAAGTTTGAAATTTCTAATAGTTTCTCTTCATTAGTTCCTGGTAAAACACTTCTAACCTCAATTCCAACATCGTTCATCATGACACCGCTATGTAACAAATATTTTTGGCAATGTAATCGCACATCAATAACTTATTGATATCGGAAACTCACGAGCTTGAAAAAGCAGGACTATGAGGGTTTCGTGTGTGTCCATTCTTAAACGATTTTGATAGTTTCAGCTATACTTTTGATGCATCATGGAATCGACCTGCGGTCATGAGCTCAACTATCAGATCTGTAATCGGGAGGATTACATCTTGAACCCGTCCGCGCGGAACCTGCGGTCCTTGGCGCAGTCCAGCAGGAACAGCATTCCCGCGACGAGGGCGACGCATCCCATGACCGCGAACATGGACGGGATGCTCCCGCCCACGGCCGCCAGAAGGGGGACGCTGACCAGGGAGATGGCGAACTGGCCGAAGTTGAGGAACGTCGAGTACCCGCCCATGATCTTCCCGGACGTCGTCGATGTGGCCTCTCCGGCCAGGGTGTTGGACAGCGCGGGGCAGATCATCCCTATGCCCACTCCGACCATGACCATCATGAACAGCGCCACGGCCACGGTCGGGAACAGCATCAGGACGATCATGGCCGCGCCCATCACGATGAACCCGATGGAGATGACCATGAACGG
This sequence comes from Dialister hominis, assembly GCA_963640995.1. Taxonomy (GTDB): domain Archaea; phylum Thermoplasmatota; class Thermoplasmata; order Methanomassiliicoccales; family Methanomethylophilaceae; genus Methanoprimaticola. The sequence goes on along the minus strand of CAVICI010000036.1, from coordinate 14,523 downwards.
GCGGATGACGGACACCACGCGCCTGTACATCAGGGACACGGCGGAGTTGGTGATGCCGTGGGCCCCCAGGAACAGCCCCATCATGGACGCGGTGATGTGTCCGGGCAGCTCCGGGTCCTCCAGGAATGTGGGCATCTTGGTCGGGAGCAGGAAGGATATGGTCTGGCAGACGAAGATCGCGGCGTAGCATATCGCGATGAGCCTCTTGTCCGCGGGGCGGGACCTCTCTTCCGACGATGCCCTGTCGGCGGAGGCGTCGTGCACAGGCTCCTTCATGGACAGGATGCACAGCAGGAGGATCGGGATCCCGATCAGGTACACCAGGAAAGGCTCGTGCCAGCTGAACGCGGCAAGAGAGCCTCCCGTGTACTCCAGCAGGAGCACGCCCAGTCCCATGGCCGCCGACTGGTAGCTGAGGACCTTGACCCTGCTGGCCCCGGCGTAGTATTCCGCCATCAGGGCGGTGACGGCCATCGATATCCCCGCGATGCCCACTCCGACCAGGAACCTCATCGCGAGGATCGTCGTCAGGTCGTCCAGGAAGAAGCTGGCGACCCCGCAGGCGGTGAACAGGACGAGCGAAGCCGACAGGGTCCGGACCTTCCCGAACCTGTCCGCGATCCCTCCGAGGACGAACCCGGTGCATCCGACGGCCAGCGAGGGGAGGGTGATGACCAGCGAGACGGCGAACTCCCGGTCTGGGAACGCGGCGTTGATCAGCGGCAGCGCGGGGGCCACCGCGGCTCCGCCCATGAGCATGAGCATCGATGCGAGCAGCATCGAGAGCAATGTGAGCTTCCCCGGGACGAACGTCCCGCTCTTCCGGCCTGGCATGGATGCCCCTTAGCCCCATCTTGTTGATATACCGTTGCGCGCGGAGCGGCGAGCCACTGACAACCATTATAAACAGGTGTGCATTGGCCTTGATTGCGCTCTGGTAGTGTAGTGGCCAATCATTCGGCCCTTTCGAGGCCGACACTCGGGTTCGAATCCCGACCAGAGCACCATCGACTTCTCAGTATCTTCTTCCTGTAGGCGGCGCTCTTCGCCGCGACCTCGTCCATGTTGTGCCTGTCAACCACGCAGACCTCCGGCAGCTTGCGCGGATGGGCCTCCAGCATCCTGGACACGAGGTTCCCGTCGGGGAAGTCGCACTCCTTGATGTACTTCCTGTCCCAGTTCGACGCCAGCTCCAGGGCGGCCTCGATCCCGCGGTTGTAGAACTGCTCCACGAACACCGCTCCCACGGTGGCGTCGCTGGACATGATCGCGATGTTGCATCCCCTGACGGCGAAGTCGGTCCCGTTGAAAGCCACGGACAGCCCTCCGCTGTCCCTGACCAGGTCCATGGCCTGGTAGTCGGTGTTCTCCCCGCCGATGCACATGGTGGCGTCCAGGTCGATGCCGGTCTGGCGCCTGATGTCCAGCAGGCGGTATGCTTTCTTGTGGGACGTCATCGGCACCACGGACTCCATCAGCGACTGGGCGTTGGTGCCCGGGATCCCCTCCTTGAGGATGTCGTCCATGAGCCTGATTATCTTCACGTCCGCTTCGTCGATCTCCATGGGGACGTTGAGCGCGTACTCGGTCTTGGGGACCTTCAGCGCCGTTATAGATTCGGTCATCTCCCTGATCCTGCGGGCGTCGGGCCTGCCGAGCTCGTGGTCGTCCAGGACCATCTGGCTGCATCCCAGGTCCAGGACCGGGCCTCCCAGGGCGTCCATGGCGGCCATGGTCCCGTGCTCGTACATCGAGGTGCTGACGAACGTGGGCAGGAGGCTGCTGATGTACGTCATGGCCTCCTTGGCGCCGGGCATCAGGCGCAGGTCCTCGCGGCCGAACTTCTCCACCAGGAAGTCGGTGGCGCCGTTGGCCTTCAGGAACGGGACGGCCCATTTGAAGACGTCTCCCGAGCTGGCCTCCTCCCTTCCCAGGACGTAGGCGGTGAGCTCGTCGTACCTCTTCAGCACGTCGTGGAAGTGGGCCCCGTTGCGGATGAACCTGGCGCAGACGTCCCTGAGGTAGTCGTTCTGCGTCATGAACCCGTGCAGGTTGCACAGGAATATCCTGTCCGGGAACAGCCCCAGCTCCTCTACCGGATCGAAATCTCCGGGCATGGCATCACTCCAGCCTGGCGTCGACGCTCTCGGACAGGTCGTATGGCCCGGGCAGCGGAACGTCGCCTGCGTACGGCTTCTTGCCGACGATCCTGACCTTCCCTTCGGAGAAGGCGGATATCGTCGCGACTATGAGGGGGAGCTCGCGCTTGGCCCCGTCCTCGCGTATCTTCTTGAAAAGGGGCTCTTCCTGCCCCTCCTCGGCCTTGATCTGGCCGAGGGTCTTGGACTTCAGCTTCTCGTCCATGTCCGACCACAGCCTGTCGTAGTCCCCGCCGCGGATGGGGAACCCGCAGCAAGTTATCGCCGCGCCCCTGTCCCACTCCTCGGTGCAGACGTGCATCATGGCCCCCTGGCGCTCCGCGTTCTCGGATATCAGCTGCCAGATCACTTCCTGCCATGTGCCCTTGGGGCCGTCGGGCAGGGCAGGGTGCAGGTTCAGCATGTCGTACTCCCTGCAGGTCTCGTCGTCCATCCAGAGCATGTAGCCGGCCAGTATCCCCAAATCGGCGCCGTATCCGGAGGTGAGCCTCCTCAGCTCCTTCCCGTACTCGTTCCTCCAGGCGGTCTGGTCCTTCTCCCAGAGCTCGGGCATGAACTTCTTCCAGGACAGGGTCACCAGCGGGATGCCGTACCCCTCGACCATGTCGAAGAACATCCTGCGCTGCTCGCGCTTGGGGTTGTCCTCTTCGAGGTTGTCCCAATTGCAGAAGACGTATGCGATCTCGATGTCGAGGTTGCCGAGCGCCTTCTGATCCATGACGGCTTTGAGGAGGTTGCGCGATCCGGGGCCCCTCCCGGTGGAGAACCAGCCTAGTCTGAGCATGTGCTGCGCAATGCGCTCCTTGTTTATAAGCATGAAACGGCGCGCTCACACGTCGAACAGCACCGTGACCGAAGGCTCCGAGCGGTCCACGTCCATCATGTGGTATGTGACGGCCTTCACCTCGGACCTGACCCTGTGACGGCTTCTGTCCAATGTCTCGCCGCGGGCATGGCACACCACGTCGTCCCCGTCGAAGGAGACCTCGAACTCTTTGAGGATGAGGTTGTCGCAATCCTCGATGAACAGCATCTCGGACAGGAACGAGTACAGCCTGTCCTCGTCGTCGATCCCGCCGACGCGGACGTCCCTCTCCTCGGAGGTCCCGATCCCGGAGAGGTCCACGGTCTGGTCGAACAGCGCGTAGGCCGCGTTGGCGAAGCATTCCTCCAGGGTGGACCCGAAGGCCTTGACCATCATGTCCGCGGTGTGGTCGACGAGGATGTAGCGCTCCATGCTCCGGATTAAGGCGTGGCCGTATTTGAGCGGTCCGACGGTATGATATCCTCCGCGGGCATGGGGGATGCCATGGAAGAATCCGTGTTCGTCCGCGCCCGCGAGTTCGCCGCAGGGCTCTTCGAGGGAGACAGCAGCGGCCATGACATATGGCACACCGCGAGGGTCCACGACCTGGCCGTGTCGATATGCAGGGCCGAGGGAGGCGACATGGACGTCGTCAGGCTCGCCGCGCTGCTGCACGATGCGGACGACAGGAAGCTGTTCGGGGACACTGGATACGCCAATGCCAGGAGGTTCATGGCCTCCGAGGGGATCCCCGAAGACACCGCAGGCAGGGTGGTGCGGATCATAGAGCAGGTGTCCTTCAAGGGCACGGACTCCGTGGTGCCCGACACCCTGGAGGGGAGGATCGTCCAGGACGCGGACAGGATGGACGCCATAGGGGCGATAGGCATCGCCAGGGCGTTCGCCTACGGCGGGAGCAGGGGGCGCCGGATGCACGTTCCCGGGGAAGCGCCGAAGACGGGGATGGACGCTGCCGCTTACGGGGCGAACGAGGGGACGAGCATCAACCACTTCCACGAGAAGCTGCTCCTGCTGAAGGACATGATGTCAACGGAGACCGCCAGGGCCATGGCGGAGTCCCGCCACAGGTACATGGAGGCTTTCCTGGAAGAGTTCATGGCCGAGTGGGACGGCATCAGGCGATTTCTGCGGATTCCGAGAGATGATTGTCAGCAATCGTAGCGAAACTGCGGATTTCGTTCCGATTGCGTCACAGGGGATTCGATTTGTGGAAACATTATAAGAGCGATGACGCATAACGTGCATCCATGCGCATAACGATCGTAGGCTGCGGCTCCATCGGCTCGAAGCTCGCCAAGGCGGCTGACGAGATGGCCGAGGTCAAGAGAATCTACCTCATGGACGCGGATCCCGAGCTCGCCGAGAAGCTCGCCGCCCAGTTGAAGAAAGCCATCGTCATCAGCGATGTGGAGGAGGAGCTCTACCACTGCGACCTCGTGGTGGAGGCGGCGTCCCAGAAGGCGGCCACGGCCATCGTCCCCAAGGTCGTCGCCAGGGGAGTGGACATAATGATCATGTCCGTCGGAGCGCTGGTGGACGACGCGTTCAGGGAGGCCGTCAAGGACAAGGCCGCCCAGTCCGAGGCCAAGATATTCATCCCGTCCGGAGCCGTCTGCGGCACCGACGGGCTCAGGTCCTCCGCCGTCGGCCATCTGGACGAGGTGGAGCTGGTCACCACCAAGGGCCCCAAGAGCCTGGAGGGGGTGGCGTTCCTGATCGACCGCGGCATAGTCGTGGACGAGGTCAAGGAGCCCACCGTCATATTCTCAGGCCCTGCCAGGGAGGCCGTTCAGCTGTTCCCCAAGAACGTCAACGTGGCCGCCACCGTCGCGCTTCTGGGGGTGGGCTTCGACAGGACCAAGGTCACCGTCGTCCTGGACCCCGACTCGCACACCAACTCCCATGAGCTCAAGCTCAAGGGAGAGTTCGGAGAAATGGTCTGCCACACGTACAACGTCCCGTCTCCGGACAACCCCAAGACGTCCTATCTGGCCGCGATGTCCGCTATCTCGGCACTGAAGAGGATTGTCAGGAACGAGTGGATCGGGATCTGAGCTGTTCTGAAACCAATGCCCGCCTCGGCGGGCGCTTCCATCACATCAAGGCTCGAGCCTCATATCCACAAGGAGCATGCTTCGGATATGCGAGATGCTTGCTGTTCGAGAGACTCGCTATTGTCTTCCGATGCTGTTCGGACTGTTCCGTAGGCGTACAAGAAGCTCGCGCTTCTCCGAGGCATCTTCGGCTGTAAGGGGGATTATGTGCGGCATTCTATCGAGATGATGGTCTCAAATGGGATCTTGGTGTACTTCTCTCCCTCTCTGTAGACCATTTTCCATGGATAGCCATCTCTGTGAGCGAGGTTGACGAGCCGGCAGGCGGTGAAGTCCTTGTGGCTGTCGGCGAACTCGGTCAGGAAGACGCCGGTTCTCTCATCTATCCCTGAAGACGGTTCGGATCTGAAGATCGGAAGCCCCGCGTAGATCCTGTATTCGCGATAGACGCCAGGGACGACAGGGCCGTACTTCCAGGCGCAGACATCATCCTTGAACAGGAATTCCCTGTACCGCTTGTAGTATTCCACCCAAGCGTAGTAGAGCATCTTTTGGAGCTTCATGTTCGTGACCGGATTTCCGTCATCGATGTATTTCCGGACAATGAAGCGCGCAATGTTCAACGCGTCATATGTCCCCATCTTGTCGCCTCCATTCTATCATAGCAAGTTATTGTAGATAAAGGGCTATGGATGAAGTTCCCACGCTTTCAGACATGGCGGCCATCATCGTTCAATCTGATCGCCATTAGCGGATCTATACCAAATTCGTCATCCGGACGACGGCTTCGGCACGCCATGCAGGACTGGTCGCTCTGCGATAGACGAGTCTGTCGATCTGTTCTCTTCAAAGAACGACGGCCCGAAGTACGGGATGTAGCGGATCCCGTTCTCATCCGTCAGGAGGTTGGAGCCGGAGACGCTGATCAGGACATCGGCATGCTGGTCGAGCCTGTCGAGCTTCAGCAGCTGCCTGTCCGGCCTCTTCCTTCCGGAGTCCACTCCGATGGCGGCGACCTTCCCGTTCAGCTCTGCGACGAAGTCGATCTCCACGCGGTTCGCTGGGTCGCTGTAATAGTGCGGCCTGTGACCTTTGTCTGCCAGGGCGGATGCCACGGCGTTCTCCAGGAGGGCTCCTTCAGCTTTTCCGATGCGGCCGCTGGTCAGCATCAGCCCCGTATCGGGCCCCAGCGCCAGCGTCGTCATGCCAGTGTCCCTGAGGTAGGCCTTGAACGTGTTCCCGTCCGGCCTGGTCATGAACGGCTCCGAGATGCCCATCAGGTTGTGGCAGATGGCTATGGCGCCGGCGTCCTCCAGCCATCTCAGCGCCCGGCCGAACTCCCTGCGGCCGTATCCGGCCTGTCCGGACGCATCCGAGTACCGGAACGAGCTCCCGGACGCTCTGCACAGCTGCTTCGGTATCGAATCGAGGCATTGGGCTATGCGGTCCCTGTCCGTCGGGCTCCCGCAGTACCTCTGGATGTCGTCCAGCAGCCTGGCGCGGGTCGATTCCGGGATGATGCCGTTGTAGGCCCTCGTGCGGGCGAAGGCCTCCACGGCCTCCGGCATGCCGCCTATGGTGACGTACATCATGAACAGGTCGTTCAGCTTCTTCAGGACAGGCCCGTCGAAGGGGTCCATGGCCCTGACGTGGCCTGCGATCTCCGATGTCCGGCCATGGCTGAACCCGATGGCCCAGAGGAACTCCTCGAAGTCCATGGGCCCCATCTCCGCCGTCTCTATGCATCCGGCGCAGGTCCAGGGACTCCCGAGATACGTTCCGGCGCAGACGATGTCGCATCTACCGTCCGCAGAGAGGGCTTCCAGCGCGGGCACGGCATTGCTGCAGGCATGGATCCCGTCGAGGAACAGGAGGCAGCCGTTGAAGGAGCCGAAGTCCGGGAAGCTGCGGCTCAGCGCAAGGAAGATGCCGTCTGCGGACGGATCGCCATCGAGCAGATCCCTGAGCCCGGGCCTATGCTCCAGGTCGACCTCCAGGACCTTGCGGTAGCCGGCCTCTCCGAACTTCCTGACGGCCCAGGTCTTCCCGGCTCCGCGGGGCCCGCGCACGAGCAGGGGCTTGCGGTCAGGCCTGGACCTCCATTCGGCCAGCTTCGCTTCGATCTTCCTTTCCATCGGGAGCGTGATGGGCCGGGCGCGTTTATAAAATCTGCAGAATCGCGGCTGTCTGTTCCATATAGATATATCCCCTGAGCATCATCGTTTCACCGGAGGTCAGGCGATGATAGATCCGAAGGTGTTCGATTGCATCAAGAGGGATCTCGTCGACGGCGTAGTCGCGAGCATCATGGAGACGAGGGGGCTGTCAGAGAACGATGCCATCCGCATCTTCATGAGGTCCAAGGTCTACGACCGCCTCCAGGACCAAGAAACGGAGGTATGGCATTTCAGCGTGAAGTGCCTCGCGGAGCTCTTCGAAGACGAGATGAACGGGAACCTGGTCTGGCCGGTGGCGCCATGAGCAGATCGTACTCGAGGCTGCTGAAGATCTACTGCATCGAAGAGTACCGCATGAAGCACGGGCTCACCGCTCCGGAGACGCTGGACCTGTTCGACGAGTACGGGGTCCTGGATTTCCTCGACGAGCCTCCGCTCCAGTGGCAGTGCATAGAGAACACTGTTCTGGATGTCGAAGATTACATCAAGGCCCGTTCGTGAACCCTTCCAGCTTCGGTCGGTCTTCAAGAGCGTCTGGGGCGACGCGCTCATTCATATAATCCGCAAAAAAGCAGCTATTTCACGGATATCATCCGCTAAATCGCAGCAATACTGCGGATATCATCCGCAACATCGCACGATCGCAGAGGCATCAATACTCTCCAGGCATGATGACGCGCGCGGACACTTCCTTGATCTTGATGCCTATGCCGATCGATATGATATCTCCATCCATGAGCTCGCTCGCATAGCCTTTCTCGAGGATGGCGTTCATGGCTTTCGCCGCCAGGACTTCCGCGGGCTCTTTGGACGATGTCTTGATTTCTATGGCAACTGCGGGCATCGGCCCGGCCTTCTTTATGAATATGTCTACTTTGCCTAAGCCTTTGGGCATCTCGTCCACAGGCATCATTTGATTGATACTCAGAACGCTGCCGATGAGCTCTTTGTAGCGGTCGTGGTCCCAGGTCTTGTCCATGTTGCGGCCGCTGAGGAGTATCATGATGTCTTTGGAGATATTGTCTGCATTACCGTCGTATATGTCTTTTGGCAGGTCAATCGGGGCTTTCTTCTGCATCCTGTCGACACGTTTGACAATCTCCTCGAAGGCCATTGCGACTTCTTTGTTCACAGACGATATCTTGTAGATGCGATGTCCAGTGTCATCGCGCCTCATATAGACAGCTTTCAGATATCCGCCCATGACCAGATACGAGTATACTTTCGAGGGTTCCACGTCCTCGCCGATTATGTCCGCATAGACGATCCTGTCATCCAATACAGACTCTACAGATGCGCTCCTGTCCACGACAAGCTGTTTGAGGGTCACCATGGTGCCGAAGTCCAGATTTGAAATCAGCTGTAACGACAGCCCTCCTTTGGTGGTCTTGTTCCAGTACTCATAAGTGATGTAACCATCTTTGAGATACCTGTTTACGCTCAACGGATTGTACACATCCGCATTCCCGAAGCGGTACCCATCATACCATTCGCGGATCTCCTCCAGGTGGCATCTGTCAACGCCTGACTCATCAAGCAGTTTGACCACCTCTTCTTCAGTGAACCCGAAGTACTCGTCGCCCTCGGTGGAGAAGATGTCGCACACAATAGGGTTGTTGAAACCACTGAACATCCCAGTCTGCAGGACAGTCATCACACCCATAGCAACACCGAATTTGATGTGCTCGTTGAGTTTGAAGCTTTCCTGCATGAATCCGCGCATGATATTCGAGGTTTCTTCGAACTTGGCTGGATCGGATATGTCGTGAATGCAATGATCGTACTCGTCCACAAGGATGATGACCTTCTCGCCGTACAGCTTCTCCAGGAGACTGCTGATCCATCTGATGGATGTCTGAACCACTGCGTAATCCGCGCGCATCTGCTCCAAATCGCTGATGCGTTGCATCTCCCATTCTTCCAGTGGCGAAGATTGCACTAGCTCTTTGATATCTGCGGCAACGTATGACAGAGCCACTTTCAGCCCCCCGTAAGTCCCGCCCGGGCCGTTCGCGTCTACAGATGCCAGGTTCAGCCTTATCACAGGGTATCTGTTCCGATGCTCGTTGCACATATGGCACTCGGAGATTCTGGTTCCGGCGAAGAAGTCTTTCCCGCCTTTGTATCTGAGATTGAAAAAGCAGTCCAGCATAGACAGGTTGATCGATTTTCCGAACCTTCTGGGCCTTGTATAGATGAATGTGACTCCTGTTGTCTGACACAGGTCCGCGATCATCATCGTCTTGTCAACGAAATAGAAGTCCCCAGAGGCCAACTCCTTGAAGTCTGATATGCAGATGGGGTAACGCTTTCCCATGTTATCGTTTCGGCATCTTTCTGCATCCCTTTATTGTTTCTGCTCGGGGCGTTCTGTGTCTCCGCAAGTCCATGGGATCTGCGAAATCGCAGCAATATCGCCTGTAACGTCGCACGACACAATGGCATTATACACTCTATGAATGGCGACTCCTGTCCCGATCGATATCGCTTTTCTGTCCGAAGGCATGCACTTCGATCTCTGCCAGGCATGGGGTCCAGCGCCATGCACGCTGAATCCCATGTCAGCCTCTTTGATGCCGGCCGGAACTTGAACGCGATCGCGGATCCGATCTCGGTGCCTTTTCACGGACAAGTCTGCTCCTTCCGGGCCATCCGGCATCTCTTTTGCGAGAGCCATGTCTCTCAGGTCCAGAGCATCCTTCAAGATCTCTTCGCAGAGGCCACGCCTTATGGAGATCCGGTCGTGCGGCTGTTCAGAATCACAGAGGCATCTTTGGCGATGTGCTGTCCGACCTTCATCATCCCCATATACTGCGCCTTCTTATCCCGGAGCATGAAAGGGACAAGGGCCGAGAGGCTCATAGCGAACGCAGAGGGCATGGATGCCGTGGTCATCGCCAACGACGGCGAGCCGTTCCTCGACTCCACGTTCTGGTATCTGACCGAGCAGAAATCGGGCACTTTCGAAGGCTCCTTCGCGGTGGCGGGCCCCGGCGGGTCCCTGGACGTGATCGTCAGCATCCTCGAGGAGGAGGGGGCCCGCGAGGGCGCCGGGGACGTGCACGTCTACCGCACCCGCGAGGAGCGCGACGGGTTCCTGAGGGACGCGCTGAAAGGATGCTCCAAGGTCGGCTTCAACGCCCATTCCGCCAGCTACGCGGCGGTGGAGTACGTCAAGAAGACCGTGGAGGGAATCGAGGCCGTGGATGCCGGCAAGGCCATCGCCGACACCGTCTCCGTCAAGGACGAGAAGGAGATCGCCGCCACCCGCGAGGCATGCAGGATATCCTCCGTCGTCGCGGGGGAGATCCCGGGCATGCTATCCGAAGGCGCGTCCGAGAAGGAAGTGGCGGCCAAGATGGACTCCCGCATGAGGGAGCTCGGGGGCACAGGGAACGCGTTCGACACCATCGCGGCGTTCGGAGCCTACTCGTCGCAGCCGCACCACATGCCCTGCGGGTACCGCCTGAAGAAGGGGGACACGGCGCTCTTCGACTTCGGGACGAAATACGACAGGTACTGCTCGGACATGACCCGCACCGTGTTCCTGGGGAAGCCCCCGGAGATCCTCGAGAGGGCCTACGAAGTCGTCCGCCGGGCCCAGCTGGCGGGGATCGCGGAGTACCGCGACGGGGCCAAGGCCAGCGCCGCGGACCTAGCGGCGAGGAAGATCATCGATGAGTCCGAGTTCAAGGGGAGGTTCATCCACTCCTTCGGCCACGGCATCGGGATGGACGTCCATCAGGACATCTCCGTGTCCCCCAGGTCGGAGCAGGTGCTCCGCGCCGGGAACGTCGTATCCGCGGAGCCCGGGATCTACATCCCCGGGGTGGGCGGGATAAGGATCGAGGACACCTGCCTGATAACCGAGGACGGGTGCGAGGTCCTGACTTCGTTCGACCATTCCTTCACGGTGGTGTGACATGCAGGCCGCCGCTATGGAGAAGGCCGCGGATGCGCAGGACGTGCTGTCAGAGGCCGTTGCGCGCATGCAGGATCTGGGCGCGGAGTTCTCCGACGCCAGGTCCCAGACCGTGAGGGTCATAGGCGTGAGCTCCCTGAACGGGGGATTGCGCCAGCTGGTCCAGAAGAGCACCGGCGGGGTGTGCCTGAGGGCATGGAACGGCGGGAGATGGGGGTACGGCACCGTCACCTCCTTCGAGCGCGCCGACGTGCTGAAAGCGGCAGAGGACGCCGTCAGGAACGCATCTGGCGACGGCAGGCCCGGCTTCGCGCTGGAGCCTTCCGTCGTCAGGCGCCGTGACCGCGCCGATGCGAGGATACATCCGGACTCCGTGGGCCTGGATGAGAAGATCTCGGCCGTGAGGGACTTGGACAAGGCGCAGTCGGTCGACGAGAGGATAATCAACAGCGCCGGGTCGTACTCCGAGGAGGTGAAGTCCAACGCCCTGGTGAACTCAGCCGGATCGGACATGAGCTGGGAGGAGGTCCGCGTCATCTGCAGGGCCATGTCCGTGGCGGCTGACGGCCAGAGGATGGAGCGCTACTACGACGGGCCGGACAGCACCAGAGGGTACGAGGTGGTGCGCGACCTGGACCTGGAGGCGCTGGGAAGGGCCACCGCCGCCGAGGCGATAGCCACCCTCAAGGCCGACAGGGCCCCATCCGGGAACCTGACCGTCATCACCGATCCGATGGCCTCGGGGCTGCTGGCCCACGAGGCCATGGGGCACGCTTCCGAGGGCGACGAGATCACCAAGAAGCGCTCGTTCCTCACGGATGCCGTGGGGAGGAAGGTCGCTTCCGACATCATATCCATGTACGACGACGGCACCGTTCGCGGAGCCCACGGGTCCGTCCCCTACGACGACGAGGGGACGCCGTCGTCATGCACGACGATAATCGACCACGGCGTCTACAAAGGGTACATGCACAGCCTGGAGACGGCTTCCCAGCTGGGAGCCTCCCCTACAGGCAACGGCAGGGCCGAGAGCTACGGCAAGAGGACCTGGGTCAGGATGACCAACACCTTCTTCGGCCCCGGCGAGTGGGACAAGGACGAGATCATCGCCGACACCAGGAACGGGATACTCTGCGACAAGATGGTCAACGGCATGGAGGACCCTGTCGGGGGGTGCTTCGAGGCCAAGTGCCTCCGCGGGTTCCTGATAAGGAACGGGGAGATCGTGAAGCCCCTGCAGTCGTTCACCCTGACCGGAAGGTCAGTGGACATCCTGTCCTCGGCGGACGCCCTCTCCAAGGAGGTCGTCCTGGACGGAGGGATGTGCGGCAAGGGGATAGAGGACTGGGTGAGGGTCTCGTCGGGAGGCCCGTACATGCGCGCAAGGATGATCGTGGGGGGAGGGCAGTGAGCGACATGCACGCTTACGCGGAGCAGGCGCTCCGCTCCGTCGAAGGCCACGAGCACGCCGAGGCCTATGTGTCCGAAGCGGTAGTGAGCACCATCTACATCGACGATTCCCGCATCAGCAACATCGAGACGAAGGCCGAATCGGGGATCATGGTCAGGATGGCCGACGGCGGGAGGCAGGGGAAGGCCTCCGTCACGCTCGGAGGGAAGGATCCCGTCAAGGCATGCGCGTCCATGGCGGAGTCCGTGCTGAGGTACTCTCCGGCGGATCCGGATTTCAAGGGGTACGCTGTCCCGGGGAAGGCCCGCATCGCGGCCCCGGACGTCTTGGACAGGAAGGCCGCGGACATAACCCCGGAGGAGCTGAGGGAGATTGCCAAGGCCGTCATAGCGTCGTGCGACGTCAACATCCCCCGCGCCCAGATCCGCGTGTCCCTGAACAGGGGCTGCACCATGAACAGCAACGGCGTTGACGTGACGCACGAGAGCACCCTGGTCTACGGGCACTTCACGTCCATGTTCAGGGGATCGCATCCGGGAGAAGGGATGGAGACGTTCCACGGGACCCGCCTGGACCTGGATCCCGGGCTCATCGGAAGGAGATTGTCCGAGAAGGCCAGGGCAGCTGCGGAAGCCAAGGAGTTCAAGGGCCACGAGAGCCTGACCATGGTCCTGCCCCCCAGCGAGCTGGGGGACATGATCATGTCGTCCGTGGGGTCTGCGGTTAACGGGGAGAACGTGAAGTACGGCAGGAGCATGTGGAAGGGCTCCGTCGGGGAGAGCGTGGCCTCCGACTGCCTGACACTTGTGGACGATCCGACCGTTCCCGCGCCGCTGTCCTGCGTGTTCGACGACGAGGGGACTCCTACGGAGCGCCGCCCGATCGTAGAGGGCGGGATCCTGAAGTCGTTCATGAGGGACTCGTTCTGCGGGGACAGCACCGGCAACGGGATGAGACGGTCCAGCGTGGAGGCCCAGGGGGCGTTCGAGAGGACTCCGGCCATCAAGCCGCTGAACCTGGTGGTCCGGCCTGGGAAGCTGTCCAGGGAGGACATCATCGCTCAGACCGAGCATGGGGTCCTGGTGGAGAAGTTCGCTTGGCCGGAGGCCGACGGGCTCACCGGGAGGTTCGGGCTCAACGTCAGGTGCGGATACCTGATCCGCAAGGGCGAGGTAGTGGGCACGGTGAACAACGCGCTCCTCATGGGCAACATGCTGGATGCCGTCCGCAACGTGGAGGCCATCGGGAACGACAGCGCACAGATGGGCGTTGTGGACGTCCCGACCATGAGCTTCTCCGGCACAGAGCTGGTCGGAAACTGATTATATTTCGCCGGGGCGGACGGCCGCCCCGGCTCCAATACCGGCCTTGCCGATGCGCAATGCCGTCGGGGAACCATATTGTACCCGGTTGTGCGATGGCATGTACATGGAACGCATTTCGGATGCTGAGATCAAGAGCATAGGCATGAAGAGCCTGGCCGATGCTCTCGGGCCGGTCGGCGCAGAACGTTTCGTCTTCATCATGAACAAGGACGGTTCCGATTACACCATGTGGAGGCGTTCCATCTTTGATGGCATGCCCGATGAAGAGATCGTCGCAGGCGCCAAGAGATACAGTCAAGAGCATCCATGTACCGACGGCTTCAAGAAGCCGCTGAAAAAGGTGATCTGAGGCGCGTGATGCGACTCGCCGGACAACTTGCCTGAGGTGCTGGGGATTGCCGGATACGACGCGATCATGCTGTTCGATCCAGGATTTCGCAGCGGTGATGTTCGGCATAGCCCTATGCCCATTTCTGAAGCAGGATCCGGGCCGGATGGGCCAGGTGCCTGAAGGTTCATTAGCCTGCAATGGCGATGACAAGGGGAATCAGACAGGCTGACGAACGTTCTGGAGAACTTGAGATGGTGGACCCGGCCGGATTTGAACCGGCGACCTCCGCCGTGTGAAGGCGACGTCATAACCCCTAGA
>CAVICI010000035.1:0-20521 GCA_963640995.1 Dialister hominis | reverse complement strand
CAACATAGACCTTTTCATGAATCCGAATTTCAACTTCTGAGGTAGTTCAATCAGACGTGTCATGAATCGTGTAGCTTCGTACGTGTTGCATATGTTCGCGCATACACGCGCGAGGCTACACGATGGATGCAGGTTAAATCAGGTGGTATGATGACATACGAAGAATCAAATGATGGATCGAAAGAGGAATGCGATTGGGACAACCATACGCTGTTTGAGATCATGAAGAAGCATGAGTGCGACCTTCTGTTCCTGAAGACTGCGACCAGACTGGGGAGGTATGCCCCGTACTATGACCTGGACTCATACGAGCTCCTCGATGAGAAGATCGCAGTAATGACGGCACTCCTGGAAGGCAAGAGCTTCTACGAGATACCCGACGCGAAAAAGATCCTGGAAGGTTTAGTTGAAATCCATCTCTGAATTGACTATGTACAACTAATAATGTAGATTTAGCTATCAGCTAAATTAATTCAATCTTCAAAAGGGGGTAGATAACCAAAGCAAATGAGGTGCAGGTGAAATTGCCGACTGACATCCGATGTCAGAGATCGGCATAAATTTTTTCTATTCACCGACGCTTTGTTGTTCTTAGGAATAATAAAGCAAATAACGCTATCTGCTTTATTATTAATGATAATCAAATCTGGATAGGCTGTATAGGAAAACATTGTCTATAACATCCCCATTCAGAGCAGCATGAAGGGATCCTCGACGGCCAGGAGATACGACCTCGTCATCTTCGATATGGACGGCACGATAGCAGACACTTCGCCCGGCATCTTCGACACGATCAGACTGGTCGCCAAGCAGATGGGCTATAGGGTTCCTACCGATGAAGAGCTCAGGCAGAAATCATCCGGTCGCCTGAACGAGGATTTCGAGGGCCTTTTCGATATCGACAAGGACACGGCCAACGAGGCGCTCATGCTCTTCGGGAGATTGTACGAGGAGCACGGCCAGATGAACTGTGCACCGTATCCAGGGATCAAGCAGCTCATCTCCGATATCCGCGATGCCGGCATGAAGCTCTCCGTCGCAACCATGAAGCTTCAGGACACCTCCGAGATCCAGCTGGAGAGCTGGGGGTTGCTGGACTTCTTCGATTCCGTCAACGGGTCGAACATGTTCGTGCCAGCCACGAAGACGGACCTCATCCAGAACGCGATGAACCACGCCGGAATCACGAAAGAAAGGACGCTAATGATCGGAGACACGGGAAACGACCTCACGGGTGCCATGAACTGCGGCACCGACTTCGTCGCCGTCACATACGGCTTCGGTTTCACCCGCGAGGTCTGTGAATCAAAGGGTTTGAAGTTCGCCTGCGACGCTGACGGGCTCAGGCGCCTGATCCTCTGACATAAGGGAGATACCTGGCAGAGATCACTGCGTTTATCGTCGACAGGATGTCCACATAGTTGTCTTCTATGAGCTTGTCCACATCGTCAAGGGACTTCAGGTAGATCTTCTGATATCTGGACTCTGTCGAGCTTTCCACGGCATCCAGCACGGCTTTGAGGCCTGCTACCGTGCTCTCGAAAGATGAGCAGTCCAGGGCCAGTATGAGCTCGCAGATCCTGATGTCATCTTTCAGGAATGCGACGATGTCCTCGGACGCATCTTCGGATACCGCGCCGCTGAAGGATTTGTCGATGAACTCATCGATCTTCTTGGATTTCATCTCCATTATCACGGTCAGAAGCGCTCTTTGGCGATCTGTGATGATGCTGTCGAAGCTCGAAGGCTTCGGCTGCTCGGGCTCTGCAGAGTCCTCGCATCCGGAGGTCTCTGCGCATGAAGGCTCTGCGGCAACAGGCACGGCTTCCGCAGTATCGGGATCCGCTTCTTCCTTATCCGATGAAGATGTCAGCTCAGCGACCGCGGCCCTGAGCTCGTCGCGCTCCGACTCCACGGTGGCAATGGATTCCTGACAGTAGTCGAGCTGTGCGGAGAGCTGCTCGTTCCTGGTGCGCAGCGTCGCGACCTCTTCTTTCAAAGCGGCGAGAGCGTCCTTGCACTGGGAGATCTCCGAGACGGAGCAGTCCTTCAGCGAATCGATCTCCAGGCTGATGGACTCCAGGGATTTCTTCAGATCCTCGTTCTCGGAGAACAGCCTGTTGCGCTCGTCCTCGAGCTGGAGGATGATCTTGAGGTTCTTCGAGTTCTCTGCCTCCAGACGGGCCACGTCAGATTGAATATCAGGGCTCGCCGGACATTCGGAGCGGATGGACGCGACAGCGTCTGATATGAGCTGCTTCACATAGAGGAGTTCGGGCTGCTCGTAGACAGGAGCGACCTTCAGGGCGTTGAAAGCGTCCTCGTCCTCGGCTTCGCTAGGCGAGAGGCGGCATCTGTATTCCTGCAAGCCGATGGGCTCCAAGGCGATCTCCGCCTGGCCATCCGTGTCCAAGAGGGCATCGCATCCGTTTACATCGTCGCATAGCATCTCGATGATGTCGATGTACTCGTCTATGTTCTCCTGATCCATCTTCGCTATCGACGCGAAGATGAGGATCTCATTCAGTTTACGGTCTTTGACCCTGGTCACAAGCCCTGCATCCCACATGCTCTGTGAATTGCATTCAAGGATTATATTCCTGGCGAATGCCTGTACGAGATAACCTCAGCTTGTTCTATTGCTGGCGGACAGTCCATACTGCCTTGGAACAACCCTCTGAATAGCTCGGATCGAGGCTAGTCTGCATCTCTCGGCGAGACGGCTATGTCCGTGTCGGAAGCAATCGGGAATGCAATCTCCTGACCCGGCTATGGAATCTGAAGCCTGCATGCCGGCGTGACACGCATCTTTGTGCTTGATGCTGCAGGACAAGCAGTGCCTCAGCGCATCACATCCAGCATCTTCACCGTGTCCTTCATCGCCATCTTGAACCCCTTCAGGGCGGCGTGGACCAGTTTCTCCTGTTCCCTGTCGGATGCGAAGCTCCTCAGGTAATCCGCGTAAGCTTTCGGAGGCAGGTCGCTGGAGTCCAGCGAGGCGACGAGGCCGCTGCCTTCCAGCGAGGAGATCTTCTCGAAATCGCCCATGTAGTACGCGGAGGCGGCTTCGCAGTATTGGATCTCGAGCTTCAGCCACTCGGCCATGTCCAGGAGATACGCGGTGCGGTCTGCGTCATCGAAGGCGCGGTTGATGATCGCCTCCCTTTCCGCCTTCTTCCGATCGACCGCCGCAGAGAGGATCTGCGAGAGCTCTGCCCTGCTCATCTGCTGATTCTTCGCCATCGCTGTGCGCCTCCGGAACGGTCCATGATGTTCTCCTCTATAATGGAATCGAGCTTCGCGGCCAGCTCGATGGTCTGACGGAGGGTCTCCTCCTTTGAATCGGATATGCGGTTCCTGAACGACCATATCTGGTATGGCATGAACTTGATGTTCCTGCGGCCGGACCTGATCTCCAGCGTCACGGAGTCGAACTCCTTCGAGGCCTTCTTCAGCTGCTCGGGGGAGATGGGGCGGAGCAGGGCCCTGCCGCCGTCGACGGAGTTGAAGGCAACTTTCCTGTCGTCTACGGAGATCGAGAACCCCTCGATCTCGCTGTACGAAAGGACGGGTATGCACCTGTTAGGGCATCTCCCCTTGAAGAACAGGCGATGGGCATCGTCGAACCTCAGGTCCCCGTAGGATGCCGTCTCGGAAAAGGATTCGATCCTCTCCAGGATCTCGGGGTCCTTGACGTGCATCTCCTTCACATCCTCTATCGTCGGATCTGCGAACGCGCGGTTCATCGGCACGCACGTCCCGCACACGTAGCCGTCGGAGATCCTCACCACTCCTGGCCTGAGGCCGCACACGGCGCACATGCCCGGCTCTTCGCGCTTCTTCCTGAGAGCGATCATCGGCTCGCTTCCTGAGCTCGATCCTCATGCACGGGCCGTCGACAAGGTCGCCGTTGGCCCTGGAGAACCTGTACGTATGGCCGTTGAACTCGAACTCCATCCCGTCCCAGCCGGAGAAGGGCGACGATATCGCGCCTCCGACTACGGTGCAGACCACATTGAACAGGTCGCTGGACGATATCGGAAGGTCCACAGCCTCCACCTCGTCCAGGCAGAAGTCCGTCATCCCCGTGGTCACGGCGCTGTGCGTTCCGCCGTCGGCGTAAAGGCTCGACCACACCAGGAGATGCCACGGCACGATCTTGTCCGAGAGCATCCCGTCGGCGCCCTCGGACCACATAGCCGGAGAGTAGACAATCTCGTTCCTGTAGACTCCGAAGCAGTTCTGGTCAATGCACGAATCGGTCAGCTTGAGCATGTCCAGGGCGGAGTCCAGGTTCCTGCTGCTGTTGTTGACAACCGCGATGATCAGATGGCCCCTGTAGGACCTGGCCGCGGCGACCATGGCTCCGCGGTCCATGTAGTTCCTCTGCGCGGCCTCCTCGATCTCGGTGCCCGGGATCCTGGAGCCCACCATAGAGACCAGCACCATGTTGCCGTCGAGCGAGCCGACTATCTGGCCGTCTTCGACCTGCAGCGCTGTCAGAGCGATCCCCCATCTGTCGCGGAGCTTGGCCAGGACCGCCAGGGGGTCCCACTTGGGCTTCTTGAGCAGGACCATGGACACGAAGGGCCCGCCCGCGTGCCTGAGGACGGGCTGGAGGTCGGCATCGAAGTCCAGGATGCGCTCGTTGCCCGATTGGTCCGACAGGACCAGGCGGACGCTCAGGTCCGGGCGGACGGACACGTGCTTGAGGCTCAGGATCAGGTCGCCGGAGCCTTTGGACAGCGACTGCGCCGCATCGGCTATCATCCCGTCCAGGCTCGCCAGGATCCTCGTCACGCCTTTCGGGTCCAGGCGGGAGACGAAAGCCTCGTTCATCTCCAATGTGAATGTCGCGGCGCGGTCGGCGACCATGAATGTGCAATGGGGATTATCGGAAGACCAGCTCTGCGCTCCGACGGCCTCCTTGAAGGCAGACAGGGCTACTCTGTCGCATACCATCCAGTCCGCCAGGGAAGACATGTCTGTGGAATAGTCCACCCAGCTGCCGAACGCGTCGGAGTCGTCGAACCTGATGCGCAGGGCAAGGGCCTCGGAGAGCGGGCGCCCGCCCCTGTAGATGTCCGCAGCCTGCAGGAGCCCTTCGATGCCGTCCACGGCCTTCGCCGCCCCTTCGGGATCGCCGAGGGCGTAGCGGGCCAGCGAAAGCAGGAACATCATGTGGGCGTCTTCGGGGAACATCTTAGCTCCGCGCTCCAGGAACTCCAGGGCCATGGAGGCCTTGCCGGAGTACGCCAGGGACTCTCCGTAGCGCCTGTACCATTCGGCGCATCCGGATCCCTCGGATTCCAGCGGCCCGAGCCATTTGACCGCGGCCCAGAACGCCTCGTAGTTGCAGGTGGCCTTGCAGGCCTTCGCCATCGCCAGGGCTATGTAGAGGTCCTTGGTGGCCTGGTCCTCGGTGAACCTTCCGTCGGCCACGCCGTGCTCGATCATGGAGGACAGCGTCGCCGCCATGGAGGGTCCGCGGACGTACTCGTTGCCTGCGAATCCCTGTAGGACCTCCACCTCTTCATCGGTCAGCAGTGTCGATACCTCTCTCCCGTCGCTGTAGGCTGCCATGCGCGACGATTCGCCGAGGCGTTGATAAATGTTGGGTGCGGAGTTCCCATCAAGACGATTTCCCGGCCGGGGTCTGGATCCTCATGTAGTCTCCGGCGCCCCTGACTCCCAGCTCCATCGCCCTGATCAGATGCTTCTCGGCTTCTGCGATGTTGCCGGACTTCATCAGCGCTTCGGCAAGGTCGTGGTGCAGCCCGACCAGCAGCTCGGTGTCCGGCATCCTGCCGCAGTCGAAGAGGTTCTCCATCACCGTCACCGCGGACTTCAGGTCCAGCATGTACGCATCGTCCTGCCCGAGGGAGCTGTCCAGGTCGGCCTTGGCCGCGAACGTCATGGCGAGGTCGGAAGGCTCCTCGAGGCGCCCTTCTTCCATCAGCGCCAGGCCCTCTTCGATAGACCGGGCATACGCCTCCGAGGCTTCCTGCCCCTTCTCGAGCCATGCGAGGGCCTCGGCCTGCAGGTTCAGGAGGTCGAATAGCCTGTTCCGGCGCCAATGGTCGGACTTCCTGCCGATGGCCGATATGCCCTTCTCGATGAAGGCCAGGGCCTCCTCCGGATGCTCCGTGTCCAGGAGGTCGTCGGCCGAGTCGATGCACATCCTGACGAGCGAGCGCTCGTCGAAGTGCCTCGAGGATCCCTTCAGACCGTCAAGCCTGGAAGCTGCGATGATGTACTCTCCGGAAGGGTCTTCTCCCATGTCGTACAGGATGCGCGCGATGGCCGCATGCATCTTGACGAACGTCCCGGGATCGACCCTCCCGCCCTGTTCTTCGATGCTCTCGGAGATGCCGATCGCCGATTCCAGGTCGTCCAGCGCGGACGTCCGGTAGCCGAGCATCTGGAGCACGCTGCCGCGGTTGGTGTAGGCTTCCATCAGCTCTTCGGGAGAGCAGCTCCTCTCGAGGTCGTTGACCCTGTCGTTGAGCTCGGCCAATACGGATTCCAGATGTGCTTCGGATGCATCCATCGCCTGCTCAATCCCCGATACCCGATATAACGGTGACGGAACGGCGCCATAGCAAACGATTAACATCCCCGCGCATTACGGCGGAGCATGAACCACAAGAGGATACTGGCGATCCATGACATCTCATGCGTAGGCAGATGCTCCCTGACGGTCGCTCTCCCCATCGTGTCCTCGGTGG
This sequence comes from Dialister hominis, assembly GCA_963640995.1. Taxonomy (GTDB): domain Archaea; phylum Thermoplasmatota; class Thermoplasmata; order Methanomassiliicoccales; family Methanomethylophilaceae; genus Methanoprimaticola. The sequence continues at coordinate 13,793 of CAVICI010000035.1, read as the reverse complement.
GGATCGAATGCTCGGTGCTGCCCACCGCTGTCCTTTCCACCCACACCGGCGGATTCACTGGGTACACGTACAGGGACCTGACATCCGACATGATGCCCATCGACGAGCACTGGAAGACGCTGGACCTGAAGTTCGATGCCTTCTACTCGGGGTTCCTGGGGTCTTTCGAGCAGATCGACATCGTCGGGAAGCTGTTCGACGACCTCTCCCACGAGGGCTCCCGCATCTACGTGGACCCCGTGATGGCCGACAAGGGGAAGCTCTACCCCGTGTTCGGGCCCGATTTCCCCGCAGGCATGAGGAAGCTGTGCGAGAAGGCGCACGTCATCATGCCCAACATGACCGAGCTGACGCTGATGCTCGGCGAGGAGTACGTGGACGGCCCTTGCACACACGAGTACGTTGACTGCATGTTCGAGAAGGCACGCGCGTTCGGCGCGGAGCAGATCGTGATAACTGGAGTGAGCTTTCGGGAAGGCCAGGTCGGAGCAGTCTTCAAAGACTACCGCACCGGCGAGACGGGGGAGGCCATGAGGCCGGAGATCCCAGGATACTACCACGGCACCGGCGATGTCTTCGGCTCCCTGCTGGTCGCCTCCCTGGAATCCGGATTGACCCTAGCGGATGCCGTGAACGCCGCTGTGGACTTCACCGTCGAGAGCATCATGAACACCCATTCGTCGGGAGAGGACGTGAGGTACGGCGTCAACTTCGAGCCCGGCCTGGAGAGGTTCGCCCATAAGGTCAGGTCTTCGGCTGCCGGCATGGAGGTCGTCCCGGCCGTCTCGGACACCGAACTCAGGATCATCTCCTCGCTTGCCAGGAGCATTTGGCGCGAGTGCTACGAGGGCATCGTCTCCCCGGAGCAGACTGCGTACATGCTGGAGCGCTTCCTGAGCTTCGAGTCCCTGAAGCGGCAGCTCTCCGAAGGATGCACCTATCTGATGGCCGTGGCCAAGGGCGAGCCTGTCGGGTTCGTCGGGTTCAAGGCTGAGGATGATTGCATGTTCCTCTCGAAGCTCTACATCCTGAAGGAGCACCGCGGCAACGGTTACTCGGCGAAGCTCATCGGCAGGGTATGCGATGCGGCTAAGGCTGCAGGCCTCGGAACCGTCAGGCTGACAGTGAACAGGCATAACTCCCATTCCGTGGAGGTCTACGAGCACTGCGGCTTCGTCAAGGTCCGCCAGGAGGACAACCCTATCGGCGGCGGCTTCGTGATGAACGACTTCGTCATGGAGAAGAAGGTCTGAGATGTTCATCCCCACGACCTCCCGCGAGGTCAGGCGCATGGGCTGGGAGGCCCTGGACATCATACTGGTCTCGGGCGACACCTATGCGGACACGCCGTACAACGGCACGGCCCTGATCGGGCATTGGCTGATCGACCGCGGCTACAGGGTCGGGATAATAGCCCAACCGCGGACGGATTCTCCGGACGACATCGCCAGGCTGGGGATGCCCGAGCTGTTCTGGTCCGTGTCGGCTGGATGCGTGGACTCCATGGTGGCCAACTACACTCCGACAAGGAAGTTCAGGAAGGAGGACGACTTCACTCCGGGAGGAGCGAACGACCGCCGCCCCGACCGCGCCACCATCGCGTACACCAACCTGATCAAGAAGCACGCCAAGGGGAAGCCGGTCTTCCTGGCGGGGATCGAGGCGAGCCTCAGGCGCATCGCCCATTACGACTACTGGTCCGATTCCGTCAGGAGATCCGTCCTCTTCGATTCCAAGGCCGACGGGATAATCTACGGCATGGCCGAGCTGGCGACTCTGGAGGTCGCCCGTTGCATAAGGGACGGCGAGGACTGGAAGGACGTGCCCGGGATCTGCTACGCGTCTAAAGAGCGGCCGATAGATGCGATCGAGATGCCTTCGTTCGAGGAGGTCCGCGGCGACAGGGCCGCCTTCATGTCCGCGTTCGGGATCTTCAGGGACAACTGCGACCCGATCACCGCCAAGCCCCTCTGCCAGCTGCACGGAGACCGTTACCTTGTGCAGAACAGGCCCCAGAGGGCGCTGACGTCCGAGGAGCTCGATTCCCTCTACGGCTCGGACTTCGAGGATGCCGTCCATCCGTATTACGCCAAAGACGGCCATGTGAAGGCTATGGACACTGTCCGCAACTCGATAACCACCCATCGCGGATGCTACGGGAACTGCTCCTTCTGCGCCATATCGGCCCACCAGGGGACCACGGTGGTCTCCCGTTCCGAGGACTCGATCCTCAGGGAAGCGGAGCGCATCGCCTCCCGCCCCGGGTTCAACGGCGTCATCCAGGACGTGGGCGGGCCCACGGCCAATATGTACGGCATCGAATGCAGGCTCAAGGCCGCGAAAGGCCGGTGCGCCGACAGGAGATGCCTTGGCAAGATCCCGTGCCCCAGGCTCCCGATAGACCATTCCCGCCAGATTGCTCTCCTGAAGAAGATATCTGAGGTCCCCGGCGTCAGGAAGGTGTTCGTCAATTCCGGGATCCGCTACGACATGATCGCCGCCGACAAGGCCAACGGCCGGAGGTACCTGCAGAGCATCGTGGACCGCCACGTGTCGGGGCAGATGAAGGTGGCCCCGGAGCACATCTCCGACGGCGTTCTGGACCTCATGGGGAAGCCGCACAGGGACTCCCTGGACAGCTTCAGGCAGATGTTCTCCCAATGCGTCCGTGAATCCGGAAAGGACCTCTATCTCACATACTACTTCATGGCCGCCCACCCGGGATGCAGGGAGGAGGACATGGACCGCCTTTCGTCGTACTGCTCCGACAGGCTTCGCATCCGCCCCGAGCAGGTGCAGGTCTTCACCCCGACGCCGTCCACGTATTCCACTGCGATGTACGTGTCGGGCACCGACTCCGAAGGGAAGAGCGTGTTCGTCGAAAGATCTGTCCAGAAGAGGCAGAGGCAGAAGGAAGCCGTCACCAAGGGGAAGAGGCATGGACGATCTCCAGAAAGCTGTCTCCGGCCTCTACTCCGAGCTGGAATGGTCCTTCGTCCCGAAGAAGGAGGTCTACTACGGGTGGCGCGCAACAGGCTCCAAGCTGGTCGTCCAAGTGTCCGACTACCTCGAAGGCGCCCCGGACCCAGTCCTGCCGGACCTCTTCCGCATGATCGCGCTGCGGTCCAGGAAGAGGGCATGGTCTGTGCCCCAGTCGTATTCCGATTACCTCCGGTCGGAGGAGTTCATCGTTTCCCGCAGGCCGACGTACATCTCCAGGAGCAGGAACCTGGCCAGGACCTCCGTCGGGCAGTCCGGGGACCTTTACGATTCCGTGCAGAGGCTCCTCGACATGGGCCTCCTGGACGATTCCGACATCGGGAACTCCTATCTTTCGTGGACCAGGAGGCAGAGCACGCGCCGCGTGGGCTTCTGCAGCACTGTGTTCAGGGTGGTGGGGATATCCTCGAGGCTGGACATGCCCGATGTGCCCGAAAGCGCTAGAGACTACGTTGTCTACCACGAATGCCTCCACCTCCGCCAGGGCTACCGTCCCGGCGAGAGGGCGCACGACAACCTTTTCAGGAGCTGGGAGCGCGCGTATCCCGGATGGTCAGATGCCGAAGCGGCATTGCGCAAACTATCTCTATCGACGGATGCATCGGCGGGCTATGAGCGAAGAGAAGATCATCGTCTTCGATGCGCCCGACGGGGAGCACGAGTGCACTTTCTCCGAAGCGAAGGATATGGCCGACGGCGGCCTTCCGGCCGCGATGCTGGCGGTCGCCCTGTGCTACCTCGAAGGTCACGGGGTCGAGGAGGACCTGGACCAAGGCTACTCCTACCTGGAGAAGGCCGTCGATGCCGGGGATCCCGATGCGAAGTGCATGATGGTGGACCTTTTCCTCAAGGGAGACTACATAGGCATCGACACGGACACCGCCGTCAGGTACGCGATCGAGGCCAGCAAGGAAGGGGTGCCGGAAGCCTACGTCTATGCGGGGCTGGCCTACATGGACGGCGTCAGCGTCCCTCAGGACTATGCGGAAGCCGCCAGGCTCTTCAGGCTCGCCGCCAACCGCGGGGACAACGAGGCCAGGGCCTCCCTCGCATATATGGTGCAGAACGGGCTCGGCATGGAGAAGGACGAGGCCAAGGCGTACAAGATGTTCCGCACGGCCGCTGCCGGAGGGAACCTGAACGCCATCTACCAAACGGGGGTCTGCTGCGAGTACGGCACCGGGACCCAAATGGACCTCAGAGCCGCCATGGAGTGGTATTCCAAAGGATCGGACCTCGGAGATGCCGAGTGCCGCTACCGCCTCGGGCTGCTGATGGTGATGGACGATTCTGCCGATGACAAGGACGGCTTCGAGAAGATCCTCTCCGCCGCGCTGGAGGGGAGCACCGAAGCAGCTTATGCGACCGGGCGCTGCTATCTCAACGGGATCGGGACCGATGCGGATGTCTCCGAGGCCAGGAAATGGCTCAAGCTGGCAGCGGATGCGGGATTGAAGGATGCTCAGGACGACCTTGATTCGATCGGTTCCTGATTGCTTTGCCGAATTTTGACGGCCTGCGTTTTGCGGCTGTTCATAAAAAAGGGCCATGGACAGCACCCCGCATCCCGATCGTCTCGTTCTTGAACGTTACGCTGAAGCCAGGGCCCGATTCGAAAACAGGTTCGAACTCCTGACGGTCCTCGAATTGGGACATGATTTCGCCGATTCCGCGACCGGCCGATCCTATCAGTCCTGCGCGATAGAAAGCGTCGGCCAACAGAGGGTTCCGAGGATGAGAACTGTGCTGCCCCTTCAGCGTGTCCACGGTCCAGCCGATAGGTAGGCCGCCTTCGTTGCAGATGGTCAGGCTCTCCCTCGTAACCTTGACCTGGATCGGGATGTGGCATGAGTATTCGTTATGGACGATGGCGTTCATCAGAGCTTCCCTGATCGCCGGCTCGGGATAAGGAGAGTGCTCGATGCGGATGATGCCGTCATAGGTAATCGGCTTGATAGTGTACTTGGTCTTGATCAGTTCGATTGCTCTGTTGGCGGTGAATATGAGCGGTCCGCAGACCTCGTCCTGATACAGCAGCTCAGAACCTTCGAACAAGCCTATCTTCACGGATACGGGCCCGAGTAGCTTTCCGGGAGACGGATGGAAGAGGAGGATCGCTGCGCGGGTCAGCATCCCGTCTTTGAGGAGGCCAAGCTTCTCAAGGAGTGCGGCAGGATCGAGATCAGCCTCCTCTGCAGATAGCCTGCCGGCATCGCTGCCCATCTTCTTGAAACCCTGGATGGCCTCACGGCTGAGCTGCGATACAGAAACATCCGGAACAGGCGCATCTGTCCATGAATTGTCCGGATGCACCTTCATCGGGGCCTCCAGATCAAGGCCTGGCATCAACATGGTCTTGCCTCCGGAACGGATGTAGAACTTCCCGTCCAGATCTATCATCCTCGGAGATCTCTGGACGAGGATCGTGATAGTGAACGGGGCTTCCGCAGTGTCCAATCTGAAGAATGGGATGATGCCCAGCTTGCTGCGGATCGTTTCGAGCATCTGTCTCAGAAGCGAATCGGGATCATCGATTCCGACTATGCGGCCCTCGTCATCTACGCCTATAGTGAGAGTGCCGCCTCCGGTGTTGGCGAACGCGCAGATCGTTTTGAGAAGCTCGTCTTTCCAGCTCTCCTTCCATACCGTGTCAAGACTTTCCATTGGCCCGGCGCATGATATGCGCAGATCGTTGATAATACATATCGCCGCGATCTTCTGATGGCTTCCCCGATCCGATTCGGGAATCCATGCATGATGTGTATGCCATCATGTATGCCATGTCTGCCATCATGTATGCCATGTCTGCCATCATGTATGCCATGTCTGCCATGGCAATCTGCATCCATATTCATCATCCCTGCCTATGCAAGGTTCCTTTAACCCGTAGCCGATTCTCACCCGATCGCAATGTCCAGCACAGAAGCTCTCACGAAGGCCGCCGAAGGCGGAGACGCCGACGCGCAATATCAGCTCGGGCTCATCCACATCTACGGCGGCGATGCCCCGAAGGACCCTGTGAAGGCCTTCGGCTGGTTCTCCAAGGCCGCGGAGCAGGGCCATATGCCCGCCAAGAGGGAGCTGGGGATCCTGCTCTCTTCCGGAGAGGGATGCGAGCCCGACCCCGCACTCGGAGCTTCCCTGCTGCAGGAGGCCTCAGACGACCTGGACCCCGGTGCGATGTACCATCTCGCCCTCATGCTCGAGAAGGGAATCGGCGTGGAGAAGGACCTCCAGAAGTGCATGAGGTACATGGCCTACGCCGCTTCGATGGGCTTTCCCGGAGCCGATGTGGATGCCGAGAGGATAGACTCCATGCTCACGGAGGAGCGCAACAGGAAGCTGAAGGCCAGGCCGCTGCTCAAGCTCCAGCTCTCGGACGCCGACGTGGAGGCCGCGTGCTGCAAGCCCATGCTGGACGACCTGCTGTCACAGAAGACCATCTTCACAGAGACCATGAAGGGCCCCGCCCTGCTGGGAGAAGACGAAGACGGCATGGACGCCGTCTTCTTCAAGTGCCCTTACTGCGGGAAGGAGATACAGATCATCCCCCGGGACACGAAGTTCTGATCACTCTTCCGGAGCCTCGTCGCTCGCCAGGTCCGCGGCGAACCTGAGCAGCGCCTTGCCCCTCTTTTCGTTCTTCGGAAGGCCCTCGCCGTTGAGGTACATCATCCCGAGAGTGAATATGGCATCCTCGTTCCAGTTGATCGCCGACCTGGAGATCAGGTTGGCGGCCTTGAACAGGTCCTTCTCCACTCCGACGCCGTGATAGTACATCATCCCCAGATGGTACTGGGCGGTGGGGTTCCCCTTCTCGGAAGCCGCGGCGAACATCCTGGCCGCAAGCGCCTCGTTGACGGGGACGCCGTCGCCCGTGAGGTACCTTACGCCCATCGAAAGGAGCGCATGGGAATCTCCCCGGGATGCGGCCTCGGCATAGCACCTCAGCGCGGCCTCGTCGTCCTTGTCGATGCCGTCGCCGACCTCGTACATCCTGGCGAGGTTGTACAGAGCGTCCAGGTTCCCGCCGTCTGCGGCCTTGGAGAATAGCTCGAAAGCCTCTTTCTTGTCGAGCCTGACGCCCCAGCCGTTGAAATAGAGGATGCCGAGGTTGCATTGGGCGCTTGCATGGCCGTGGGAAGCTGCCAGATGGTACCATTTGGCGGCCTCCATCTTGTTGACCTTGACCCCTTCGCCCTTGTCGCACATGTAACCGAGGCCGTACTGGGCTTCGACGAACCCCTTGTCGGCGGCCTGCCTGTACCATTTGATGGCGGCGACCTTGTCGGTCTTGACGCCTATGCCGGTGCAGAGGAAGTATCCGTAAGTGTACTCTGCGTCCGGATAGCCCATCTCGGCCGACCTCCTGATCAGGTCGACAGCCTTGGCCACGTCCTGCTCCACTCCGTCGCCCTGATAATAGCCCTTGCCCAGAAGGTACATGGCCACCGGGTCGTTCCGTTCGCAGCGGGACTCCAGCTCCAGGACGGAAGGTCCCTGTTCATCCATGCGCTCCCCATCGGGAACTCGCGATTTTAAGGTTTCTCAGACAGCGTAGCAACGGAAACCGGGTAAACCATATTATTGGCGCGCGCCCATTCCGACCTCATGGAAGAAGAATACACCCTGGACCAGGCAGCGGCCCTGCTCGCCGACACCATCGCCAGGAAGCGCAGGGAGATCGCCGATCTCGAGAAGAAGAAAAAGAGGCTCAAGAAGGAGTCCAGCATCCAGCAGATGCAGGACCTCATCGACTACCTGGAGGCGGACCTCACAGCCTACATAACTGTGGTCGCCGACATGAAGGAGGACGACTCCATGCTGGAGGGCCTGGACCTTGACAACGATAAGGTCGTGGAATGCCCCGAGCTCTACGACAAGTACATCTCCGACCTGAGCGCGGACGACCTGGAGAACGAGCTGGAGGCCGACGCCATCCGCGCCGACTACTGCGACGCCATCGTAGAGGACCTGTGCATCGGCATCGGGAAGTCGGCCCTCAAGAGCAAGAAGATGATCAAGACGATCCTGGAGGACCCGTACACCCTGGAGGCCCTGGGGGAGCTGATCTTCTACGACGACTACCTCTACGATTCGTATCAGGCCATCATGGCCGAGAAGAAGGCCAAGAAAAAGAAGAAGAAGGACTGAGGATGCCCGGCAGCAAGTACGACCGCGAGCTCCGTTTCATAGCAACGGAGACCGCCAGGCTGGACATGCTCCTCAGGCAGCTCAGGGAATCGATGCCGTCCGACCCCGCCGAGGCCAATGCAAAGGCGCGGCAGGTCATGGAGATGGAGGAGAAGATGGGAGAGCTCCTCTCCAGGAAGAAGGAGATCGAGGACTCCTTCATCGCGGCGGGGATGCAGCCCCCGAACGTGTCGAACGACCTCAACTCCAACATCCAGAACTACCGTCCGTTCATGGAGGATTCTGACGATATCGGCAGGCCTGCGGTCAAGCCTTCGGGAACGAAAGAGGAGCTCACTGCGCAGGTCGCATCCATCACCGACGAGGTCATGCAGATCGAGATGAAGATGCTGAAGGCCGACATGGACGGGGACGACGAGGAGAAGCAGAAGCTGTCGATGATGGCTTCTGCCCTAAGGGCGCGCCGCGATTCCCTGGTGGAGGAGATCAGGGCCATCAACGCCATGCCCGAAATCCCCGAGGAGCCCGAGCCGGCCGGCTGCGGCGCCTTGGAGAGGCGCATCGAGTCTCTGGAAGCCGACAGCCGCGCCCTCAGGGCCCAGGTCTCGGACATCAGGAACGACCTGTCCGACATCAAGGAGCTGCTCAGGTCCCTGGTCCCCGAGAGGCCCGAGGAGCGATCGCGCCCCCCTCAGGGACCGCCCGGAGCAGGCCGCTTATAAGCTCATCGTCCTTCGACAGCCAGAAATCCCTGTCGCAGGCGATGAGCAGCATCTTCTTCGCTCTCGACACCGCGGTGTTGATCACTTTCACCCCTATGTCCGTGGATGAGCTGGTGAAACGGAACGGCACGTCCCTGGACTCCACTCCGTTGTCCGCCACGCTGAATATCACCGTGTCCCATTCGCGCCCCTGGGAGCCGTGAACGGTCATCGCCGAGTCCCTGTACTTCCTTCCAAGCACCCTTTTCAGGAGCCGCAGCTGCACCGTGTACGGGGTGAGGATGACGACTTTGTCGGGATCCAATGGGTTCTGCCTCAGATAATCCCTTATCGCATAGGCCTCGCCCCTGTTCTCCCTCCCGTTCCTCTCGGTGCATGTGGCGTCGATGCATCCGATGTCCAGGTCGCTACCGGGGACTCCGGATATGCCGTTCCTGTAGACATGGCGGTCGAGGATGGACGCCAGGTTGGAACCGAAGCGATGGGATTCCGTCAGGTCCGCGCGCCCGGTGATGATATGGTCAGGAGGGAGCGATTCAAGGAACGACTTCCTGACGGATGCGGGCCCCGCGTCGATCAGCTGCTCGCAGTAGAGCGCGGACATGTTCCAAAGGTATGCGTCCCTCAGGCTGCCACCTTTCAGCGCGGATTCTTCCAGGAGCTGCTGGTCCAGGACGGATACCGGAGGGAGCTGCATATGGTCTCCCAGGAATGTCACGGGCACGCCGTTGGTGAAAAGCGCGGCGGCTTGGAGCAATCCGCAGTACCCCGCTTCGTCCAGGAATATCCTGTCCACGTCCAGCTCGATCCTCTTGTCCTCATCGGACCCTCTGGGGCGGAACCTGGAGATGAACTGCTGCGGCGTGGAGGCGATTATCTTGGCATCTCCGATCCTGGCCTCTGCCGACCTCTTCCTGAACTCCTCCGCGTCGAGCTCGAACTGCAGCATCGAGCCCATGAGGTCGGCATCGGACCAGGCGTCGAACTCGTCTATCTCCGACGCGGGGCGGTCGCGGCCGTACAGGGATTGGACGATCCCGCGCATCACATCGCGGATGTCCTCCGTCTCGGCATCCGCGGCCAGGTCCCGGGAAGCCGGGAACGCCAGGAAGAGCCCCTTCAGGTCCTCGAACCTGTCCGCTATCCAGCGATGGTCCCTTAGCAGCACCCTCTTCCCAGATTCTGCAGCGATGCCGTCGATGTCCCTCTGCAGCTCCCGGACCTCCGATTCCAGTTCGTCGCAGCATCTCTCCAGCATGACCTCCATCAGGTTGTCTGCGGATTCCAGGCACTGCTGCATCCTCCTGTCCGCCTGGGAGTCCTCGCACATGCCCGGATGCTCCTTGAGGAACTCCTTGGTGGGGACTCCGAGGCGGACGATCCCGTCCAGTATCCCGGCGTCGTCCGAGAACGATTTGATGATCCCCCTCAGGACCTGCTCCACGGAGTTGTTGGTCGGCGCGAACACGGCGACCCTCTGGCCTGCGTCCAGGCACGCGCGGATGCAGGTGGCCAGGACGAACTGCGTCTTGCCCGTGCCGGGAGCTCCCCAGACATAGGAGAGGCGGTTGCGGAGCACGCAGTCCACGGCGACCCTCTGATTCAGCGTAGGGGAGGATCCTATAGGGAATACCGGTTCGGCGGCAGGCGCATCGATGACGGGCAGCGTCAGCATCTTCCCGTATTTGCGGTAGAAGTCCCTCAGCGCGACGATCAGGAACTTCATGTCGGCGACCAGTCTGACCTTCGCGGAAGGGTCCGCCATCCTCGACAGCACATCAGCTCCGGGCCTGACGACGATGGTCTTCGACACCTCGTCGTACCTTGTGAACCCGGCAGCATCCTCTCTGATCCATTGAGAATCCACCATCAGGGACAGGTTGGACGTATCGCCGAGGGCGGAATCCAGCTTCAGGACGGCGTAGCTATCCGTCACGGTGCATCCGGAGACTTCCGTCACCGACACGCCCAGCGGCGGGTCGGTGGCGTACTGCATGAAATCCAGGTAGTCGTAGACCGCATCAGCGGAGCAGGCGATGGTCTCGGCGATCGATTCGGGATCCATGCCCCATTCAAGATAGCCTCGGGGATTTAAAGCGAGCGTGTCATCTTAAGATGGGTAGTTCTTAGGATCTCACCTGTAGAAGCTCGTCCAGTTCTCTTCGAGGTTGTTCTCGCCGAATTTCGGGGCCTCGTTGACGAAGGCCTCCCAGTCGATGGGCTCCCTCGACAGCAGCACGAAGGAGTTGTGCTTCCCGTCGAACTTGATGGAGTCCGGAGAGACGGTGATCTTCACGTCGAAGAGGACGTGGAAATCCAGGTCCTTGTACTCCCCGTCGGGGTCCTCGACGGTGCGGTCCCTGCGGACGCTGTTCATCTTGATGACCTTCTTGAAGAGCTTTCCGTGCCTGACCTTGGTGATCCTGTCCAGGAAGTACCCGTTCCCGAGGTTCAGGGACCAGAAGTCGAGGGTGTCGGCCTGCTCGGGATCCACATCGACGTGCTCCCAGCCTGTGTAATCATCCTTCTTGGTACCTGCATACATCTTGTATTGGGTCTCCTTGGAAATCATACTCTCGCCTTCTGCGGCCTCATATGCCGCGGATGTATTTGACAGATTCCCCGGACCGTGCGGAAGATGCGCGACAGCCGTCCGCCGGACAGCTGGACAAGGCGGGGAAGAGAGATTGCGACGGCGCCCGTTCCGCCGCGCGTTGTCTGATTGCACTCATATACATGTAGCTGGATGCAGGTCCATGTTCGCCGAAGCATGCCGCATCGCATCAGAATTCACCAGGCCCGTCGTCATCTCCACCCGTCATCAGAGCGGGGAGGTCAGGACGGAATGCGGCACGTTCACCATCATCAACAGGGACGGGTGGTTCGTCACCGCCGGGCATCTGTACGACTCGATGGTGAAATATCAGGGCGACCAGAACAAGATAGCCGAGATAAACGGCCTGAACAAGGACAAGGTAGACGGTCCCGGCGCCCCTTCCGGGAAGATCAAGCTGGACCCGGAGTTCATCACCAACCATTCGATGTGGTGGGGCTGGGACGGCATCCGGGTGGAAGAGGTGTTCGTGAACAGGCAGGTCGACATCGCTGTCGGAAAGCTCGGAGGGTTCAACCCCTCCTGGGTCGCAGAGTACCCCGTCCTCAAGGACCCGGAATCGCTCCGCCCCGGCACCAGCATCTGCCGCATGGGCTTCCCGTTCGTCGGGATCAAATCGTCCTTCGACGAGTCCAAGGGCATGTTCCGGATCCCGTCGATCCCTTCGAAGGAAGTGGTGTTCCCCAACGACGGGATGCACACCCGCACGGTTAACCAGGGCCGCACGGCCGATGGCAAGTACGAATGCCTCTACGTCGAGACGTCCACCCCCGGCCTCAGGGGGCAGTCCGGAGGGCCCATATTCGACAGGGAAGGGCACCTTTATGCTATCCAGGTCCAGACCCGCCACATCCCGCTGGACCTCCATCCGACCGCCGTCTACGACGGGCAGACCATGGTCGAGAACCAGTTCATGAACGTGGGGCTCGGAGTGCACATAAAGACTGTGAGGGCCGTCCTCGAAGACCGCGGCGTCAGATACGACGCGGAGGGCGACGAGGACGGGTACAGGATCACCGGATGAGGGTCATCCGACAGACCTGCCCAGCTCGTAGGCGCGGTCCATGTACGGCGTCCCTGCGACCTCGCCCTTGCGCATTACGCCGGCAGCCTTGATCGATCCGCATTCGACCGAGTCCGGCAGGCAGTCCCTGGTGAACCCGCGGAAGCATTCCAGAGTCAGGTCTAGCATATGGTCGTTCGGATCCGCCGCAGCGGTGATGAAATAGACCCTCTTCCCGGACATGTCTGTGTAGAACGGCACGCACCTGTCTATCAGCGCCTTCATCTGGGCATCGACGGAGTAGAAGTACACAGGGGATGCGAAGACGATGACATCGGAATCCAGCATGAGCCTGCCGATCTCGTCCATATCGTCCCTGATGACGCATTTTCCCGAGCTGATGCACCTCTCGCATCCGGTGCAGAAGCCGATCTTCTTCTCTGCCACGCGGACTTTGACGACTTCGTTCCCAGCTTCCTTCGCGCCTTCCGCGAACCTGTCGCAGAGCATATCGGTGTTCCCGTTCTTGCGCGGGGAGCCTGAGAGTATGAGCACCTTGGAGCACATGTGATACGAATCGGGAAGCTCGAATAAGAACATTGAGCGAGCGAGGCGTGCTATCATCATCGAGCATCTCAACCCAAGCGTCGTTGCGCATCGTCTTTGGGATTAGCCTTAGAATGCTTGTAGATGACTTTCCAATAGCCTTTCTTCTTCGATCCTTCCCTGACGATGTAGCCTTGATCCTGCAACCTGATTACAATCTTTCCAAGAGTACCCCTTTTGATTCCTGTAGATTCGGATACATCCATCAACGTGCTGTCAGGATTGTTTGCAAGATAATCCAATATGCGCAACGATGTTGGATCCAGATTATCAACTTGAATCTTCGAGAAACTATCCTTCTCGAATCTGTATCTAAGAGTGACCCTAACTGTGCTTCCGGTTATCTCAAAGGCATCTTCTCCATAGCTCTCAACGATTACTGGAATTCCTTGTCCCGTGTGCTCACAGATGCGCGTGGCGATGAATACACGCATAAGAGATTCGTTAATTGGCATGCTTCTTCCGCTGTAAAACTCATCTGGTGTCTGGCTGTACGGTATGGATCCGTTCGATATTATCTCAACCCGATCTGAGAAGAAATGAACTGTCGGAGGTATTCCCAGAGTCCATGTGTTATGAACACATGCATTGACCCACGCTTCCCTGAATGCATTCATGTCATATCGGGCTAGGTGACATGAAAGTTGGTGCTTCTCAGACCTGGTGTCTGCCGTCGATTTCTGATTCCGTTCGA
>CAVICI010000034.1:0-20809 GCA_963640995.1 Dialister hominis | reverse complement strand
GTCCGTTTCTGTATGGAGCGCGAACAGTATCGTCATGGCAGATACAGCGAGCACTGTGACCATCAGAAACGTTCCGATCTTCATCGAACTGTCAGATGTGACATTGCGATTGATGATATCATCTCTCCGAGGGGATTTTTCTGAACCTCCCGTGCCATGAGGGATAGCATCGGCAGGCTAAGCACTTGTATAACCGTAGCAAACGGACTGCCGACTATATGTAGGATTCTGGAAATCTTTTTAAAGAAGATAGTCGAACAAGCTGCGTAAGCCAAGGTTCGCCGAAATCGTGTTCGACGCCGATTTTACCGAGCGATCGCTCCCCCGCAGTAGAATCCTTGCCCGATGCCGTCGGCCCCGCGAGGCGCTGCGCATATGAAGGCCCGACGGATGTCCCCGGAGAGTTTAGGCAACCGACTTATACCTGTAGCTCAAGTCCTTGTGCAGGCGGCTTCCGGGGCAACCATCACCTGCCTATGTCCGGGAGCCGCTTTCCTCTCCGAAGAGGAGGTCGATACATTGGACATGAATGAACTAACACCCCACAAGGAAGAGATAAAAAGGGTGCTCGGAGACAAGATCGACGACGAACAGCTCGACATCGAGCTGAACAAGTACCTGAACGACTACCATGTCGGCATAGACGCCGCCAAGCGCGGGATCATCAGGAAGTACGGAGGCTCCGACATCTCGGCCTTCGCCACATCCACCTCGGTCGTCAAGAAGATCGACGACCTGGGCGGGAACGAGCAGAACGTGGACGTCCTGGCCAAGGTGGTCTATGTAGATACCAAGAACATCACCGTGAAGGGCCTGAGCAAGACCATCGTCTCCGGCATAATCGGAGACGAGACGGGGACGGTGCCCTTCACCATCTGGGAGCCCGGCACGGTGTCGCTGGCCAAGGGCTCCGCGTACTACTTCAGGAACTGCTACTGCAGGCTCTGGAACGACAAGGTCCAGGTGAACATCGGGAACCGCGGGAAGGTCGAGCCCGCCCCGGACGCGAACCTCGAGGTCCCCGAGCGCAGCGTGACCTCGATGGCCGCCCAGGAATGCAAGGTCGGAGACATCCGCGAGGGCATGGGCAACGTCACCGTGACCGGGAAGATCGTGTCGGTGGAGGCAAGGAACATCACTGTGAAGGGAGAGAACAAGACCGTCTTCTCCGGAATAATGGCCGACGACACCGGCAAGGTCCAGTTCTCCGCCTGGAACGACTTCTCCCTCAAAGAGGGGGAGACGGTCTGCGTCAAGAACGCATACATCCGCGCGTGGAAGGGCATACCCCAGCTCAACATGGGGGACAGGTGCGAGGTCGACAGGGTCGACGCCGATTTCGCCGCAGTGGAGTCGGGGCCGTCCCTCAGGACCGTCGCGGACATCGTGAAGGTCGGAGGAGGCCTGGACATCACCGTCCAGGGGCTCATCGTGGACGTGAAGTCGGGGAGCGGGCTGATCAAGAGGTGCCCCCAGTGCAACCGCGCCACCCTCAACGGCGTGTGCACGGCGCACGGCCAGGTGGACGGAGTCCCCGACCTGAGGCTCAAGGTGGTCGTCGACGACGGCACCGGGGCCATCGGGGCGATCCTCGGAAGGTCGGACACGGAGAAGATCACGGGCGTGTCCATGAAGGCCGCCGAAGGGCTCGCCGCGGCCAAGGGGGAAGGGGTCGTGGCCAGAGAGCTGGCCGCCAAGTCCCTCATGCGCAGGGTGTCCATCTCCGGCAACGTCATGAGCGACGACTACGGGCCGAGCATGATCGTGAGGGCCACGGAGCAGATCGCCGTGGACGTGGAGGCGGAAGCCGAGAAGCTCCTCGCCGAAGTGGAGGAAGCGATATGAACGCGAGGGAGACCGCATGGAGGGTGTTCGCCAGCGAGCTGAACAGCTCCACGCTGGAGATTAAGGCCCAGGAGGAGAAGATGCCGTCCTACGTGGTGTCGCCCCTGGGAGCGAAGATCAACAGGGTCCTGATCGCAGGCGTCATGACCGAGAAGGAGAACATCGGATCCCCGGACGACCCCATGTGGAAGGCCAGGATCCAGGATGTCAGCGGGAACTACTTCGTCAGCGTCGGAAGGTACCAGCCCGAGGCCTCCGCGGCCATGGCCGACCTCGAAGCGCCGGCGTTCGTCGCCGCAGTGGGGAGAGTGAAAGCCTACACCCCCGAGAACGGTGACAGGACGTACATCTCCGTCAGGCCCGAGCACATCATCAAGATAGACGAGGCCACCCGCAAGGACTGGCTCCTGGAGACCGCCAAGTCCACATGGTTCAGGCTCAAGATGGCCAAGATCGCCCTGGGCATGCCCGACGCGAAGGTCCCCGACCTCATAGCGCAGGGGATGACCGACGCTCAGGCCGAGAGCCTCCTGTACGCATTGGACAACTACGGCCAGATGCCGGACAGCGCCATGTACCTCAAGACCATCCAGAACGCCCTGAGGACGCTGCTCCCCGAGAAGGACGTGGACTTCGGGTTCCCGGACGGCATGACCGACGAGCCCGACGAGATCGACATGGACTCCCCAGGGAGCCAGGGGGGCGACGACCACACCCACGGGCAGCTGGAAGACATCATCCTGAACATGCTGGAGGAGCTGGACACCGACGGGAAAGGCGCTCCCAGGGACGAGCTCGAAAGGAGAGCAGAAGCCGAAGGCATCAGCAGCATAGAGCTCGAGGAGATCTCCAACATCCTGATGGACAAAGGGCTCGTCTACGAGCCCAACCTCAGATACCTCAAGCGCATCTGAGGAGGAACACTTTAGAATTTTAATGGCGGGGCGTCGCCCCGCCTGTTTCGATCATTCCGTTCCGATGTCGGAGGCAGGCTCCTTCTCGGCGTCGAAGAGGGGCTTGCTGGTGAGGATCAGCCAGAAGGCGATCATCCCCATGAACAGGGCCAGGAAGCCGAGGACTCCGGAGAACATCGAGACGATGCACAGGAACACGGCGGCCCAGTATGCGCGGCGCTTGTAGCTGAGGGCTGCGGCGGCGATGCCGAGGACGCTCGATATGATGCAGGAGTAGCCGGACCACTTGACGAGGAGGTCCATCTCGTCCTGCGTGTACCCGAAGTGCTCCTGATAGGTGGGGAACAGCGCATCGGAGATGGTGGACGCGTCCACCAGGATGTACAGCCCCACGATGAGCAGGGGTATGGAGTAGATCAGGATCATTGCAACGGCGATGTTGAGCCTGGTGGACAGCGCGCCCTTGATCGCCTCTTCCTCGGCCTTGTCCTCCTCGGGGGTCCTGCCGGGGACCTTCATGCCGCACTCGGGGCAGTACCTGTCGATCTCCGACAGGTTGCGGCCGCACCTTGTGCAGAATGCATTGATGTCGCTCATGATGGCATAACCGCATCTCCAGTTTAAGGATGTGCGGTCTTAGCCGCGGAACACCGCAGACGCGTATCCCACGACGGACCCGGGATCTATGCCAATGGAATCGAAGGAATCCATATGGAAGACGTCCTCCGCGCGTGCGCCTTCGCAGAACATCATGGCTGTCGCCACGGGCCCGCAGCCGCACATGGACACCCTGTTGCGGCGCACCGCCGAATGCATGCCCTCTGCGTCCATGTCGGCCACCTTCTCGAGCACCATGCCGTCCAGCCTTGCGGCGTCGCCCTTCGGGATGTAATGAGACATGTCCGACGATGCGACCACGACGACGTCCTTGCCTTCGCACGCATCCTTCAGGAGGCCTGCGAGCCTGCGCGCGGAGCCGATGGACTGGTCTCCCATCATGACAGGGACTACTCTGGACGAGGGATCGATCCACTGGATGAACGGCAGCTCCACCTCGATGGAATGCTCGTATGCGTGCGCCTCGGGAACATCCGGGATGCTATCCGACAGGGCCTCGCAGATCTCCTTGTCCGTCCTGCACGCGCCGAACGGGGTCAGGAAATCCTCCGACGAGAGCACGTTGCGTCCTAGCGACGTCCCATGATGGTCAGGGCCTATCACGACATAGGTCTCCGGGGCCCCGTCCTCCGCCACCGCTTTGAAAGCGTGGGCGGAGGCCATGCCCGAGCACATGTACCCTGCATGCGGGACCATGATCCCGCGGATGCTCCTGGAATCCCCGCGTTCCGACGGCAATCCGGGGCCCAGAGGATGGGTGAAGCACCCCCTTATGGCGGAGCCCAGCCCGTCGGCGTCGGACGGATAGAAGCGGCCTGCGACTGCGGGCGATCTCATGTCAGAAGGATGGAAGTGGTTTGGTAAGATGTTTTCTGAACTGTCTTCAGACCAGCTTGGCCTCGAAGTCCTCGATCTCCATGTTGAAGTCGGCGGGGTCCTTGAGGTCTCCCCTCTCGAACAGGACCTGCCTGGACAGGAGCCAATAGATGCAGGCCAGAGCGCGCCTTCCCTTGTTGTTGGTGGGGATGACGAGGTCGACGTTGCGGGTCTCGTTGTTGGCATCGCACATGGCGACGATCGGGATGCCGAGGTTCAGGGCCTCGTTGAGGGCCTGCTTGTCCGCGGCAGGGTCGGTGATGACGATGACCTCGGGCTCGATGAACGCGGGGTTCAGAGGGTTGGTCAGGGTCCCGGGGACGAAACGTCCGGCGAACGCGGGCGCGCCGATGGCCCTGGAGAACTCCCTTGCGGGCTTCTGGCCGTACTGCCTGGCGGAGACGACGAGGATCCTGGAGGGGTCGTAGCGGCTGAGGAAGGCAGATGCCGCCCTGATCCTCTCGTCGGTCTTCTTGACGTCGAGGACATACAGGCCGTCCTGCCTGACCTTGTAGATGAACTCCTTCATGTCGGCAGATTTCTGCTGGGTTCCGATGTGGACTCCGGAGGTCAGGTAGATTTCTTCTGCGACCAGGAGGTCGCTGTTGTCTATAGGTTGAATTTCTTCGTCGGTCATGTAGACTCCTCAGTTTTGTTCTCAGTCCTGTCCTTTACGACAGTGATCGGGATGAGATCCGTCTCGAACTCCTGCATGGCGATGTCGATAGGGTCCAGCATGTCCTCGGGATAGTCCACGAGCACAGGAGCCCCGTACGAGATCTGCAGCGCCCTGGCGCCGATGATCCTCGCCTTCTCGAATCTTGTGTATTTCTTCATATGGTTCACCATACGGGATGATGCCCGATTATGGATGTGCGATTTAAACCTATCTCTTTCTATTAGTAGAACTGGTAGTAACGCCCGCGCGTATATAGAGGGCGGCAACTGTTTTCTACTTCCCCCGGGATGCAGGTCGCATGAAAGACGAGATGGACATCTGCGCGGCCGCGTACTTCCGCGGCAAGGGCAAGGACGTGGCCACAACAGAGGAGTTCGTCATGGACGTGTCCCTGGACCTGAAATGGATGCCCCCCTCGGACGCCAAGCTGCTCCTGGCGAAGCTCGCCGGAGCGGGATCCGTCCAGCAGAAAGGCGGATACGTCCGCCCGTCCGAAGCGCTGTCGTCCCTCGACGTTCCGATGGCATACCGCCCCTCGGCAGAGCTCATCGCGTCGCTGCACGATAAGAGCCAGCCTGCAGAACCGAAACAGGAAGCGCCTGCGACCGCGGACCCGTTCCCGGCCATGATGGACGCCGCCGCGTCGATGGGGATGCAGCGCAGGGACTTCATCCAGAGCTGCAACAAGATACAGAAAAGGCTGGACATCGAGGTGGCCGTGGCCGCCCTGATCGTCCTGAGGGACGCCGGAGCGGACATCAGCCGGTACCTCGATGCCGTCTGCAGCCATGTGAAGGCCGCCTGAGATCACTCGTGCTTTATGAAGTTCCCGAGGGTCATCTTGCCGGCGGTCTGCCCGCCCGACGTTCCCCCGGACTGGACGGTCTCGGTCAGCTTGATGCCGAGGGCCTTCTCGAGCTTCTTGATGAGCTTGTCGTCCGGCACCAGGTTGTTGGCCTCGACCTTGGCGAGCACGCCCTTCTTCTCGAGGATGGATTCGGCGAACTGCTCCAGGTCCATGCCCTTGGCCTCGCGGGCCGCCCTTATGGCGCCGCCGAAGTCGTCGATGAGCTCGACCGATGCGGTCCCGGAGTAGATGTCCTTGGACTTCATCCTCCTCTCGCGCTTCTCGAGCCTCTCGCCGATGACGGTCTGGCTCACGGGTGCGCCGCTTCCGGGCTGCGCCCTGTAGTCCTCTCCGAATCTGGCACAGTTGGGGCATACGCTGAGCTTGGAGCCCTCGACTATGACCGTACGCGTCTGCGGAACGTCCTTGCCGCACATCTCGCAAATCATGCCACTCCGATTTTCCGCATCCCTTATTAATTGTTTCCTGGGTCGTGCGCGCGCATCGCAAACGGTTATAATAGATGGCTCCATTCGTGGCTCGGAAGGATTATGACGGCTGCAGACGACGAAGTGACCGAGCTGAAGGCGAAGATAGTCTCCCTCGAAGAGAGGAACGTGAGGCTCATGGAGGACCTTCAGAACGCCGAGACCGAGAAACGCTACTCGGAGAGCGAGCTCTTCAGGCTCCAGAAGGACATCTCCAGGCTCAGGAACGAGCTCGAGAGGCTCAAGAGCCCGCCGCTGATCATCGGCTCGATAAAGGATGTCCTTCCGGGGAACCGCGTCGTCGTCAAGAGCTCCACCGGGCCCGATTTCGTGGTGTCCGTGTCCGAATACGTTCCCGAGCAGGACCTCATCGTGGGCTCCAGGGTGTCTCTGAACAAGCAGACCCTGTCGGTCATGGACGTCCTGCCCTCGCCCGTGGACCCCGTCGTGTCCGGGGCCGAGATCCTTGAGAAGCCCGACGTGACCTATGCCGACATCGGAGGCCTCAAGCAGCAGATGCTGGAGCTCCGCGAAGCCGTAGAGGACCCGCTCCTCAGGCCCGAGCTGTACGCCAAAGTGGGCATCGAGCCCCCCAAGGGAGTCCTTCTCGTGGGGCCCCCGGGGACCGGGAAGACCCTGATGGCCAAGGCCGTCGCCAACGCCACGCAGGCCACCTTCATCAGGCTCGTGGGATCCGAGCTGGTCCAGAAGTACATCGGAGAAGGTGCCAGGCTGGTCCGCGAGCTCTTCCAGCTCGCCAAAGAGAAAGCGCCCAGCATAATCTTCATCGACGAGCTGGACTCCGTCGGGGCCAGGAGGCTCGACGTGGCCACTTCCGGAGACAGGGAGGTCCAGAGGACCCTCATGCAGCTCCTGTCCGAGCTGGACGGCTTCACGCCCACCAGCGACGTCAAGATCATCGGGGCCACCAACAGGCCCGACATCCTGGACGATGCCCTGCTCAGGCCCGGGAGGTTCGACAGGATCATCGACGTGGGCCTTCCAGACGAGGACGGAAGGGCCCAGATCTTCCAGATCCACATCGCCCACATGAACGTGGATCCCGACATCTCCGCGAAGAAGCTCGCGGACATGACCGAGGGCGTCTCCGGCGCGGAGATCAAGAGCATCTGCACCGAGGCGGGAATGCTCGCCATCCGCAACGACCGCGACCATGTGACGCAGGAAGACTTCATCAGTGCCAGGGACAAGGTCCGCGAAGCGGGAAGGAACAAGGCCAAGCCCGCTCCGGCCTATATGTTCGGATGAACGGCGGGGGCATCGCCCCTGCCTCTCCGGACGCGAACCTTCTTTATCGTTCTATGACCTACATGCCCCCATGGCGATATGCAAAGATTGCGGATGCTCGAACCCGGACACCTGCCTGTTCTGCTGGAAGTGCGGTTCGAAGCTTGAAGAGAGCGAGGTGGTGATCTCGCCCGAGCCGATTGCCGAACAAGTCCCGGCAGAGCCCTTCGTCGCGGAAGAGCCTTCTCCGGCAGAGCCCTTCGTCGCAGCCCCCGGTGCGGCGGCGATTCCGGAGCAGCCTGGAACTGCAAGAAGGAGCATCGACCTCGGAGGCCCCGGTGCGGCGGCGGCCGAAAACCCCCGCAGCATAGACCTCGGTCCGAGCGGCGAAAGCGCGGAGCCTGCCGGCAAGCATTCTTCCCGCAAGTCGAAGAAGCCAAAGGCAGAGCGCGCTGAAAAGAACGCCCCCTCGGGATCGTTCCTCAGCGATCCGTTCAACGCCAAGATCACGGTGCTGATCTGCGGATTGCTGTCCATCATGATCGCGTGCTATGCCATCTTCGGATACAGACCCACAGTCTCCTATGACAGCGGCTGGAAAGGCACCCTGTCCAGCATCTTCGCCCTTGCGTCCGACGGATGCAACGGCCTCTTCCCCGCCGACACGATGTCCATGTGCATCGCCTTCACGATGGTGGTCACTATCCTCGGAGCACTGAGGGTCATCCCGATCTTGGGAGGAGTGGCCGGAATGGTCACCACGGCGCTGTACTACAATATGGAATGCACCCTGTACTTCGGAGGCGAGAAAGCCACGATCAGCACCGAGAGCCTGGTGATCCTCATAATCCTCTGGGTGGTCGTGATCGTACTGTCTGTGTTCCAGGCTGTCGCCCTGAAGTCGTACTCTGCGGCATGCGAAGACGAGCCCTACCCCCTCGTAGGGATCTGGTTCGGAAGGCTCTGACGAACATTCAGAATCTGACGGGCCGGAGCCCTGCCGTGCCCGTCACTCCCTTTCGTTGTCCTCTCCGCCGAAGAACATGAGCTGGGATGCGGCGTAGATCTCCTCCAGCCCCATCCCGTCCTGCGCGGAGACGGCCCTTATCTCTCCGAAGACCCCCGTGTTCTCCATAGCCTTGAACAGCTCCATCCCGACCACCGTCTGAGGGAGCGAGTCCGAGTCCAGAAGGTCCCCGTAGAGGACGTCCGGCACCGAGTACCAGTCCAGCATCCTCTGCTCGTCATCGTCCGACAGGGTGTCCGCCTTGGACAGGAGGTTCAGCATCGGGAGCTGGAGCCGGAACTGGACCAGCGCGCCCAAGGTCATCGCGGAGATGAACCCGTTCGGCGTGCGGCACAGAGACGGATCGGACAGGTACACGATCATCGAGTCCTGCCTTCCGAACGCCCTCACCGTGATCTCCGAGGACTCCCTGAAGGCGAACAGCTCCAGCTGCCCGGGGGTGTCGATGAGGACATAATCGGTCCTGTACGTGGACACCACGTCCATCATCTTGCTGATGTTGACTGCCATGAGGTCGGCTGCGACTATCTGGGCCCCGTTGGGGCCGAGAGAGTACTCCTGCATGACCTCGTCCAGGGATATCCATTCCCTTATGTCCACATCAGGCTCGTACGGAAGGGTGTCGGCTCCGGGATCCATGTTGACGACGATAGCATCCACCCCTGCGTCCTCCATCCACTCCTTGTACGCTCCGACGAGCGTGCTCTTACCGCTGCCCGCAGTCCCGACAAAAAACACATTCTTCACCATTTCACGCTCCTTCAGCATGAGCCACAAGCCTGCATCGAACGAAACCCATTTAATGACTGGGATATCTTAGCCTGTCATGAATGTGAGTTTTCGCAACCCCGGGCCGTTCGCGGCCGTCGGATTCCTTGCGGCATTCGCGCTGGCGGTGATCGTCACTGTCGCCATCAAAGCGGATCCCAGCTGGGTTTACGGGGAGAATATGCTGTCGGACCTCGGCATCTCCGATGTCGACCTGGCAAAGGACCTCTTCAACTACGGATGCATAATCATCGGCATCCTGACCATCGTCTTCGGCATCGGCAAAGCCCTTTGCGAGACCGGATGCAACCGCGCCAGCGGATGCATCATCGCCATCGCGGCCATCTTCATGATCCTCATCGGATTCGTGCAGTCCGACTTCGGCAACGGGAACACCCACGACGCCGCCTCGATCGCCGCCTTCGTCTTCATGTTCTGCGCCATGGCCCTTTCCGCCGTGGGAGATTGGAAGGACGGAGTCAAGCTCAGCTCGGCACTCAGCAGCATCCTCGTCCTGATCGTCGTCGGATGCTTCGCCGGAATGGACATCGAGAAGGTCGAGATCATCGCCCTCGCCTGCGGCATCGTCTGGATGCTCGGCGTCAGCGCAAAGATGACATACGACTCCAGGAAGGCCGCCTGATCGGTCCAACAATCAAGGAAGGAAACAAAATGGCACCTATGCCCAGCAAAATGGTATTCGGAATCGGCCTCGGCTTCCTCGGCGGGATCATCGCCCTGGCGGCAATGGCCTATTCCTGGGACGGAACAGTAGACTGCATGCCCCTCGTCGGCCTGAACATGCTCGTCGCGGCGATGTTCTTCGCCACCGCGGGAGCGTTCACCAAGGTCACGCCTGTCGCAGGGAACACCGTCGTCATCATCGCGACCGTCTGCGAGGCGATGACCATCCTCGCGATGCTCTACGAGGCCACGTTCCTTTGGGTCAGCCTCGTCCTCGCCGTCCTCGGCGCGGCCTGCATCCTGATCGGAGCCTGCCCCACTGTCTCCAGGTGGGTCGACGCCCAGAGGATGTGAAACTGCACGGGCCCGCAAGGGCCCATCATTTTCCACCTACGTCGTTTGCCGTAAATACCACTATCAAAGTAGGTTTATATCGGTTGCATCATTCACGGATGCATGGACGAGAAGTACTCCTACGCGCTCAGGAAGCTCGCTCTGCTGGGCGCGATGGACGATTACATCGCGATATCCTCGAGAGAGCTCGGGACTGCCCTGGAGATGAGCCAACAGTCGGCATCCAAGAGGATCCTCGAGCTCCTGGAGGAGAAGTACATCGTCCGCGACCTCGGCGCGCGCAAGCAGCGCATCAGGATCACGCAGAAAGGCGCCGACGACCTCAGGCGCGAGTACAACGAGTACCGCAGGATATTCGAGCTCACCGACCACATCACCCTGCACGGAAGCGTCGTGTCCGGGATGGGCGAGGGCGGGTACTACATCTGCCAGGACGGCTACATGACGCAGTTCGAGTCCAAGCTGGGATTCAGGCCATTCGAGGGCACGCTCAACGTGCGCGTGGACTCGGAGGACATAGGAAGGCTCGACATGGTCAGGAGCGTCGCAGGCGTCTCCATCAGCGGGTTCTCCAGCGAAGGCCGCAGCTTCGGCGACGTCATCGCGTACAAGGCCAAGATCCGCAACATCGACTGCGCCATCGTGGTCCCGGAGAGGTCCCACTACGTCGACACGATCGAGATCATCTGCCAGTACCACCTCAGAAGGACCCTGAGCCTCGAGGACGGCGACAAGGTCGATGTGAAGATCTCGCTCTGACATCCGAAGGAAGATGCCGGGCATCCCCGGCAATTGTTTTGAAGAGGCCGCGAGGGCCGTTTGGGATCAGCCCGTCAGGGAATCTATTACGGACTGGAAGATGGCCTTGCCATCCCCGTCCTCCTCGACGAATCCCCTGGTCCAATCAGGATGCGTGAACCTGGTGATCACACGCTCCGGATGGGGCATCATGCCCATGACGTTCCCCGCGGGGTTGCAGATGCCTGCGATGTCCGAAGGGGAGCCGTTGGGGTTCCATGGGTAGTCCGCGTCCGACCCGTCCGGACGGACATAGCGGAACACGACCTGGTCGTTGTCCTCCAGCTTCTGCACGAAGTCTGGGTCCATGCTCATCAGCTTCCCTTCCGCATGGGCGGAGGGGATCATGAGCATCCTCTTCTCGGGGATGTCCTTTGTGAATATGCACTTCCCGCGGTTGTCGTTGCGGAGCACCGTTGGGCGGCACTCGAACCTGCCGGAGTCGTTGGTGTACAGGGCGGCGGTGGGCCTCTCGGTCATCGCATCCTCCATGGCGGGCAGCAGGCCCATCTCCACGAGGATCTGGAACCCGTTGCACACGCCGATGACCGGCTTCCCGGATTCCACGAACCTCCTGACCTCGGAACCGATGCCGGCCTTCACCCTGGCGCCGAAGATGGCTCCCGCGCGGACGTAGTCCCCTGCGGAGAATCCTCCGGGGAAGGCCAGGATGTCGTAGTCCTCCAGGTCCCTGCACATGCCTGCGGGGGCCTGCTTGATCAGCTGCTTGAGGTGGACCTCCTCGGCCTGCGCGCCGACGGCCCTGAAGGCCTCGGCCATCTCGGCCTCGCAGTTCGTTCCCTCTATCCTGATGACGCACGCCTTGATGTCGCCGGCCTTCATTCCGCAGCACCTCCCATGACCTTCCAGATTGGGTCGTTCCAGGCGGCCCTCATCTCCTCCACCGGGACGAGGGTCCCGTTGTCCTTTATCCTGAGGCAGTCGCCCTTGGTTATCCCCAGCAGGACAGCGTCCGCGCCCATGATCTCCGTGAACCTTGTCACATCCATCCCGTCGACCTCCACGACCCATCTGGTGTTGCTCTCCGAGTAGAGCTTGCGCCTGATGTCGGACAAATCGATGCCCGACAGGTCGATCTCCGCGCCGATGTGCCCGGAGATGCACATCTCCGCCACTGCCACGGCCAGTCCTCCGTCGGAGCAGTCGTGGCACGAGAGGACCAGCCCCTCGCCCATCGCCTTCAGGAGCTCGTCCATGCACCTCTTGAGCTGCGCTATGTCGACTCCCGGGACCGCTCCCTTCTCTCCGCCGAACTTCCTGTAGAGCAGGGACATGCCCATCTCGTCCTTGGTCTTCCCGACCACGAAGATGCAGCTTCCGGGCTTCTTGAAATCGGCGGTGACCGCCTTCCTCAGGTCGTCGATGAGCCCGCATCCGAGGATCATCGGAGTGGGCAGGATGTGGTGGCCTCCCGGAGCCTCATTGTACAGGCTGACGTTCCCCGAAGGTATGGGGATGTTCAGCTCCCTCGCAATCTCTCCGATCCCGCGGACCGCTTCCCTGAACTCTCCCAGCCTCTCGGGCTTCTCGGGATTGCCGAAGTTCAGGCAGTCGGTGAACGCGTTGGGCTTCGCCCCTACGGCGACCAGGTTCCTGCAGGTCTCGTCGATGCAGGACATGCCGCCCTTGTACGGATCGCCTTCGGTGAACCAGGGGTTGCAGCCGATGGCTGCGGCCAGGCCCTTCCAGCTGTCGTGGACCGGCCTGAGCACGGAGGCGTCTCCGGGGCCGGTCTCGTTCAGCGGCCCGACCATTGGATGGATGACCGTGGAGGCGCGGACCTCGTGGTCGTACTGCCTTATGGCCCACTCCTTGGACGCCACATTGGGGTCCGAGAGCAGGGCCAGGATGACATCCTTGTCGGAGGGCAGCTGCGGGAACCTCTCGCCGGCCTTGGTGCTGACCTCCGGAAGCACATAGGGCCTGTTGTAGACCGGGCCTCCTGTGAGGAACTCCAGGTCCATGTCGAATATGGGCTCGCCGTTCCAGAACAGGCGGGTGCGCTTCATGTCCGTGGTCCTGGCGACGGGCGTGGCCAGCACGTCCCACATCTCGAAGATCTCCAGCACGGCGTCCACGTTCTCGGGCTTGCAGGTACACATCATGCGCTCCTGGGACTCGGACACCCATATCTCCCAGGGGGCGAGGCCGGGCTCCTTCAGCGGGACCTTCTCCAGGTCCACGTCGGCTCCGCAGCCGGCGTCCAGGGCCATCTCGCCCACGACGCAGCTCAGGCCGCCTCCTCCCAGATCCTTCATCCCGGTGATGAGGTGCTTGGCGTTGACCTCGAAGCAGGCATGCATGACAGGCTCCTTGGTGATCGGGTCTCCCAGCTGGACCGCTCCCCTGGAATCGTCCTCGGAGGTGGCGGTCAGGTCCGCGGAGGCGAAGTTGACCCCGTGGATCCCGTCGCGGCCAGTGCGCCCGCCGATGAGGATCATGACCTCTCCGGGGCCTCTGGCATAGTTCTTGGCCAGGTCGGCCCTCTTGACGATGCCGAGGCACGCCACGTTGACCAGGCAGTTCCCGGTGTACTTCTCGTCGAAGAAGAAGCCGCCGGTGATGGTGGGGATCCCGACCCTGTTGCCATAGTCCCTGATGCCGGACACGACGCCGTTCACCAGGTACCTGGGATGCTTGACTCCCGGAGGGAGCTCTCCCTTGCGGTCGATGGGCCCGAAGCACAGGGGATCGGCCAGCCCTATAGGCTGGGCCCCCATGCAGACGACGTCCCTCAGGATCCCCCCGATCCCCGTGGCCGCGCCTCCGTAGGGCTCGATGGCGGACGGGTGGTTGTGGCTCTCGATCCTCAGAGCGTAGCCGTAGTCGTCGTCGAAGACCATGACCCCGGCATCCCCTCTGGAGAGGATGTCGTCGCGGTCCAGCCCGAAGACGAACTCCTTCAGGATGGGCTTGGAGCTCTTGTAGCAGCAGTGCTCGCTCCATGCCTGTCCCAGGGCCTGGAGCTCCACATCTGTGGGGTTCCTGCCCTCTTTAGCGAAATAATCCCTGACGCGCTTCATCTCGTCCAGGGAGAGCCCCAGGGACATGTCCGCGGACACGGCGGACAGCACGTCGTCGGAGGCGTCCAGGATTGCGACGTCGTACAGCGGGAATGGGACGTCGCGCTTGATCATCGGCCCGGTCATCGAGATCGCCTGACCGTGACGCTGTAGTTCTGGATGACGGGGTTGGCCAGGAGCTTCCTGCACATCTCCTCGCCCATGGCGACGGCCTTGTCCGCGGGAGCGTCCAGCTCGACCTCGAACAGCTTGACCGTCTTCACGGACGAGATCCCCTCGAATCCAAGGGACTCGAGGGTCTTATGGGTGTTCCTGCCCTCGGGGTCTGCGACGCCCTTCTTGAGCTCGATTCTGATTTCGATGACTGTCATTGCGGATGCCATCGCTGGGGCCCCATATTAACCCTGCGCGCGGGCGCGCGCAATCTTAATCATCCTCCGGCCTGTACGGAGATGCGATGACAGGTTCCATCGTCCTCAGGGTCGCCATGGCGCAGAGGCAGTCGGAGGCGGGCTACGGCCGCGCCAGGATAGACAACGCCGCCCGTTCCGCTCTCGGAGTGGACATAGGGGACACCATAGAGATCGTCGGCAAGAGGGCCGTCGTGGCCAAGGTGTTCAAGTGCGACTCGGAGAACGAGGGGAGAGGGATGATCTTCATCGACGGCCTGACCAGGACCAGCGCCGGCGTGAGCGTGGACGAGAACGTCACCGTCAGGAAATGCGAGCCGAAGCTCGCCGAGCAGGTCGTGCTCGCGCCGAACATCCCCGACGGGAAGAAGATCAAGTTCGAGCCCGGGATCGAGGAGATGTTCCTCAAGGGCCTGATGGCCAGGCCCCTGGTCTCCGGCACCGACCTCATCGTCCCTAACATCGCCCTCATGGGGAACAGGTCCATCTTCACGGTCGTGTCCACTGTCCCGCAGGGCCCGGTGATCGTGTCCGGATCCACGAAGATAGTCCTGAAGGACGGCACGGCGAAGAAGGAGAAGGCCAAGGGGAGCTCCGTCAGGCAGCAGATAACATACGACGACGTCGGAGGCCTCGACGACGAGCTCAAGCGCATCAGGGAGATGATCGAGCTCCCGCTGAAGCATCCGGAGCTCTTCGACAGGCTCGGCATAGGCGCTCCGAGAGGCGTGCTCCTGTATGGCCCTCCGGGCACCGGGAAGACGCTGATCGCAGAGGCCGTGGCCAACGAGTCTGGCGCGTCGCTCTTCTCGGTCAGGGGCCC
This sequence comes from Dialister hominis, assembly GCA_963640995.1. GTDB lineage: Archaea > Thermoplasmatota > Thermoplasmata > Methanomassiliicoccales > Methanomethylophilaceae > Methanoprimaticola. Next base: position 5,386 of record CAVICI010000034.1, on the reverse strand, counting down.
GGAGATCATGGGCCAGTACTACGGCCAGAGCGAGGAGCGCCTCCGCGACATATTCCAGGAGGCGTCCCGGAACACTCCCAGCATAGTCTTCCTGGACGAGATCGACTCCATCGCGCCCAACAGGGACTCTGTCTACGGAGAGGTGGAGAGGAGGGTGGTGGCGCAGCTGCTGACCCTCATGGACGGCCTGGGGGACAGGGGGAACGTGATAGTCATAGGGGCGACCAACAGGGAGGACTCCATCGATCCCGCGCTCCGCCGCCCCGGAAGGTTCGACAGGGAGATCGAGATCGGGGTCCCGGGAAGGAAAGGGAGGCGCGACATCCTCGACGTGCACACCAGGGACATGCCCCTGACGGAATCCGTGGACCTGGACGCCCTGGCGGCAATGACCCAGGGGTTCGTCGGCGCGGACCTCGCGGCATTGTGCAGGGAAGCCGCCATGCACTGCCTCAGCTCCCGCATGAGGGAGATGGACCTGGACAAGCCCGTGCCCTCGCAGATACTGGAGAACATGAAGGTCTCCATGGACGACTTCACGGAGGCCCTGAACGACGTGGAGCCCAGCGGGATGAGGGAGGTCCTGGTGGAGATCCCGAAGGTCTCATGGTCCGATGTCGGAGGATTGGACGACGTCCGCAGGGAGATATCCGAGATGATGGTGCCGGAGGAGGGCAACAGCGCTTACGACAGGCTCGGCATCAGGCCCGGGAAGGGAGTGCTCCTGTACGGCCCCCCTGGCACCGGGAAGACGCTCATCGCCAAAGCGGTGGCCAACGAATCCGGCACCAACTTCATCTCCGTCAACGGCCCGGAGGTCGCCAGCAAATGGCTGGGGGAGAGCGAGAGGGCCGTCCGCCAGATATTCAAGCGCGCGAAGCAGATGGCGCCCTGCATCATATTCTTCGACGAGATCGACTCCATCGCGCCGGTCCGCGGCATGGGGGACAGCTCCTCGTGGGAGAGGGTGGTGGCGCAGCTGCTGACGTCCATGGACGGCGTCGAGAGCATGAAGAACGTCACCGTGATGGCGGCGACCAACCGTCCCGACATGATCGACCCGGCCCTGCTGAGGCCGGGAAGGTTCGACAGGCTGATACTCGTGGGGAAGCCCGACGAGCCTTCCCGCCTGGAGATCCTGAAGGTCCAGTCCAGGGGAATGCCGCTCAGGGGCGTGGACCTGGAGCAGCTCGCATCCGTGACGGACGGCTATGTGGGCGCGGACCTCGCGGCCCTTTGCAGGGAAGCGGCATTGACCGCGTACCGCAGGGACAAGGGCGCGGAATGCGTCACCGAATCTGATTTCTCGGAAGCGCTGCAGCATGTGGGCCCGTCGGTGGACGATGCCATGCTGAAAAGCTATGCCAGCATGGGCCGCGACATGAAGAAGCGCAGGACCGGATGGGACAGCGTGCCGTTCTACGGACGATCGGAGGTCCTTGGCCATGTAGGGCAGGTCCTCGGAGAAGCCGAGGGACCTGTAGTATCCTCTCACCCCGACCCCGCTGGTCACCCTTATCCTGCGCCTGCCCGATTCGACGGCGATGCGCTCGGCCTCGGACACCAGCCTGCGGCCGTAGCCCCTGTGCTGCCAGTCCTCCCCCTCGTCTCCGATCGATGCGACCTTCCCGAACACCTTCAGCTCCCTTATGGTAGCTTCCGGATTGGAGTCCAGCCTCACGCGGATGTACCCGACGATGGCGTCTTCGCACTCCAGGGCGACGAAGTGCTCCGTGCCTCCGCTGGCCTCGTACACCGTGTCCTTCAGGCCGACGCGGTCCGGATCGTCCAGCGATATCCCGCGGTGCCCGACCTCCCTGCAGCGGATGCACCTGCATTCCATGCCGTTCTCCGACATGTAGCCGCCGACCAGCTGGCGGATGTTGCTCTTGCGGATCCCCGCCGAGATCTCGGTCACGGGGATGTCCCTCTGGATGCGCTGTATCCTCACGTACTCGGGAACGATGGACTTCATCTGCGCCAGAAGCGGGACGGCGGTCTCTTCCAGATAAGGATCGTACTCTCCAGCCTCCCACATGCCGTAGAGCTTGGTGCCGGCCACCACCAGCACGGGATAGAACTTCAGCATGTCCGGCCTGAAATCGGGGTCGTCGAAGATCCTCCTGAAGCACTCCAGATCGTTCTCCGGAGAGGATCCGGGAAGGCCGGGCATGATATGGTAGCATACCTTCAGTCCGCGGTCCCGGCAATTGCGGGTGCATTCCCTCACTTCGGCGATGCCATGCCCGCGGTCCGCTCCGCGGAGGACGTCGTCGTCGAGGATCTGGACCCCCAGCTCCACGCGGGTGGCCCCCAGGCGCATCGCGCGGTCGATCTGCTCCGGAGCGAACACGTCGGGACGGGTCTCCACGGTCAGGCCGACGCAGCGGTGCTCGGACGTCTCGTTGAGCCTCTGGGCCTCCTCCAAAGTGGAGGAGTCGCGGCCGTTCATGGCGTCGAAGCACCTGCGGACGAACCATTCCTGGTACTCGGGATCCCTGCTGGTGAAGGTCCCGCCCATTATGATCAGGTCTATCTTGTCCGTCTTGTGCCCGATCTCGGTGAGCTGCGTAACCCTGTCCGTGACCTGCATCCACGGGTCGAAGGCGTTCCTGCCGGCCCTGCGGGCCGCCGGCTCTTTCCCGGTGTACGACTGCGGCGAGTTGTTCCCGACGCCTCCGGGGCAGAAGGCGCAGCGCCCGTGGGGGCAGTCGTGGGGCGAGGTCATCACCGCGACGACGGCGACTCCACTAATCGTCCGGGTGGGCTTCTTCAGGAGGAACGGCGTGAGGAGCTTCCTGTCCTCGGGAAGCACGTTGGCGAGGACGTCCGAGTTCGGAGGCACGTCGCCGAAGCCGTGCTTCTTGCAGAGCTTCAGCTTGAGGTTCTGCAGGGAATCGCGGTCCGTGACCTTCCCGGTCTTGACCGCATCGATGAGCTCCTCCGAGAAAGAGGCGATCTTCGGATCAGCCATAGAACACGTTTCCGGGATCCGCTTTCTTGGCAGGCTTGGACTGCTCCGGAGCGCCCTCCAGCTGGTCCATGCACACGATGGATGGAACGCTTACCAGACGGGTCACGCCGCCGACCTCGAATACGAGGGCGGTCTCGGACGCCACGGCGCATAGCCCCTTGTAACGTCCTTTGAACGTCTGGCAGTCGTCGTCTGTGCGCCTCCATGTCACTTCGAAGAGCGCGCCGGGAGATAGGATGAAATCGTCTGACATCGGGATCGCCTCTGCTTCTTCAGGTCCTGGAAATGGACGATGGTCTTGCGGTAGTTCTCCATGGCCATGTTCACGTTGGCCTCGGCGAAGCTCCATGCCTTGGACAGGTCGCCGAACCTTATGCGGTACCCCTTCTTGGACTGGCCCTCGTACTCCACGTCCATGACCTCCAGCAGGTCCATCGACTTCAGCTTGTTGATGTGCCTGTAGACGGTGGGCTTCGTCGTCCCGAGCAGCGCGGCCAGCTCTTCCACGGCCCACGGCTTCTCCGGATACTCCATCAGGTAGTCCATGAACATCCTGTACGGGACGCTCTCCCTGACCGAGATGGCGTCGGTCTTGGGATCGTACCCTTTGGGGATGTAGCCTATCTGGACAAGGAATGTCTCTGCGACGACGTTGACGTCGTCCACGCCCACCATCGGAACGTTGCTGACCACCTGCATCTCGAACATCGGAGCACCTGAATCCGTAAAAGTTAAGCTTCTATATTAACAAATCTCAGATCCTGTTCAGATCAGGTCCTTGAGCCTGTCGATGGCCAGCTCGATGCTGGTGGTGGGGATCACGCGCGACACCGGTATGGAGAGGATCTTCTCGACCGTCGGCGCCACTATCGGCGCGCACACCACTCCGAGGGCCCCGTCGCGCTCCGCGCGGACGGCCGCGATGATCGCATCTTCCACAGTAGACACGGGATACTCCCTGAGCATGACGGTCAGGCCTCCGCCCATCTCCACTGTCCTCGGCAGGATCTCCAACACGGAGCTGTACGCTATGACGGCGATGAAATGCGAATCCTCCGGCTCGTACATGAGCTTGAGCGCCTTTATGACCTGGCGGACGGTCCTGAGGTTGGGCTCGCGCTTGTCCTCCAGGATCTTGTACATGGTGCTCTGGGAGATGCCGGAGACCTCGCAGAACTCGTTGAGGGACATGTCCAGCTCGTCGTTCAGGATGTTGCGGAGGGCCTTCTGGAACCCTCCGTCCTCCCTCAGCATCCCCGATATGAGGTCCTGCACGGTCATCTCAATCCCCTCACGTATGCCGCCGCGGCGGTTCCCGCGACGCACCCCTGCCCGACGGCCCTGGCGATCTGCCACGGCCTTCCTGTGACGTCGCCGCAGGCAAACACGCCCGGGACCTCCGTGGAGCAGTCCGTTCCGACCTTGATGGTGTCGTCCATCTCCGGCATGATCTCCAGGTCCATGGCCAGGTCGGCCGCCGACCTCGCGCCCAGCTCGATGAACACCCCGTCCGTCTGAACGACGGTGCCGTCGTCCATCTGGACGGACTCCACTTTGCCAATCCCGTCTATGCGGATGGGCTTGGAGCAGATCATGCGGACGCCTGCGGACTCCGCGGCATCGACGAGAGACTGCTCCGCTTCCAGGTCCCAGAACGCCCATGACGTCTCGGAAGCATAGCGGGTCATCATCTCTGCGGACGCCGCCGCCTCGGAGTCGTTCCCTGCTATGAGCACGCGGCGCCCCTTGTAGAAGTTGCAGTCGCACACGGCACAGTAGCTGACGCCCTTGCCGAACAGCTCCTTCTCGCCGGGGATGCCGAGCTTCCTGCGGGAGATCCCTGTGGCGATGATGATGGCTTTGCCGCGCACCTTCGTGCCGTCTTCGAGGACGGCCTCGAATCCGCCGTCGGCCTTGGAGCAGGACATGACGTTCTGCCCCAGCAGGACAGCGCCCGACGCCTCGGCCTGGGCGATCCCCTGGGCCAGCAGGTCGTCGCCGGACATAGAGGGTGCGCCGAAGTAGTTGTCCACCTCCGCCCCGGAGAGAGCGCTGGCGGACGGCTTCCCGGCGACCGCCACGGACATCTTCCCGCGAGAGGCATGGACTGCGGCCTGGAGCCCTGCGGGCCCGCTGCCGATGATGAGTATGTCCGCGTCCATGTCAGAGCCCGTTGACGTAGCTGATGATGTCGTCCTTGGGCCTGAGGCCGACCAGGGAGTCGACCAGGACCTTGTCCTTGAAGACCAGGAGCGTCGGGATGGCGCTGATGTTGAACCTGACGGCGATGCCCTGGTTCTCGTCGGTGTTGAGCTTGGCGAACGCGGCCTTACCGGCCAGATCCTCGGCCGCCTCGTCGACTATGGGGCCCATGCGCCTGCAGGGGCCGCACCAGGGAGCCCAGCAGTCCAC
>CAVICI010000033.1:0-20905 GCA_963640995.1 Dialister hominis | reverse complement strand
GCAGGCCCATCGTCGTGAAGAACCGGGTCGGGCGTCCAAGGAAGTCAAAATGAGGCCTGTATAGTTCTACTCATTGGGAAAGTTGTAATCTACAGAAGGAGGGTGACGGAATCCGTATTCTCTGCCACGAAGTCCCTGAACTGCTTGAGGAGGGTGGTCTTCCCGGCCTTTCTGACGCCGGTGATGACCTTGACCGAGCCGAAGCTGTCCATGTTCTCCTCCAGCCTCTTCATGTACCTCTGACGGAAGATGATCTTATGGGACACAGGCCATGGATGAGATTGCCAATTTATAAAGTTTCCAATTTTTCCCAAACTCTAGCCAAATAAATTGAAAGTTTAGGATTTTTCCTAAACTTTGTCCAGGGGCCGAGGCAGAGCCCATGCGATGTCGGGCCTATGCGAGAAACCGATAGGCGCCCCCAGACAGCAGAGCCGTTCCGCACCCGGCTCAGTGGGAATCGACGAATGTCCCGTTGAACTTCTTGCCGAGGATGGCGTTCCTCAGCTCGTCCAGGTTCCTTCCGTCAACGATCATGATGTCGATCTTCTTCTCGGCGGCGATCTTCACTCCAAGGGGGTCGAACACGCTGGACTTGGATGCCCCGTGCTCCTTGTAGACGATCTCTCCGAGCCTCTCGATGGTCATCTCGGAGATCTTCACGGCATCGGGATTCTTCCTGGGATCGTCGGTGTACACCGCATCGACGGAGGTCGCGTTCACCACCCTGACGGCATTCATCTCGGAGCCGACCATCATGGCGACGGCGTCGGTGGTGTGCCCCGGCTCGGTCCCGCCCATGACGGCGATCTTCCCGGGCTCCGCCATTGCGGCCGTCTCGGTTGCCGTCTCAGGCACCTTCAAGGGCATGTTCCCGAGGGCCAGCCCCAGGAGCTGCGCGTTGAGCCTGGTGGCGCCGATGCCGAGGATGTCCAGCTGGTACGTGTCTCCTCCCAGCTCTCTTCCGGTCTCGGCGTAGTAGCGGGCAGTCTTCCCGCCTCCGCAAACGACCGCCAGGCGGACCTCCTTGGACGCCTCTTTGAGCATCTCGGCCAGCCTGGCTATGTATTCTGAGTCATTGCTTCCGGGGACCAGGATGGACCCTCCGATGGAGACGACAACGCTATCCGTGGAATCACGCACCAATATGTTTAAGAAACAAGCCAATTTACATAAAATCATTGGTGCAGTCTTATGGGAGAAACCAATTCAGAGGACAAAGCCAGATACGATTTCAAGAAGGACATGCAGGAGATCACCAACTACAGGGGCAGAGGCACCGAGCTCATCTCGGTCTACGTTCCCGCCAACAAGCAGATCTCCGATGTCATGGCGTATCTGAGGAACGAGCAGTCTCAGGCATCCAACATCAAGTCGAAGACGACGATGAAGAATGTCACGAGCGCCATCGATTCCATCGCGGCTCGACTAAAAACATACAAGTGCCCTCCGGAGAACGGAGTGGTGATCTTCTGCGGAGAGGTTCCCCGCGCGGGCGACCAGACCAAGATGGTCCAGTACGTCATCAACCCGCCGGAGCCCATCGGAGCGTTCCTCTACAGGTGCGACTCCACATTCTTCACCGACCCTCTGCAGTCGATGCTCCTGGACAAGAAATGCTACGGGCTGATCACGATCGACAGGTCCGAGGCCACGCTGGGCCTGCTCAGCGGGAGCAGGATCCAGGTGCTGAAGCACTTCGACTCGCTGGTCCCCAGCAAGCACCACCAGGGAGGTCAGTCGTCCGTCCGTTTCGAGAGGCTGATCGAGATCGCGGCCCACGAGTTCTTCAAGAAGGTCGCGGACAACGCCACAGAGGTGTTCCTCGACAGGCCCGAGCTCCTGGGGATACTGGTGGGAGGCCCCGGCGCCACCAAGGACTTCTTCGTCAAGGAGGAGTACCTCCACCACGAGCTCAGGAAGAAGGTGTGCTCTCCGCTCGTCGACACAGGATACACAGACGAGTCCGGGCTGAGGGAGCTGGTCGAGAACGCCAAGAACATCATCACCGATATGCAGCTCACCAAGGAGAAGGAGTACATGCAGCGCCTCTTCACCGAGATAAGGAAGGCCGACGGAGGCCTTTCCTGCTACGGAGAGGAGGAGGTCCGCCAGGCGACCGACATGGGGGCCGTGGACACCCTGCTGATCTCCGAGGCCCTCAGCAAGAAGAGGATCACTATCCAGTGCGCCTCCGGCCATGTCCACGAGATGACGGTGAAGGACGAGGACGAGCGCATCCCCTGTCCCGATTGCGGCGGCAACACCACCGTGACCAGGTGCGAGGACCTGATCGATGATTTCTTCCTGAGAGCGGATGCGTTCAACACCCGCGTGCAGATCATATCCCCCGATTCAGAAGAGGGGGACATGCTCCTGAAGGCGTTCGGCGGAGTAGCCGCCCTTCTGAGATACAAGGTGAACTGATATGTCCATAATGGCAGAATTCGAGGAGCAGGTCCGCTCCAAGGTGTCCGAGGCCCTGAAAGGCATGGGCGCGGACATAGGTTTCGTGATCGAGCTCCCATCGGTGGACACGGCCGACCTGGCCGTGCCCTGCTTCACCATGTCCAAGGCCCTGAGGAAGGCGCCGCAGGCCATAGCCGACGAGCTGGCCTCCGCCATCTCCGCCGACGGGCTCGTGGCCTCGGTGTCCTCATGCAACGGCTATTTGAACTTCTGCATGGACGGGGCGGCCCTCGTGAAGGGAGTCCTCGGCGACATCATCGCATCCAACGGGAGCTTCGTCGCGGAGCCCACCGGCAAGAGGGTCAACGTGGAGCACACATCCACCAACCCCACAGGCCCCATCCACGTGGGGAGGGCCAGGAACCCGGTCATCGGGGACACGCTGGCAAGGTGCCTGAAGAGGTGCGGCCACGATGTCACGACCGAGTACTACGTCAACGACGTGGGGAAGCAGGTCGTCATCCTGACATGGGGGGTCAACAACGTCACCGACGAGGAGGCCGAGGCCGAGGCGGAGGAGCACGCCAAGAGCGCGGGCCACGAGAAGGAGAGGGACAAGCCCGACCACAGGCTTGTCGCCAAGTACAGGATCGCCAACCGCAGGATGGAGTCCGAGCCTGAAGTCCAGGAGCAGATCTCCGACATGCTGAGGAGGTTCGAGGCCGGGGACCGCGAGGTCATCGACACCGTCCGCAGGACCGCCGAGCTCATGCTCGGAGGGCTGAGGGAGACCCTGGCCAGCATCAACGTGGTGCTGGACAGGTACACCTGGGAGTCCGGGTTCATCGCCGACGGCTCCGCCAGGAACGTCGTCGAGAGGCTGAAGGTATCGAAGTACGCCGGCCAGACAGACGACGGCGCATGGTTCGTGGACCTGAAGGACTTCGGGATCCAGGGGAAGAACACCAAGTTCACCTTCACCCGCTCCGACGGCACCACCCTGTACACAACCCGCGACCTCGCCTACCACATAGACAAGTTCTCCCGGTCCGACGAGGTCATCGATGTCCTCGGAGAGGACCAGAAGCTGGGGTCCAAGCAGCTCTGCTCCGCACTGGAGATCCTGGGCTACGACAAGATGCCCGAGCCGCTGTTCTACTCCTTCGTGTCGCTTCCAGAGGGGAAGATGTCCACCAGGAAAGGGGTGGTGGTCTACCTGGACGACCTGGTCGACGAAGCCGTGGCGCATGCATACGACGAGATCAAGGTCAGGATGGAATCCAGGAAGGCCGAGATGTCCGAAGAGAAGATGAGGGAGATCGCCCGCATCGTCGGAACGGGCGCGATAAGGTACAACATCGTCCGCGTCCAGCCCGAGAAGCAGTTCGTCTTCAAATGGAGCGAGGCCCTGAACTTCGACGGTAACTCCGGCCCGTACCTCCAGTACGTCCATGCCAGGGCATGCAGCATGCTCAGGAAGGCAGGCGAGTTCGAGAGGGATGCCGATCCGTCCAAGCTCACCGATGAGGCGGAGGTCAAGCTGGCCAAGAAGCTGGCCCGCTACAGGGAGGTGCTCAGAGAGGCAGGCGATGAGAAGAAGATCAACGTCCTGCCCGCTTACGGGCACGAGCTCGCGGTGGCATTCAACCAGTTCTACGCGGCGGTGTCCGTCCTGGACGCCGGCCCCCGCAGGGATGCCAGGCTGACGCTGGTCGAGTGCACCCGCACCGTGCTGGCCGATGTGCTGGACTGCCTGGGGATGGGCGCTCCCGAGGAGATGTGAGCATGGAGGTCCGCTCTGTCAGGATCAAGGACATCGAGGCTGTCCGCGAGCTGGAGCTCTCCTGCATCAGGGAGTACTTCGCGGCGACGCTGGAGAACAAGTGGGAGGACCTTCCGCAGGAGTGGAAGGACAATCTGGGGGCGAGCAGCCCCTCCCACTTCCAGACGTACCTGAAGAGCGGGCTGAGCCTGGTGGCGGAGGAGGACGGCGAGATCGTCGGATTCATCTTCGCCCAGATGCTCCATCATATCGCGGACGAGGACAACCTGCTCTGGATAGAGAACATGGGCGTCCACAGGTACTTCCGCCGCCAGATGGTCGGCTACAAGCTCCTGAGGGAATGCGTCAGGCTCGGAAGGGAGCAGGGCGCAGGCGTGGCCCATGCGATGATACAGCCGGACAACGCCCCTTCCATACTCCTGTACAAGAAGCTGGGGTTCTTCATGGACAGGCGCGAGGTCGCGCTGCTGGACCTGAACGATCCCAAGCTCAGGCTCTGAAACATCTCGGCCGGGGCTTCTCCGGCCCCATCATGCTTCTTCTGCGGAGCCGGATTCCCTTTCCCTTATGGCCTTCACAAGGATGAGCGCCAGGGCGCATGATATCAGCACGAACGTCCCTCCCGTGAACCCTATCCCTTCTACCGATCCGGCGTCGGTGACGATGCCCCCGACTATGGATCCCATGGCGATCCCCACGTTGAAGATCCCGGAGTAGAGTGACATGGCTATGGGCACCGCATCCTGGGGAGACGCTTTGATGACCTCGTTCTGGCTCGCCACGCAGAAGGCTATGGCGCACATGCCCCAAGCGGCGCAGACGGCAGCTGTCAGAACGGCCGAAGAGCATGCGGGGCTCAGGAGCAGGAGGCACAGCCCCGCCCCGGCCATCACGGTCAGGAGGAATCCGAACCTGGTGCGGTCGTAGAGCTTCGTGAACAGCATGCTGCCGACGATCCCGGCAAGGCCGAAGACCGTCAGCATCAGGGTGACGAGCACTTCGGACATCCCCCCGGCCTGCTTCAGGAAGGGCTCGATGTAGCTGTATCCCGTGTAATATCCCGTGACGTAGACTGCGAGGACGACGTACATGCAGACCAGCACCTTGTTGCGGTAGATGTCCGGGAGCCTCTTGAGGGTGAAAGTCCCGGGGTTCTCCACCCGAGGGAACACGACGGCCAGCAGGACAAGGGCGGCGAAGGACGCTATGGCGATGGTCACGAAGGTCATCCTCCATCCCAATGCGAGGCCGATGATCCTCCCCAGTGGGAGCCCGACGATCATCGCTATGGATGTCCCGGTCGCGACTGTGCTGAGAGCGAGCTTCTGCTTTCCATGAGGGACCACCTTCACGGCAAGGGCCGCGGCGATGGACCAGAACACAGAATGGGCGACGGCGACTCCCAGACGCGACACCACCAGCATGCCGTAGCTGGCGGAGATCCCGGAGAGCGCTTGGAAGACGGTGAACAGGATGACGCACATCAGGAGCATCCTGCGGTACTCCATCTTCCTTAGCAGGAGCATCATGGGGAGCGACAGGATTGCGACCGCCCATGCGTAGATGGATATGACCAGGCCTATCTTGGATTCGGGCATCCCGAAGTCCGCTGCCATGTCGGAGAGGAGCCCGATGGGCATGAACTCGGACATGTTGAAGATGAACACGCAGATCGTTATCCCCGCCAGGGGGAGCCATTGCCTTGCAGCCACTTGATCGCCGGAGCCTGCTCTTCCGAGGTATGAGATAAACGTTTCGGGCCATCGGCAGGATTCTTTCAGCAAGGCGCAATCCGAACCTTTGCCAGATCCGGAGCAGAAAGTTTGAAGGCGGGGCTGCCCCCGCCTTAAGGTCAGTCCTTCTTCTTGCCGGCCAGATATCTCTGCCTCTCGGTGGTCTTCGCAGACTCCTTGGACTTCTTCTGGCTTTTCTCTGCCATCTGGGCCTTTCTCTGGGCCTCGAGCTCCTCGAAGGTCATCTCGGGCTTGTTCTTGGGCGTGTCGCGGATCTTCATGTATGCGAACACCGCGATGACGATGATCACGATCACGATAACCAGATAGGTCACCCAGTTGGACAGGACATTCTTGCTGACATTGACGGTCACGTTGAACCCGGTTCCGCGGGGGAACTCCGTGTCAGGGCCGCAGGTCACCCTGTATTGGTGGGTCCCGGGCGAGGGGCTGCTGATGTGGATGGAGACTGTGTTGTCGCCGATGAGGACATCGACCGTCGTCTCGGCGATTGTCCTTTTGTTCTCGTTCTCGCCTTCGGTGACAGTGACCGTCATCTCGAATTCTTTGTCGCTGCGGACGGTGAACGTGATGTCCCCGCCATTCATGTTGTCGAAGTTCAGGGCCCCGTCGGGGGTGGATATCTCCGCGGCATCTGCCACGGGGATGACGCAAAGGACCGCCACGAGGGCTATGGCCGCGACTGCAATCTTCTTCATGTCCATATTATCGCCTTAGGTGATGATCTCCTCGATCCTCTCTTGCTCTATGGCCCGGCGGACCTCCATGGAGAGCCTCCTTCCGGAGGACATCTCCTGCCTCCAGAGGGTGTTGCCGTAGGGGTGCCCGACGGACATGTGGACGTTGGTCCCCCCTCCGATCCTGGGCGCCACATCGTAGATGTAGAAGTTCAGGTCCTTGTCGACGCAGGTCTGGAGGCAGAACGGCCCGATGATCCCCGGGTCGTAGAACTTCTTGGTCGCGGCGACGTACTTCTCGGCCAGGCCGAAGGCCTTGTCGAGCAGCGACTCCCTGAGGGTGGCGGAGTTGTGGCCGCACACGGTGTACTCGGGGATGATGCCGTCGTTCTCCAGCTCCACCTGCTGCTTGCCGGGGAGCCTGCAGTACCCGTCCAGGGAGCTCTCGAACCTCCAGTCGACTCCCAGGAGCTCGATCTTCTCGCCTTTCTCCTCGAGAGGCGAGTAGAAGAAGTCCAGGTTGAAGACGGGGCCGATGATGTACTGCTCCATCCTGGCGTGCTCCAGGAAGTTCTCCTCGATGACGCCCTGGGCGATGAGCTCGTTGGACTTCTCGACGAACTGGTCGTAGTCCTTGGCGGTGAAGAACCCTCTCTCGAGCTTCTTGACCTTGTGGTGGACCTTCACGATGGTGAGGCCGTCGATGTCCTCGGGCTTCTCGACCTTCTTGGGGAAGGGCATGCCGGCCTGCTCGAGCAGCCAGTAGTAGTCCCTCTCGTCTCCCCTCTCCTCGGAGCGGAGCAGGTTCCTGCTGCCGACCATGGGCATGGCGAAGTCGTTCTCGACCGCGTCGATGCCGCAGTAGGACACGAAGGACCTGTTGGGCACGAACAGGACGTTGTTGGCCATCAGGCTCTGCTGGACCTCGGGCTTCAGGATGCTGCTGAACTTGTCCAGGACCACAGGCTCGTCGACGACTCCGCGGACGATGTTGCCCTGGGGGTCCCTTTGAGCTCTGAAGTACTTGGAGAACGTGGCATCTCTGCCCTGCTGGCAGACCGCGACGGTCCTGAATCCTTCGGAAACGGCCCCGTCGCAGGTGTCCAGAGCGGAATGGGATGCGACCACGCCGATCTTGGCCTCCTTCAGATTGTATTTCTCGAGGTTGCCGAGAACCTCGTCTCTGCTGATCATGATAATCCTCTGAAGAAGGATAAGCTGGTGCTGGATATAACGATTGGCAATACGCGCGGAACGGACCGCAACAGCACGTTCAGTGGCTGCAGAAGGAATGGTAGCCTCGCCCAGATTCGAACTGAGGTCGCAGGATCCAGAGTCCCGCATGATTGACCACTACACTACGAGGCTATCGAACCTCCCGATTCCTTCATCGTTCTTAAAGCTATGTACGAAGGAAGCGCTGAAGGCACGTCCGGGAACCCCTCGCAGACGGGCTCCCGGAGCATCGTGCCAGGACAGGTTTACTGCACGGCCTTCTTGACCTGTGCGAAGATGTCGTCGATGGAGCCGACGCCCTTGATGGTGACGAGGGTGCCCTTGCCGCCGTAGTAGCTGATGAGGGGCATGGTGTTCTCGCGGTAGACCTTGAGCCTGTTGAGGACGGTCTCCTCCTTGTCATCGTCCCTCTGGTAGAGCTTTCCTCCGCACTTGTCGCAGACGCCCTCGGCTTTCGGAGGGTTGTAGACAAGGTGGTAGACGGCGTTGCAGTCGGGGCAGGAGCGCCTCTTGGTGAGCCTGTTGACAAGTTCATCATCATCCACGTCGAGGTTCAGGGCGAGGTCGACATCGAGCTGCTGGGCGAGGGCGTCCGCCTGCTCCACGGTCCTGGGGAACCCGTCGAGGATGACTCCGCCATCGGCCTGGGCGATCTTCTCTTTCATGAGCCCGATGATGAGGTCGTTGGGGACCAGCGCGCCAGAGTCCATGAACGTCTTGGCCTTCTTTCCGAGCTCGGTGCCGTTCCTGACGGCTTCGCGGAGCATGTCGCCGGTGGAGAGCCTGACATAGCCCAGCTCCTCGCTGAGCTTCTCCCCTTGGGTTCCCTTGCCGGATCCCGGAGGCCCTAGAAGCACTATTACTGATTTCATGGGCTGTCGGAACAGGTGCTCATATTTGAAATCCGCCCCGTGAGGGAAGATATGCTGGATGGCTCATCCAGCCACCGTTCCGACGGCAGCTCCCGCTACCTTCAGGCTTTATTCCAGCTGCTTCTCGACCAGCCTATGCTTGTATCCTGCGGGCGTGAGGGCCATGATCGTGGCACGGCTTGGCAGTATTTGTATAAACCCGACGATTTCATCGGCTTCATTTGGATGACCTGTGGAACGGATCATGTCGCCTGGATGGATAGAATCCACAGGCCGACATTCACACCGGTTTCACGACCCCATCACGCTTATATCAGTCAACCCCGATTGAGGCGGAGTGAGGTCGCTTCAATGGACCAGAAGATAATCGAGCAGATCGAGAAGGTCGTCGGAAAAGAGGGCTACTCAACCGAGCCAGCAGTCCTCTACACTTACGGGTTCGACGCTTCAATATTCCACAAGACGCCTGACATCGTGGTCCAGCCCAGGACCACAGAGCAGGTCTCCGAGATCATGAAGATCGCATATGCCAACAAGATCCCCGTGACCCCTCGCGGCGCAGGAACGGGGCTCTGCGGCTCCGCAGTCCCCCTGAAGGGCGGGATCGTGATGGCCATGCAGAAGATGGACAAAGTCAAGAAGGTCAGCGTGGCCGACCTGTGGGTGGACGTGGAAGCGGGATGCGTCTACAACGCCCTCAACGAGGAGCTCGCCAAGTACGGTTTCTTCTTCCCTCCGTCCCCGGGATCCGCCGAGGCCTGCCAGATCGGTGGGATGGTGGCGACCAACGCTTCCGGGATGCGCGCGGTCAAGTACGGCGCCACCAGGGACTTCGTGCTCGGGCTGACGTTCGTCAAGGCCGACGGGGAGATCGTCAGGTGCGGCACCAGGACCATCAAGGACGCGTCCGGATACCAGCTGGCCCGCCTGCTCTGCGGCTCCGAGGGGACCTTAGGGGTCATCACCGAGGTCACCCTGAAGCTGACCACCAAGCCCAAGAAGTCCGCCTCATGCCTCTGCGCATTCAACTCGGTGGAGGATGCCGGAAGGTGTATCTCCGCCATCATCGCCAAGCCCCTGATCCCCGCATCCTGCGAGCTCATGGACAGCGTGAGCATCAAAGCCGTCAACAAGGCCAGGGGCAACCCGCTCCCGGATGCCGGCGCGCTGTGCATCGTGGAGGTCGACGGAGAGACCGACGAGGTCGTCGACAGGGACATCCTCATCGTCGACGAGGTCGCCAAGTCCGTCGGAGCAGTGGCGGTCACGCCCACCAAGGACAAGAAGCTCATCGCCCAATGGACCGATGCCAGGAAGTCTGTGATGACATCGCTGTCCGCCCTGAAGCCCGGCTACTCCTGCGTCTCGCTGGCCGATGACATGGGAGTTTCCGTCTCCCAGGTGCCCAAGGCAGTCAAGGCCTTCCAGGAGATCGCCGAGAAGCACGATGTCACCATCGCCACATACGGCCATGCCTCCGACGGGAACCTGCACACCAAGATGGTCATAGATTCCACTGACAGGGACCAGTGGGAGAGGGGTATCGCCGCAGTGAACGAGATCTTCGACGTCTGCATCGAGCTGGGAGGGACCGTCACCGGAGAACACGGGGTCGGGATATCCAAGGCCCCCAACTTCATGAAGGAGAGGGCTTCTGAGCTGTCGTCCATCAGGGCCATCAAGAAGGCCATGGACCCGGAGAACATCCTGAACCCCGGGAAGATGGACCAGTGGGAAGGATCCATCCTCAGGAACCTCAGGTACCCTTGCGACGGGTGCATATGAGGGGAAAGGGCCGCAAGGCCCGCCCTTCAGATGCTTCGAAACGCCTTTGCTTCACCTTTTCCTGCTGAGGCACAGCCTCTGGCGCCTGTCCCTCGGATTGTCCGGATAGAGATATTCTATCTCGCCCGCATCCATGAGCTCCTTGATGCATCTCCTGAACGTGTTGTTGACTGCGTTGTATCCGATGGAACCAGCCAGCATGTTGGTGGTCTGGCATCCCTTGAGTCTCAGGGACTCTATTATCGACTCTTTTATCTGTGAGGGGGTCTTGTATTTCCCGTCATCGTAGATTTTGCTCTCAATCGGATGCTCGAGGAACGCATCATGGATCCGTATGATGACTCTCAGATATGTGCGCTCATCATCCGTCATGTAGACAGGGTCGTCTGAGCCGTTGTCTCTGAGGCTTTTGAGAACACGGGGGATTCCCGTGTTGCGCCCTTCTGTGAGCTTCAGCTCTTTCAAGAAGTCTCCCAGCCTGCTGTTCCTATGGAAATCACAGCTCAGGTCGCAGTCTCTGATCCTTTCTTCAGAGACGCTTCTGTCTGGTCCAGGACGGTTGAAGATTTCGATGCGGTCGGGGTAAATGTACACTTTCACCGGTTCAGGCGTCCGGTAGTTTTTATGGTACACAGCGTTCACAACGGATTCTTCTATGGCTTTGAACGGATAGCTGTAGATGTGAATTGACTCAGCCTTGTCTGGAACCTTCAAGATCATCCTGCTGATGCATAGGGAGCTGATGTACTCCAGGGAGCCTGTTATTTGATCGTTGACAGGTCCGACGAAAGTCCGTTCTATCATTCCTTCCCCTGTTTCATCCAGCATCTTCACGACTTCTATCTGTGCCTTGTCTATGAATTGCTCTGGATGGTCGCAGAACATCAGGATGCCGATGTTGAGCGGTCTTATCGATTCTGTCGGGCCTCTGACTATGCCCATTGCTTTGTAGATTTCGAGATCAGACTTTGTAGCGTAATCCATATCGCTGTTGATCTTTGATAGGAACGTTTCGACAAGGTTCCTCTTCAGACTGTTAACAGTAGCCGATTCGTTGACGAGATTGTCAAACGACAGGGAATTGGATCTCATGATCAGGCTTATCTCCTCTTCACGACTGGCCCGGACCGTATTCGACATGCGCCTTACGTAATATGCACGTTCAACGTTGTCGCTTTTCTTCTTCGAAATAGACGTCGGACATTTGTACGGGCGCGATTCTCCGCATGGAATCCAAATGACCGCGATGTTCTTTCCTTTGTACACTTCGGGGGAGAATAGAGGAGTATAACGTGGGGCAATCAGGTTGGATAGTCTGAACACATCCTTTTCGATGGATGCAACCTTGTCAGGAGTCAATCCCTCATTGATGACAGGCGATCCCTGAATATCGTCAAGTCCTATGACTATGTAGCCTCCTCCGATGTTGTCGAGATCATTGGCGAAAGCGCATATGGTGTGGAGTATCTTTTCAGGATTCCAATCTGATTTGAACTCTATACGATTGCTTTCTATTATCGAGCCATCGATAAGATCTGAAATGTTGATCGGAATCATGATCCAGCACCTGCATACTCGCTACATTTGCACATTGATATGCACATTGATATGCACATTGATATGCACATTGATATGCACATTGATATGCCTATTGGCTGGGCTTCTGCCAGGCAGGTCTCCTGCAGAAAAGCTCTGCAATATCGCAGCAGAATAGTGATTGGATGATGGACAGGCCATCATCCAAGAGTGTGAAGTTTACAGGATCTCAGGCCCAATATAGCCTGTTGCTCATCGTGTAGATGGTCACGAGCTCCACTGCCGCGACAGCGATCACGCAGGCCCATATGATGACGTTCCATTTCATGATCTTGGACCCGTCCAGCGGGGGTATGGGCAGCAGGTTGAACACCGCCAGGAACGAGTTGAGCATCGCCAGCAGATAGAACGGCACCAGGAGCGCGGTCTTGTTGAACGCCACGCACCCGAGTATCCCTATGGCCGCGATCGCTATGTTCACCGCAGGCCCTGCGATGCTCACCCTCCCGTTGGTCTTCGCATCCATGTTCCCTGCGATGCAGACCGCTCCCGGAGCGGCGAACAGGAATCCGATCATCGATGTGATGAGCGTGATGGCCAGTCCCATCGGGAACATGCGGTATTCGGACCACAGCCCGGCCTTCTGGGCCACCAGCTTGTGGCCGAGCTCGTGGAGCATGAAGCTGAGGACCACCAGGACCACGCTGAGACAGAAAAGCCCAAGGTATGCGCCCGTCTCGGAGCCGGCGTGGTATCTGAAGTACTCCATGATGGAGCCGGTCCTGTAGAGGATCGTGAATGCTACGGATAGGACCACGATCGAGATCGCGATGTCGCGGACCTCGGTGCGGCTGAACTTGGGCCTTCCGTATCCGGTGTTGATGCGGGTCAGCCCGTCGTTGTCTTGCATGCGACCTCGGATGTTGCTCATGGTTATAAAGGTGGACCATAATCGCGCAGAACGGTTCGAATGGTCCAGAAGAACGCCGCCCATGGGAAGGAGGTCTGCAGATGGTGCGACAGCTGCGGAACGCTGCTGCTGGGGGACAGATGCTCCCGCTGCGGCTCCGAAGGGCGCGAGTTCGCGATCAACAGCCCGGGAGACATCCGCCCGTGCATGGGGGACAGCATCGGGATGGTCCTCGGACTTTTCAGGGAAGCGTTCGGAACATCGGAGCCTCTCGATGGGAAGGCCATCTTCTTCAACAAGATCCCGGGAGAGGACAGGAACGACGAGGTCGTGGCCGGCGGCGCGGTCATAGCGACGATAAGGTTCGACCTCAGGAAGGACCGCATGGTCCTGGACCTCAGGCAGGCCGGGGCCGAGATTCTCGCACCATATGCGAAGAAGGGCGTCGTCCGCTTCGGCGGCATGTCCGGGCACCTCAAGGGCAAGGCTGTTCCCGGCCCTAATATAATCGAATACAAGGGGCCGTTCGCGGAGGGGGATCCGCTGATCCTCGTCAAGGGGCAGAAGGTCGGCCCCGGCACCGCCCTGGCGCCTTCGGACTCGCTGAAGGATGCCGAGCGCGCAGTCAAGATCAAGGACCTGAACGCTCCGGCCCAGCTCCATGATATCAGGAACGCCGGCCTGGATGCGTTCGTCGAGGCCAACCGCGACCACATCGTCCGCATATCGAGGCGGGCCGTGAAGGAGATGAAACGTTTCCTTGAGGACAGGAACGCCAAGGGCCTCCCGGTCACGGTCTCTTTCTCCGGGGGGAAGGACTCCCTCGTGGCCTACGGATTGGCATCGAGGGTGGCCGAGTCTCCCGACCTGCTCTACATAGACACCGGCCTGGAGTTCCCCGAGTCCACCGAATATGTCCGCAGGTTCGCGGAGGTCCATGGGAACAGGATCCATGTGGCACACGGGAATGAGGGATTCTGGGACAACGTGGGCTCTTTCGGCCCTCCGGCCAAGGACTTCAGATGGTGCTGCAAGGTATGCAAGCTGGGCCCCATGACCGAGACCATATCCCGCGACTTCCCGAAAGGGACGATAACCGTCGAGGGCAACAGGAAGCTGGAGTCCTTCGCCCGTTCCGAGATCGGCCTGGTGACGAAGAACCCCTTCGTCCCGAACCAGGTCAACCTGAACCCCATCCGCGACTGGTGCTCTGCGGAGGTCTGGGGATACATCCTGCTGTTCGGGCTGGAGTACAATCCCCTCTACGACCGCGACTTCGAGAGGATCGGATGCTATCTGTGCCCCTCATGCCTGACGAGCGAGTGGAGGAACACAGGCAGGATCCATCCGGAGCTCTATTCCAGATGGGAGGAGCATCTGCACGCCTATGCCGAGTCCAGAGGGCTTCCTCCGGAATATGCCGACCTGAGCTTCTGGAGGTGGAAGTCCCTCCCGCCGAAGATGGTCCAGATAGCCGACGAGATGCGCATCGACCTCCGTCCGAAGACCGTTTCCGGGCCGTCCATGAAGATGCTCAAGGGCGCATCGCCCTGCGCCGCAGGCGGCTATTCCGTGGAAGCCATAGTCGCCGTCCCCAGGACGAGGGATTTCTCCTACACCGCAGACGCCCTCAGGACCGTGGGCGACACCAGGTACTCCGACGAGTACGAGATCGCACTGCTGAGGCTCCCGGTCGGGAGGGCCAGGCTGTTCGGCGGAGGGCAGGTGTCCGTGAACGCCCCTGACGAGAGGAACGCCAGGAAGGTGTTCGAGAGGTCGGTGAAGGCTCTGATAAGGGCGATGATGTGCACCGAGTGCGGGATATGCGCCGAAGGATGCTCCCGCAAGGCGATCCGCATCCAGGGCGGGATGAGGGTCGATCCGGCCAGATGCGCCTCCTGCGGGAGGTGCGAGAGGTCCTGCATGGTCGTCCATTATTACGACAAGCTCATGGGCTCGGTCCCCGGGAGCATGCCTCGCAAGCATTAAAGCCTAAGCGTGTTTCGTGCATCCATGGATTGGATTCTAGGCCTGGCGATGATCCTCGGGATCGGGCCCGCACTGGCGCTCATGTTCCTGGGGGTCCGCAACTACACCTACCCGCGCGTGGAGCAGCCGTTCTTCTCCGACCCGACCTTCTTCTCGATGCTGGTGGTCGGAATGGTGGCAGGCTCCATACTGTTCTTCGCGATGGTGGCGCTGGGCTTCGCGACCAACATGGTCTTGATGGTGCTGATGGCCGTGGTGGAATCCATGGCCATGGTCGTCATAATGAACCTGAAGCGCTTCCGCGGGAAGTCCGATTCCGTGTTCTACGGGTACGCATTGGGTCTTGGGATGTCCTGCGGCATGTCCACAGGTATCTGCTTCGTCACGGCATCCACCATAGCATCCTCATCTGATTCCATCGACATATCCGCAGTCATCCTCGTTGTGATCTCCGTCACCATGTCCATGATCCTCGGCTCAGCCGGGACTAACGTCGGAGAGGGGATCGCAAGGCACAGGGTGATGGAGTTCGCGCTCCAGGCGGCCATCCCCCTGATCGTGTACAACATCCTCCTGACCGTGATGCTCCATGGCGGGGATATCGGTGGCAGCGCCGTCTACTACCTGAGCGCCGTCGTGGCGGTGCTGTTCGCAGTCATGGTGTACAGCCGCACGATGGTCAAGCAGCTCCCCGGAGTCGTCCGCGACGTGCTGAAGATGGAAGGCAAGCGCAGGGACGACATCCCCAAGTGAAGCGATTTCCAGGAAGATGCGGGCTCAGGCGCGGTAGCGGCCGATCCTGACCTCGGAGATGATGCAGCGGTCCAGCATCGCCGAGACCATCTTCTCGGCGCGGTCGCCGGCAATCTCTCTGACATCGTCCAGGGTGAAGGTCCCCTTGATGGCGGTCAGGCCCTCTGCCAGGATCTCCATCTTCTCGTCCAGGTCGGAGCAGTGCTCGTACCTGTAGACCATTGTGGAATAGGGGTCCATCTCTGCGATCTTCTCTTTCTTCTTCGCGGCATCCGGGGGGACGAATCCGGTGGCCTGGGACAGAGCCTCCCTGACGGCATCCTGGTCCTCGGACCTGAAGACGCACTTCACGGAGGAGTTCTCCTGGACGCAGTCGCAGTACGGGCAGGCCGATTCCGCTTTCGAGAGGTCCACGATCCTGGGCCTCCGGCACACTCCGCATTGGACCAGTCCGTACATCAGCGGTACTCCGTGAAGACCAGCGCTGCGATGCAGCAGCCGTAGTTGTCCAGGGGGATCTCCAGCTCCTCGGCGATGAACTCGATCCGCTCGAACTCCACGCCGCGGATGCGGGACATCTCGTCCATCTTCCATGTGAGGATCTCTTTCAGAGAATCGGCGGAGCCGTGGATGTGGCCCTCTGCGACGTACCCTCCCTTGCCGTCTTTCCTGTACGCATAGGCGATTCCGGCGGCGATGGTCTCCCCTTCCGTCCCCCTCATCTGGGCCAGGACGCAGTGGGTAACGGCGCCCATGGGCATCTCGCATATCTCGACCCTCTCGGCTCCCACGGGGATGACCGACGACACCGCCACCAGGTTCTGTTCGCCGATGCCGGCGGATATGAGGGCCTTGTCGAACGCGTTGAGGTCGGACACCTTGCTCACTGCAGAGCTGCGGGTTATGAAGAATTTCGAAGGGACGAGTTCCATGCTCTGCGCCAAGCCGTACGTATATTTCTGTTCATCCGTAGAACGTGGCGGATTCCGAAGGGTCGGGGCCGATGCTGGCGTTCTCTATGTGCCTCTTGATCTCGGCCTCCTCTTCCATCAGGATCCTGGGGCTGACCCTCAGCCCGGGGACTATGGACGCGACTGCGGGAATGAAGACTGCAGCGGATCCCGGGTCCGGGAGCGAGGGGCTGGCAGGCGCCAGGAGCGCCGCGACGGACATGCCGAAGCCCGCGGCATCCTGGAGCATCACGCCCGTGGTGCCTTTGACCATGCCGGACTCCATCACTCTGAACTTGGACTTCCTGATCATCCTGGCGGCTCCCTCTCCGGAGCCGCATGCCAGTGGGACGTCGGCATCGCTGTTCCTTCCGATGCCGTCCAGGCAGACGATGTCCTTCACTCCCGCATACCTGAGATAGGACAGGACGCCTTCGACGACCTCATAGCAGTCTTCAGGCTTGGGAGCGTACTCGGAGAGGCAGACTATCGCGTCCTTTCCTCTCGCGGTGGTGTGCTTCCGGCCGTAGAGCCTTACCGGGGGATAGGCAGTGCCGTTCTGGATGAGGCAGTACGGCGGCATGCTGGGAGACGACAGCCCGGCTATGGGCTCCATGCTCAGCTGGGACACGTAATGGTTGGCCATTATGGAGCTCACCAGCCCGATGCTCGGGAAACCGATGACCGCGACGGGGTCCTCCAGGCCCAGGTCCGCGTACTTCGTCGTCTTGACAGGCATATATGACCGGATTGTCCGTCAACTATATTAAGAAGTGCTCGGACACTTTTGTTGCGGCGGATGATAGCCAGATTGCAGAAGGCAGCAGCGTCCGCGCGGGCGAGAGCAACGACGCTGCGGGAATGCTCAGGCCATGGCCTTCACGCACAACTATTTAATGAAGCCCATGGTTCGACGGCATATGAACGGGTCATCAATCTTCACAGCCAGCACATCCGCCGGAATACCGGTGCTCGTGGAGGACATGCCAGGCAGCCGCAGCGCCGCTTTCATGGTCGCCGCCGCCACCGGGTCCAGGGACGAGCATGAGGGGATCTTCGGGCTGTCCCACCTCCTGGAGCACACTGTGTTCAGGGAGACCACGTCCAGAGACTCTTACCAGATGGCCAAGGAGATCGAGGGCGCCGGAGGGGAGCTCAACGCTTTCACCGGCAGGGAGATGACAGCCTTCTACGGGATAACGATCGAGGAGACCGCCGGCGTGGCCAAGGACATCGTCGGAGACATCTTCGCCAATCCGCTCATCAACGAGAACGACACCGAGCTCGAGAAGAAGATCGTGCTCCAAGAGCTGAGCATGATCCGCGACGAGCCGGACAGCTACATCCGCGACCTGTTCGAGTCGACCCTCTGGAGGGGCCATCCCCTGGAGCAGGACGAGGGCGGAGACCCGAAGATCGTCGAGAAGCTCACCCACAAGGACCTCCGCGAGTACTACGAGGACAGGTACAGGATCCCGAACATCGCGGTCTACGCCGCAGGCAGCGTGGACTTGGACGAGACCGTCGCATGGGCCGAGGAGATGTTCGATGGCATGGCCGGCGGGAAGAGGAACCCTCGCAGCCCGCCATCGATGCCGGAGTCCGAGTACAGGTTCGTCAAGGGGGATGCCGACCACTGCCAGGTGGCCATGGGGTTCCCCTCTTACGGTTCAGGCCATCCCGACCGCATGGCCGTCACCATGCTGAGCGCAGTCCTGGGGATGGGCACAAGCTCAAGGCTGTTCCAGGAGGTCAGGGAGAAGAAGGCCCTGGTGTACTCCATCTACACCACCGTCTCCCAGTGCAGCGATGCTTCGTCCTTGGCGACGTACATGTCCTGCACGGACGCCAACGTGATAGAGGCGATGGAGACTGTCGCTTCGGTGACTTCGAAGCTCGTCTCGGACGGACTGGAGCCGGGAGAGCTGGAGATGGCCAAGAGGCTCGTCAAGGGTGCGAACGTGCGCACGATGGAGTCCACCGTCAACAGGCTGTACAGGCTCGGGACGAACCACATGCTCAACGGGAGCCACCAGACATTGGAGGAGCGTCTGGCAGCCATCGATGCCGTCAGCGAGGACGATCTGATGCGCGTGGCGCAGGACCTGCTGAAAGGAGACCGCCTGAACACGGTGGTCCTCGGAAAGGGGAACAGGGAGATCAGGAAGTACGACGCTTCGGCTCTGAGCCTGTGAGCTCCCTCATCAGGTGGAGCACTGCCCTGCAGGCGCTCTCCACCGCTGATTCCACTTCAGGGGTCATGGTCTCCGTGACGGTCTTGATGTCCTGCACCTCTATCGCCACGAACCTGACTTCTTCAGGCATTATCGACGGGTCCATCTGACGGCCGATCTTCATCGCCGTGGGAAGGTTCACGTCATGGGTCGCCGCATGGGCGACCGCTTCGTCGAAGTCCGACTCTCTGTACAGCATGACGGTCCCGGGGCCGTATTGGCCAGTTTGTATGGCATCTACGATTATCGCGTACCTGTAGCCGTGGATCACAGGGAGTATGTCCAAGCCCCCGACGGCCTCCTGGCAGCAGTCGACGCCTTCCAGCTCCATCTTCTCTATGGCCTCGGACACCCTCAGTCCGACTGCATCGTCGCACATTATCGGGCTTCCGAGCCCCACGACGACGATGCCCTCCAGCGATCCCCCGCTCTTCATGCGGGTGAATGCGCGGTCATAGGTAAAGGGTGGACGGTCAAAGCACATGTTCGATCACAGATCGGGATCTTCATTCTTCTTCGGGACTATGTTCTTCACCCGTACCGCACAGATGATGGCAATGACGGAAAGGAGGCATCCGACTATCATGGTCGCAACGAAGCTGTTGCCGAGGACGTCCCTGGAGACCTCTTCTGCGGTCTTCGTCCCCATTCCCATCTGGAACACGATAGAATACAGGAGCACTCCGAGAGAAGATGCGAGGTAATAGACCTCCGATTCGATCACCGAAGCGTCGGTCTGTTCTTCCGGTTTGGCATGGTGCATCATGGCGGTGGGGAGGGCGGTGCCCGAGAAGGACATTGAAGATCCCATCACGATAAGTCCCAACAGCAGCAGGGCCAGGTCTTGGGGGATGGCCACGAATATGAATATCAGAGAAAAGGAGAAACGTCCGACACCGGCCAATATCGAAGGGATCCGGCATCCGCGGGTATCGCACCATCTGCCGACCGGTATGGAGATGATGATGGTGACGATGGATGCCAAAGACAACAGGAGCCCGGAATTGGATACGCTGTATCCGCCGTAGATCTGGAAGAAATATGGCAGAACATACATGCTTCCCATGATCACCATGCTCGAAACAGTGAAAGCAATGGTAATGAGCTGAAAATCGCGACGTTTAAGCAGATTCACCGATACCAATGACAGCTCCGGATGTCTGGACGATCTGTGGTATATGATCAAAAAGAACGCCAACGCGAAAATACCGCAGGCAGCCACGCCGATATCTGACATGTTGGTGTCCAAGAGGTTCTGGAGGCATACGATCCCTGCCCCGATGCAAAAGATGGTCATAATGCTGTTGACAAGGTCCGGATCCTTCGATCTGTCGCCGCCCTCGTCTTTGGGAAGGATGCAAACGGACATTATGATCGCCAAGATGCCGAAGGGGATATTGATCAGGAATATCCAATGCCAACCGAATGCGTCGGTGATGAACCCTCCGATGGTCGGGCCGAGAACCACAGCCGAACCGGAGGCGACACCGAGGACTCCCATGCCGAGGCCTTTCTTATCGACCGGAAGGAAATCGGTTATGAACACGGGGACCGCAGCGCTCATGAGTGCCGCCCCGATGCCTTGGATGAGCCTGAAGACTGTAAGCTCGAAGAAACTATTCGAGATCCCGCAGGCGACGGATGATGCAGTGAAAATAATGATTCCGATCATGAAGACCTTTTTCACAGCACCGTTCTTTGCAACTTTGGCCATAGGCAAAAGGAGCGCCGCGAGGGCCACAACGTATGTCAAAGTCACCCAGGACGTATCTCCGATCGAAACGTCTAGCTCCTGAGAGATCGTCGGGAGGGCGATCGTGACTATAGATGAATCCAAACCGTCAAGAAGGGTGGATAGCGCTAACAGGATCAACAGGAAAGTAAGAGCACGTTTGTCTTCGAATCTCTTCGTCATCTCAAATCCTGACTCCAAGGAGCACTCCTTCGCAATTCGACGGGGGAATCTCTTCAGCGAATCCCATGATGGACATGACCACCTCGGCACTGACGACGCCGT
>CAVICI010000032.1:2550-21165 GCA_963640995.1 Dialister hominis | reverse complement strand
GTCGAGGGACCAATTCAAATGTTCTCCACAGCTTCCCGATGCTATTATCGTTTCGTCCGAAACCTCGGCGCAATTATCTGGTTCAGCGAAAGCGAAGGCTCCCATCATCGTCACGACGATGAAGGAGATTATCAGGATAGCCGATGCGAGGCGGCAATGCTTCTCACTCGCGACGGTTTTCTGCAGGATTCTGTCCATAGAGACCACCTTCCAGCCTGGTCATAGACGGAGCGGAAGGTCTACCGGACCGGAACCGGATGCGGTTATTCTCCGACAGGCGGCACTTCTTCAGGCAGATCGCGTCCGTGATGATACAGTCTTGTCATTGAAGTAAAAGGCATGATATATCATGTTTTTCAACACAGACTATGTTACTGTCTTCAAAAATCTCTGATTCCAATGCTTGCTCCATATCGCCAGAGTCTTTGCCAGAGGAGCATAGTGACACGGCTCTTCTTCCAATGACATCATCTGATGAGATGCCTGACGTCCAGGCACCAGCATCCGGTCCAGGCAGCATGCTTCAGATGCCGGGCCGCCGGCCGGGAAGCATGGATCTTCGCAGAGGGTTCTTAGGAGCCCTCCGCTCCATGTGATGATGCCACCGCAGCGATGCGGGTGATGTCTCAGTAACGCATGGGGCACCAGTGCGTGAGGAACGAATAGCTCCGGGACTAGCTGATGCGCTCATGACGGACAATCGGGAAAGGCGTTTCAGCCGCCGTGCACCAGACTGTGCGCACGGCGGTGCGAGAGGACGGCCGGCCCTCTGCTCTGCCTCAGAGCTGGATCTCGATCCCGAGCTTCTCGGTGAGCTCCTTGTAGCGGTTCCTGATCGTGACCTCGGTCACTCCCGCCACATCGGCCACCTCCCTCTGGGTCCTGCGCTCGTTGCAAAGGATCGAGGAGATGTAGATGGCTGCGGCCGCCACTCCGGTAGGTCCCCTTCCGGAGGTCAGCTCCTTCTCGGAAGCGTCCTTGAGGATCTCCGCCGCCTTGCTCTGGACCTCTCCGTTGAGCTTGAGCTCG
The DNA here is from genome assembly GCA_963640995.1 of Dialister hominis. Classification (GTDB taxonomy): domain Archaea; phylum Thermoplasmatota; class Thermoplasmata; order Methanomassiliicoccales; family Methanomethylophilaceae; genus Methanoprimaticola. The sequence goes on along the minus strand of CAVICI010000032.1, from coordinate 20,136 downwards.
GAGCAGAACCTCTGGACATAGTCCTGGGGCTTTGTCGGCATTAGCTTCAGCTTCAGCTCGCGGGTCATGAACCTGTATGTCCTCCCGATCTCCTTCCTTCCTACGCGGCTGGAGCTGGCGACCTCATCGAGCGTCCTGGGCACTCCGCACTGCCTGCATGCGGCGTACAGGGACGCCGCGACGACGCCCTCGATGGACCTTCCCCTGATGAGGTTCTTGTTGACCGCTTTCCTGTATATCATGGCGGCCGTCTCCCTGACGTTCCTGGGAAGCCCCATGGCGGATGCCATCCTGTCCAGCTCGGACAGCGCGAACGCCAGGTTCCTTTCTGTAGCGTTGGAGACGCGGATCCTCCTCTGCCACTTCCTGAGCCTGTACAGCTGGGCCCTGTTCCTCGTAGGGATGCTCTTGCCGTAGCTGTCCTTGTTCTTCCACGAGATCTCCGTGGAGAGGCCCCTGTCGTGTATGGTGACGGTCGTCGGAGGGCCGGTGCGGGAACGATCCTTCTCTTGATTCCCATCGAAATTCCTCCATTCCGGGCCCTGATCGATGAACTGGGCCTCTAAGACCACCCCGCAGTCTTCGCACAGCAGGTCTCCGTGCACGTAGTCGCGGACAAGATGATGGCTTCCGCAGTTGGTGCAGACCCCGATTTCTTCTGTTCCTTCTCTTACCTTTGGCATTTTGCTTGTTCCCCCCGAAGAACACTTCCGCGCGCCCTCCGGCCTTCGCCGTCGGGCTTAGCGGAAGCATGATATTGCCGACAGGGCCGAAGGCCCTGCGGACGGTAACAATGCGTTTGTCGTCATGCGAGCGGATGGTGGTGTTTTCCTATGGACTCAGAACTCTAACGCCCCGATTCAGGGTATACATGCCCCAAATCGAGACGTTAGAAAATGGAAGAAGGGCAGGTTTCCCCCGCCTGTTTCTCAGAGCTGGATCTCGATCCCGAGCTTCTCGGTGAGCTCCTTGTAGCGGTTCCTGATCGTGACCTCGGTCACTCCCGCCACATCGGCCACCTCCCTCTGGGTCCTGCGCTCGTTGCAAAGGATCGAGGAGATGTAGATGGCTGCGGCCGCCACTCCGGTAGGTCCCCTTCCGGAGGTCAGCTCCTTCTCGGAAGCGTCCTTGAGGATCTCCGCCGCCTTGCTCTGGACCTCTCCGTTGAGCTTGAGCTCGGAGCAGAACCTCTGGACATAGTCCTGGGGCTTTGTCGGCATTAGCTTCAGCTTCAGCTCGCGGGTCATGAACCTGTATGTCCTCCCGATCTCCTTCCTTCCTACGCGGCTGGAGCTGGCGACCTCATCGAGCGTCCTGGGCACTCCGCACTGCCTGCATGCGGCGTACAGGGACGCCGCGACGACGCCCTCGATGGACCTTCCCCTGATGAGGTTCTTGTTGACCGCTTTCCTGTATATCATGGCGGCCGTCTCCCTGACGTTCCTGGGAAGCCCCATGGCGGATGCCATCCTGTCCAGCTCGGACAGCGCGAACGCCAGGTTCCTTTCTGTAGCGTTGGAGACGCGGATCCTCCTCTGCCACTTCCTGAGCCTGTACAGCTGGGCCCTGTTCCTCGTAGGGATGCTCTTGCCGTAGCTGTCCTTGTTCTTCCACGAGATCTCGGTCGAGAGACCTTTGTCGTGGATAGTGTAGGTCATCGGAGCACCGGTACGGGCGCGTTTCTCGCCCTGCTCCACATCGAATGCCCTCCATTCCGGACCCTGATCGATGAACTGATCGTCCAAGACCAGCCCGCAGTCTTCACACAGCAGTTCTCCGCGCTCGTAGTCGCGGACAAGATGGTGGCTTCCGCACTCGGGACAGACTTCGATTTCTTCTGTTCCTTCTCTTACCTTTGGCATTCTGCTTGCTCCCCCCGAAGAACACTTCCGCGCCGATCCTCTGGCTTTCGCCTTCGGGCTTCACGGAAGCATATGGACCGTCGACCGGTCCGAAGACCCTTCCGACGGTTCCAACGCGTCTGTTGTCATGCGAATATACGACGGCGCCTATGTCTGGAAGCTCAGAACAGCGAACTATCAGCCTGCCGTCGCAGGTGATCTCCTCGATCCTCCCCAGAATTTCCATAGATCCCCTTCGTTCCGCTTGCGCGATGTACAACCAGTTTAAATTATTTCTATTATAAAATAGTATTGTGAGATTTAATAAACATTGGTGAATTTTTATCATCTTGTACTATATAGTTTACTACAAAGCGGGCATCTGCATGGATTATACAGCCATCCAGCGCCGGGACCCGTTCAATCGGCGCAGTTCGCGCATTTCCGCATGCCAGACAGCGCTGCCAGGCTGCCCGGCGGCCGTGCCGGGCGAACCCAACCCAATAAATAATCCAACAGTCTACCAGTGGCAAATTCCCGCAATGCGGGTTTGAAATTCGGAGGCAAAACAATGGATGCAATGTCCTTCCTGACCCTCGTGGTCTTCGCGTTCGCCCTGGTCATGCTCGTGGCAGGGCTCTTCTCCGCGTACTTCGGCTCTGGAAAGAGCAAAGCCGCTGGAGCCGCGATGGCCATCATCGGTCTCGTAGTCGGAGTCGTCTGGGCCTACCTCGTTGGGTACAGCGACATCTCCCCGTTCTGCGAGGTCGCGGCCTGGGATACGGTCTACAATGCCATCATCGACCTGCTCGGCATCGTGATCGGTGCCCTCGTCGCCGTCGGCATCTTCCTCGTCGTCGTTCTCAAGAGCTGAACGGCCTGGAACAGAAACCTCTTCCCCAAACCCCACCCTTCGGTTTTTATACGGATTATGTAGTCGTCCATCCGATGTCAAGGGTCACCATCATCATGGGAAGCAAGAGCGACATGCCCGTGGCCGAGAAGGCCATAGGCGTCCTGAAGAAGTTCGGAATCGGGTTCGACATCGCGGTGGCATCCGCGCACCGCACGCCCGCAAGGGTCGAGTCCCTCGTGAAGGAGAGCGGATCCGATGTCTTCATCGCCATAGCGGGGCTGTCCGCCGCGCTGCCCGGAGTGGTGGCATCCTTCACGGTGAAGCCCGTCATTGGGGTGCCCGTGAGCGGCGCGCTCAATCTGGACGCGCTCCTTTCCGTGGTGCAGATGCCTCCGGGAGTGCCGGTGGCCGCAGTGGGCCTGGACCGCGGAGACAACGCGGCCGTCCTGGCGGCGGAGATCCTTGCAGTCACTGACGGTTCCGTGAGGCAGGCCCTCGTCTCGTACAGGGAGGAGCAGGCGGCGAAGGTCATCGCGGACTCGGAGAAGGTGGTTTCAGATGTTGGGTGCTGAAGATTTCATCAATGACTCTGTCGAGGACATAAGGTCCAAGATCACCGGAAAGGCGATCATAGCCTGCTCCGGGGGAGTGGACAGCATGGTGGCGGCGACCCTGGCCAGCAAGGCCATCGGGGACAGGCTGCTGGCGGTCTATGTGGACAACGGCCTCATGAGGAAGGGCGAGACCGAAGAGGTCGAGTCCATGCTCAAGGACATGGGCATCAACTACAGGATCGCAGACGCGGGGGCCGAGTTCTTCGAGGCCCTGAAAGGCGTCACCGATCCCGAGCAGAAGAGGAAGATCATCGGGGAGAAGTTCATCCGCGTGTTCGAGAGGAACGCCAAGGAGTTCGGAGCCGAGTTCCTGGTCCAGGGGACCATCGCCCCCGACTGGATCGAGTCCGGGGACGGCGTCCGCGACACGATCAAGTCCCACCACAACGTCGGCGGCCTCCCGAAGGACCTGGGGATGACGCTCGTGGAGCCGCTCAGGGACCTGTACAAGGACGAGGTCCGCGACGTCGCCAGGAAGCTCGGCGTGAAGGCGTCCGAGAGGCAGCCCTTCCCCGGCCCCGCCCTCGCAGTCAGATGCCTGGGGGAGGTCACCCCCGAGAACGTGGCCATCGTCCGCGAGGCCTGCTTCATCGTCGAGGACGAGATCGCAAAGGCGGCCAAGGCCGGCAAGATGGACATGCCCTGGCAGTACTTCGCGGTGCTCCTGCCCTCCAAGTCCGTGGGGGTCCAGGGGGACCGCAGGGCCTACGGCCGCACCATCGCAATCAGGGCCGTGGCGTCCGTAGACGGCATGACCGCGACCTACGCCAAGATCCCCCTCGACGTGCTGGAGCAGATGTCGGTCCGCATCACCAACACGATGAAGGACTCCGTGAACCGCGTGGTCTACGACATCACGAACAAGCCCCCGGCGACCATCGAGTGGGAGTGATCCTTTTCATGCGGCCGGGGCGGTGCCCGTCCCGGCCGTGAAGCATCATCCGAGCATGCGCTCGCTGATGCATCTCATTATCTTCGTGACGTTGGCCTTGGCGCTGAACTCGAAATCGACCTGGCCGACGCCGCTGAACCAGAGCGTCAGGGTGCTGTCGATGTCGAACGTCGCAGGCGTCTCGACCTCGAAGGCCTGGACCTTGTCGAAGGACAGGACGCTGACGGTCTTCTTCTTGCCCGTCACCCCCTGCACGTTGATCGCGATGAGCCTCCTGTCCGTGAACACCACTCCGTCCCGGCCGGACTTGAACGTCTGGACGACGGACTCTCCGCTGACGAGGATCCCGGTCACAAGGTCGGAGAACGCATCGTTATCGACGGGCGCCAGCTTCAGGAACTTCTTGCTGTCGAAGTTTATCATGCCTCTCGGATGGCGGGCCGGGTTCTTATCGGTAATCCCGCATGTTTCATATTCATCCTGTCCGTTCCGGAAGCGATGAAAGTCTACGTCGTTGACAACGGGGGCCAGTGGACCCATCGCGAATGGCGCGTTCTAAGATACCTCAAGGTGGACACCAAGATAATCCCGAACACGACGCCGTTCGACGAGATAAAGGATGTCGACGGCCTGATCCTGTCGGGCGGAGCGCCCAACGTGGCCAACGACGCGGCCCGCATGGGCAACAACGGCGAGTACCTCGACAAAGCGGACTTCCCGATCTTCGGGATCTGCGCGGGCATGCAGTTCCTCTGCGAGCATTTCGGCGGAGAGCTCGGCCCCGGCACCACGCCCGAGTTCGGCGGAGTGGGGCTGAAGGTCGCCTCCCACGACGACCTCTTCAAGGGCCTTCCCGACGAGTTCCAGGTGTGGGCATCGCACAACGACGAGGTCAAGAGGATCCCCGAGGGGTTCGAGGTCACCGCATCTTCCGAGACCTGCCCCCATGAGGCGGTCCGGTGCATCGGCCGCCCGATCTTCGGCGTGCAGTTCCACCCCGAGGTGGAGAACACCGAGCACGGGCCCGAGATATTCCAGAATTTCTTGGACATAGTGGCCGAACAGCGCCGCTGAGGGGCGGCGCCGTCCGGGCGCAGAGAAAAGGGGATCAGCTCTGCTGGCTGATGACCTCAAGCTGGCTGATGATGTTCCAGATGATGGTCCTGCCGTGGAGAGGTATGTTGGGGTCGTTGGCAAGGTCGTCCAGGATGACGATCGCGCCGGTGGCGCGAACATCCATGGCTTCCTTGGTGTCGAGGAGCTTGGCCTTTGCGTCGGTGGCTCCCTTTCTGATGTTCCTCGGGATCGAGGTGTCCTCGGCTAGCATGTCGAGGCCGTCTGCAATCTGCTTGATCTTATCGGCCATTGGATCAACTCCGCTCAAAGCGTATCGAACTCTTCCTGGAGGTCCTGGACGAGCTGCTCGAGGACCTCTTCGAAGCTGTTGGACTTGTACTCCCTGACGCCTCCGAGGTCGCTCTGAATCCTGATAACGAAATCGTTGTTCTCTTTCACGATTTCGATGTTACAAAGTGGTTCTTCCATACAAACAAGCCCCCTAAAGGTTCCTATGGTCAAACCGTACCAGCATCACATATAAAAAGCCGTTCCCCGAAAAACCGTTTTTTGACAGGCGCAAGCAGGCATCGGGAGCCTTCCGGTATCAGGGCATCAGTGTCCGCAGCCTCATTTCCGAGCCGTCTTGCCGGCGGGCGGGGCCCTGTCTGAACCGTCGGAAAGCTTTATAATGGTAATATAATTGAGGGGTACCCTGCGTTATAGCTATCAGTGATAACGAGGGCAGTCCGCTATGCGGAGAGGAGAACGATACAATGGCTGAAGAAGATTCATCCGTCTACGACCTTCAGGACGAGTTCGAGTCCAAGGCCCGTGGCTTCGGAAAAGGCAAGTACGGCAGGATTCTGAAGATGGCACGCACGCCTAGCAGGGAAGAGTACGTGAAGACGCTGTACATCACCGGAATCGGAATCGTGATCGTCGGAGCTGTCGGATTCGCGATCTGGTGGCTCATGGACATACTCCCCACATATTTCTGAGGTGAAGCCCATGGTCCCGATGATAGCTGGCGACAATGCCACGCAGAAAGTCCACGCAGGAAAGACGGTCCAGTGGCCCTTCCAGGTGTCTGCGGAGGAACCCAAGGTGACGATCTCGTTCTCCATCACCACAGGTCCCGATGCAGAGGATGCGCCCGAGTGGACGATCACCCTCAAGGACGGCGCCAGAGAGATCTGGGCCAGCAATTACGGGAACATGACATCTGTAGAAGTCGACCTTCCCGGAAAGGCCGCCAAGGAGCTCGCCCTCGAGGTCGAGTGCCCCGACGGAGCCAGATACGGCGACATGGTCGAGACCGAGGTCACGGTCTCGGCAGGCGCCGACGAGGATTCCATGCGCTTCAAGGCCATGGCGTCACAGTCCATTATGGTCCTTAAGACCCAGATCGACCAGGAGAAGAGCGTGGCCGACACGCTTTACTCGAAAGCCCAGGCCGAATCTAAGGAGAAGGACATATATGCGATACTGAGCCCCGCAGGGCTCAGAGGATACGTGTTCGTCGAAGGGATGGACACGGACCGTCTCCGCGAGAAGACCCGCGACATAAAGAAAGCGAGGTCCTTCATCAACGGAGAGACCAACATCGAGGAGATAGGACCCTACCTCGTCCCGATGTCTGCTGTTGTCGGAATCGTCGAGGGAGATATAGTCGAGCTCGTCAACGGTCCCTTCAAGGGCGAAAAAGCAAGGGTCCAGCAGATCGACCATGCCAAGGAGGAGATCACTGTCGAGCTCACCGAGGCCATGGTCCCGATACCCGTCACTGTCAAAGGAGACAGCGTGAGGGTCATAGAGAAGGAGAGATGAGCAATGGTAGATACTGTTGAGGCATTGGTAGATGGAGGCAGAGCCTCCGCAGGTCCGCCCCTGGGCCCCGCACTCGGGCCTAAAGGCGTGAACATCGGCCAGGTTATCGCTAAGATCAACGAGAAGACGAAGGCCTTCGAGGGCATGAAAGTCCCCGTCAAGATCCTTATCAACGACGACAAGACATTCGACATCAAGGTCGGGACTCCCCCGATGTCTGCTCTCATCAAGGGAGAGCTGGGCGTCGAGTCCGGAGCGCACAACGCCAAGACCGAGAAGGTCGGCAACCTGACCTTGGACCAGGCGAAGAAGGTCGCGACCATGAAACAGGACGACCTCCTCGGAGCCGACATGAAGGCCAGGGTCCTCGAGGTCGCAGGGAACTGCGTCTCCGTCGGAGTCACCATCGACGGAAAGGATCCCCGCATCTTCGTGAAGGACGTCAAGGCCGGCGTCTACGACGGCCAGTTCTGAAAACGGAGGTGGGCAGCCCCCACCTTCCATCTTTATCTGTTCTTTGTGTCTTCTGACGGCGTTCCGCTACGAACTGGGCCGGCTTCCGTTCCTCATCCGTCCATCTTTCGCGGCTTCGCGCATTTATAAACAGTCGATGTCACCTTTAAATACAACCTGCATATTAGGTTGCTTCACTTGTAGGAGAGTCGCAAGACTCGCATGCACTACGAGGAGGAATTGTATTGGCAGAAAAACCAACCGTAATGGCTGTGCAGAAGGCACTCGAGAGTGCGAAGAAGCGCAATTTTACTGAGACGGTTGAGTTGGCCATCAATCTCAAGGATGTCGATCTGTCCATCCCCAAGAACCGTATCACCGAGGATATCATCCTCCCGAACGGCCGCGGGAAGGCAGTGAAGGTCTGCGTGATTGGTGGTGGCGAACTAGCCTTGAAAGCCAAAGACGTAGCTGATGTCGTCATCACCCCCGAAGAGCTCGGGGCGATCGCTGACGACAAGAAGCAGGCTAAGAAGATCGCGAACAGCACCGATTACTTCATCGCCGAGGCGCCCCTGATGGCCGTCGTCGGTAAGAGGCTCGGTACCGTGCTCGGTCCTCGCGGAAAGATGCCGAAGCCCATCGCGCCCGGAGCAGATCCGGCCGGGATGATCGACGGTCTCCGCAAGTCTGTGACCATCAGGACGAAGGACAGGAAGACATTCCACGCGCCCGTAGGGTCCGTGGACATGAGCGCCGAGGAGATCGCCGACAACGTCGAGCTGATCCTGAAGCGTGTCGAGTCTCACCTGGAGAAGGGGAAGCACAACATCGCTTCCGCGTACGTCAAGACCACCATGGGCCCCTCGGAGAGGGTCTTGTAAGGAGGTTCAAAGATGGCACACGTCGCAGCTTGGAAGAAGGACATGGTGAGCGAGCTGGTACAGGACATGCGCGAGTACCCCGTTGTCGCAGTCGTCGACATGGAGGGGATACCCGGCCAGCAGGTCCAGTCCATGAGGGCAGGACTCAGGGCCCACGCCAAACTCAAGATGACCAAGAACAACCTCATGCTCCTGGCCATCGACGAGGCAGCGAAGGAGAAGCCTGAGATCGCTGGACTCAAGGATGCGGTGCACGGACAGTGCGCGATCGTCACGACGGACATCGACCCCTTCAAGCTCTTCAAGAAGCTTGAGGCCACGATGACCGCCGCCCCCGCCAAGGAGGGACAGCTCGCACCGTTCGACATCGTCGTACCCAAGGGACCGACCCCGTTCGGACCCGGCCCGATCATCGGTGAACTTCAGAAGATAGGGCTTCCTGCCGCCATTGAGGCAGGGAAGATTGTGGTCAAGAAGGACACAACGCTGGTGAAGGAAGGGGAGCCAATCTCCGGGCCCATCGCCGCGATGCTGCCCAAGCTGGAGATACTCCCCATGATCGTCGGTATGGACCTCAGGTCCGCCTACGAGGACGGGGTCATCTACGGCAGGGACGTCCTGGACATCCCCGAAGACTACTATTCTACAATGTTCGCTACGGCCGCACATGACGCTCTGGCACTCGGTGTGTCGATCGCGTTCCCCACGAAGGAGACGATCGTCCCGCTCATTGCTAAGGCGTTCAGGGAGTCCATGGGGCTCTCCATTGAGGCCGCGATACCGACCAAGGATAACATCGATATGCTCCTGGCGAAGGCCGACAGGCAGATGCTTGCCATAGCCTCCGCGAGCGGATACACCAGCGATGAGATCGCCGCAAGGCTCAGCTCAGCCGCTGCCGCCGCACCTGCAGCTCCCGCTGCAGCCGCGCCCGCACAGGAAGCTGTCGAAGAGGAAGAAGAAGAGGTCAGCGAAGAAGAAGCAGCAGCTGGCCTCAGTGCATTATTCGGCTAAATTAAAGGAGTTGAATCAGATGGAGTATATCTACAGCGCTATGGTTCTCTACTCTGCCGGCAAGGACATCACCGAGGACGCCATCAAGGCCGTCCTGACTGCCGCTGGAGTCGAGGCTGATGCAGCCAAGATCAAAGCACTGGTCGCTTCTCTCGAGGGAGTTGACATCAAGGAGGCCATCGCAAGCGCAGCTGTCGCCGCGCCTGCAGCCGCCGTCGCAGCCCCCGCAGCCGCAGCCGCAGCAGACGCCCCTGCCGCAGCCGCCGAGCCTGAAGAGGAAGCAGTCAGTGAGGAAGAGGCCGCCGCCGGTCTCTCTGCACTGTTCGGATGAACGGTCGGTCTTAAGCTGACAACACAAACCTTTTACCCTCATTTTTCTCATGTTCGGAGCGATGCGCATGGATCCTGAAAGGAAGGTCACGGTTCGTCTGTCGCAGGAGACTGTCGGGATCCTCCAGGCCCTCGTGGATTCGGGGGAGTTCCCTTCTCTGTCCGTCGCAGTCCGCACCGTCCTCGACGATTATGCCGAAGAGCGCTTCGCCCAAGGCGTGAAGCCCGCCCCCGAGATGGGGGAGGACTACCTGAGCATTGAGGACCTCACGATAGACGGCTCGTCCCTCGACGATGCCGTCCTCGCCGCCGCTACCGAGTTCGCCCGCTGGAAGGCCGGTGAATGACTTGCCGGGCGGCGCTGTCCTCATAGCCTGCGGCGGCGGAGCGAGGCACATCCTCGGAGACGAGGGCCTCGGGCTCGAGAAGATGATCCTGGACAAGGGCGAGCTGGAGCCTCCGGTGGCCAACGACGGCATCCATCTGGACGATCCCCAGGCGTTCGCGCTGGCGATCGACAGGAAGAACGAGATCGGAAGGTTCGTCGCAGGGAAGCGCGCGGTCATCGCGTTCGCCATGCTGGGCGGAGGCGCCGGCGCAGGGACCATGCCAGCAGTCGCGGAGTGCGCCCATGATGCGGGGTGCTCGTTCGTCTCCGTGATCGGGGTGCCTTACGAGACGGAGAGCCGCCGCTACGGGGCCTTCGAGTCGCTGTCCGAGATAGCCGAGGTGTCCGACAGGATGTTCGTGTTCGACACCCTGACGATCGGCCGCCTCCATCCGAATGCCAAGATCCATCATGCCCTGAACATGATCGCCAGCACGGTCCAGATGGCGATAAGGGCCATCGCATCGCTGGTCGACGGCCCGTTCTTCTCCACTTTCACGAAGAAGGCCTACACACTGGCGTACACGACATCGTTCTATCCGTCGGAAGCGGTCGCCCGCGCCTCGGAGGCGTCGCTGTTCGAGCCGGACCCGGAGCACGGAAGGTGCGTCGTGTTCGTGAGCTCCAGGTTCGGGACCGCCGAGCTGGAGTCCATAAGCTCTACCGTGGCGGAGAAGCTGGGGATGATCCCCGACATAGTGAGGAGGGACGACGCCGAGGACACCAAGGTCCTGACGTTCCTCCCGGTTCACGGCTTCTGATCCTTCTTCTCCCAGGGCTTGCCGTACCTGATGATCTTGGCGGCATCCCCGAAGACGCCCATGATGGTGTTGTACTCGTACTTGGTCGGCACTGCGCGGCCCATCATGCGCCTGAACATGACCGTGGTCATCTCCCTGCGCACGGGCGGATACTCTATGCCTTCCATGACATCGCCGAAGAACTCGAACATGAGCTCCTTCTCGTGCCTGTCCGCAGGCTCCGCCCTCCTGGGCGCGGCCTCGGCCTGGAAGAACTCGTACATGACGATGGTCGCGGCGTGGGACAGGTTCAGTATGGGGTATTCCTCGCCGGTCGGCACGGTGATCAGGACATCGCACAGGTTGAGCTCGTCCTGGAGCAGGCCTATGTCCTCCCTCCCGAACAGGATGGCGATCTTCTCCGGATATCCCCTGCAGTGCTCGGCGAACTCCCTCGCCGGGACGGGTATGCGGGTGTAGTTCCTGTCGCCCTTGGTGGTGACCCCGCTTGTCCCCACGACGAGGAAGCATCCTTCGAGCGCTTCGTCCAGGGTGTCGACGATGCGGACTCCGTCGAGGACCGCGGAGCCGTGCTTGGCCCTGCGGTACGCGTCGTCTCCGAGCTCGCAGGGGTTCACCAGGTAGAGCTCGGACACGTCGAAGTTGGCCATGGAACGGGCTATCGCGCCCACGTTCCCCTCGTACTTGGCTCCCACTACAACAATGCGGATGTCCGGCATGCCATTGGCATCGCCATCCTGTACTTTAACCCGTGGATATGCGATAAATACGGGGTCGGCGGTAGAGGACATCGTGGAAATACCTAAGAATCATCCGAGATACAAATCGCTGATGACCCGCGAGCGCCTGGCCCAGATGGTCGAGCGCGGACTGGTCACCCCCACGGGCCTCATCTCCCACGGCAGGGGAGAGGCCTTCGACTACATGATGGGCGAGAAGAGCACGGACGCCGCCTTGGAGGCGGAGCTGGCCGCCGCCGCCTATCTGGTCTCCGCCGAGAATCCCGTCATATGCGTCAACGGCAACGCCGCCGCCCTGGACCCGAAAGGGCTCATCGCGCTTGCCGAGGCCGTCCCGGCGAAGATCGAAGTGAACCTGTTCCACCGCACCCCCGAGCGCATGGAGGGCCTGATATCTTATCTGGAATCGGAAGGCGCCAAGGACGTCCTCGGAAGGGACCCGGACTGCAGGATCGAAGGGCTCCAGCACGACAGGGCCCTGTGCACATCCGAGGGGATCTTCGGGAGCGACGTCATCCTCGTGCCGATAGAGGACGGGGACAGGGCCGAAGCGCTGGTCTCCATGGGGAAGAAGGTCGTCTCCATCGACCTCAACCCCCTGTCCAGGACCTCAAGGGCCGCCACCGTCCCGGTATGCGACGAGATGTCCCGCGCGCTGGAGAACATCATCCGCTTCGTCGGAGAGCTCCGCGGCGACAGGGAAAGAACGTTAAAGACTTTGGAAGCATTCTCCGCAGACGACAACCGCCGCCGCACGATAGACTGCATCTGCGGATACCTCAGGCAGCAGTGAGGCGGAGGAGATGATGACATGGACGATCTACTGAAGAAAGGAAGCCTCAGGCTGCACTGGGTCGAGACCCACATGCCTGTCCTGATGGACGTGCGCAGGCGCTTCAAAGAGGAGCAGCCCCTTGCCGGCCTGAAGATCGGGATGGCCCTCCACACCGAGGCCAAGACCGGGATGCTGGCCATCACCCTCGCAGATGCCGGGGCCAAGATCCGCCTCGCCAGCTGCAACCCGCTCTCCACCGACGATTCCGTCGCCCTCGCCCTGAGGGAGGAGTACGGTCTCGACGTGTACGCCAAGAAATGGGAGTCGCAGGGAGAGTACTACAACAACCTGAACACCGTCCTCAACATGGCGCCCGATTTCATAATAGACGACGGAGCCGACCTCATCGCGATGGCCCACACCAGCAGGAAGGACATCCTCCCCAACGTGAAGGCCGCGAACGAGGAGACGACCACCGGCGTGGTCCGCCTCAGGGCGATGGCATCCGACGGGGCCCTTAAGTTCCCCGTCCTCGACGTCAACGACGCCAAGATGAAGTTCCTGTTCGACAACAGGTACGGCACCGGGCAGTCCGCTTTCGACGGGTGGATGAACGCCACCAACCTCATCGTCGCGGGGAAGAAGCTCGTGGTCGCCGGATACGGATGGTGCGGAAAGGGCGTGGCCATGAGGGCCAAGGGCCTGGGCGCATCCGTCATAGTCACCGAAGTGGACCCGATCAAGGCCATCGAGGCCAAGATGGACGGGTTCGAGGTCATGAGGATGATAGACGCGGTGAAGGTCGCCGACATGATCATCACCGTCACCGGATGCAAGGACGTCGTCGCGGAGGAGCACATCAAGGCGATGAAGGACGGTTGCATCATGGGCAACGTCGGGCACTTCGACAACGAGATCAGTAAGACCGCCCTGGACGCTCAGTCCGTGGCCAAGGAGAGGGTCCGCGACTTCATCGACGAGTACAAGATGAAGGACGGCAGGAGCCTGTACCTCATCGCTGAGGGAAGGCTCATGAACCTGGCCGCCGGCCAGGGGCACCCTGCGGAGATCATGGACATGAGCTTCGCCACCCAGGCCCTGGGAATCGTGCACATGTCGCAGAACTACCAGAGCATGGAGAACAAGGTCTATGCCGTCCCCGCCGAGATCGACCAGCAGATCGCGATGCTCAAGCTGAAGTCCATGGGAGTCACCATAGACACGCTCACCGACGAGCAGGTGAGCTACATCACCGGGTGGGAGGAAGGCACCTGAAGCCTTACCTCTCGGTCTACGGCCATATCACGGTCGACCAGATAATGTCGATCGACAAGTTCAACGAGCCCGGCATCACAGCGGACGCCTTGAGCAAGAAGACCGCTCTGGGCGGCACGGGGCCGAACATAGCCGTGTCCGCCGCGAAGCTCGGATGCCCCACGGCGCTCTGCGCCTTCGTGGGGCCCGACTTCCCGGCCAAGTACATGGACTTCATGCGCGGTTCCGGCCTGATCATGGACGACGTGCTGGTCCTGGACGGGGAAGAGACCTCTGCTTGTGTTATCATAAACGATTCTCAGCTCGCCACCCGCGTCTTCTTCTACCAGGGCCCCCAAGGGCACGCCGGCAAGCTCGGGATCCGGCTGGACGGCATGGCCAAGAAGTCCGAGAAGGTGCACTTCTGCACCGGCCAGCCCTCTTACTACCTGTCTCTGATGAAGGAGCTGAAGGACGGGCGCGACATCGCCTTCGACCCGGCCCAGGAGGTCCACCGCGTGTGGAGCGCCGAGACCGTGAAGGAAGCCGTCCCGCTGTGCAACAGCCTGTTCTGCAACGAGCTGGAGGCCCGCACGATCTGCGGATATCTGGGGATAGGCGACGTCCTGGACGCCGGCCCCGGGCTGGTGGTCCGCACCGACGGGGAGAAGGGGAGCGCCGCGCGCTGGAAAGGCGAGACCATATCCGTTCCGGTCGTCAAGCCCAGGCGCGTCATGGACGTCACCGGGGCGGGCGACAGCTACCGCGCGGGGTTCTACGCCGCGCTGTACCGCGGATACGATGTCCCCGAAGCCCTCGTCATGGCCTCGTCGGTCGCATCCTTCGTCGTGGAGGAGGTCGGCGCGCTCACCAACACCCCTTCGTGGGACGATGTCGTCGCAAGGGCGGAGCCGTACCTCGGCGGGATATCTTGACCCTCTACGCCCTCACGGGCACCCCCGGGACCGGGAAGTCCTCCGTTTCGGAGGAGCTCCGCCGCAGGGGGATCGGCGCCGTCGACGGGAAGAGGTTCATCGCCGAGCACGGCCTGCTGGGCGAGCTGGACGAGGCCAGGGACACCCGCGAGGTGGACCTGGACGACCTCAACGACGCATTGGAAGGGCTCAGGCGGTCCGAGGGCATCGCGATCTTCGACAGCCATCTGTCCCATTTCATGGACTCCAGCGGGATAATCGTGCTCCGCTGCCATCCGGACGTCCTGGCCCAGCGCCTGAGGGCCAGGGGCTACGGCGAAGCGAAGGTCAGGGAGAACGTCCAGGCGGAGGTCCTGGACGAGATCCTCTGCGAAGCTGCGGAAACCGACATACCGGTGTGCGAGATCGACTGCACCTCCCGTTCCGTGGAGGAATCGGCGGACGCCGTCGAGCAAATACTAAAGGGGAAGGTGCAGGATTACCTTCCAGGAAGGACCGACTGGTCCTCGGAGATGGAGAAATGGTTCTAGACGGACAGAGGGCAAGGGTCGACTTCGCTTTGACTCCGGTGGCCCGCAGATTGATCAACGTGAACCCGAACACGATCTCCTGGATGGGCCTCATACTGGCGCTGGCCTGCGGCCTCGTCTTCTACCTCAGCGGCAGGGACGGGAACGACTGGATGCTCGTCTTGGGAGCCTTCATGGTCATCGTCTCGGGATACTTCGATGCGCTGGACGGGAAGGTCGCCAAGCTCTCCGGCAAGGCCGGGCCCAAAGGGGACTACCTGGACCACGTCTTCGACAGGTACGCCGATGTTTTCATGATCGGCGGAGTGGCGTTCTGCGCCACATGGTGCGACCCGTACCTGGGCATGCTGGCCCTGGTGGGGGTGCTGCTCACCTCGTACATGGGCACCCAGGCCCAGGCCATCGGCGCTCCGCGCCTGTACGCCGGGCTGCTCGGAAGGGCCGACAGGGTCGTGCTCTCGACGCTCTTCCCAATACTCCAGTACATCGGCATCCAGCTGGGATGCGGGTCCTTCGAGGTCGCCGGGTTCGAGATCACGATCATGGAGGTCATGATGCTGTGGTTCGCGGTCGTCGGGAACATCACCGCGGTGCAGAGGGCCATCATCACCTGGCGCAACCTCGGCAAGATGGAATCCGAGAAGAAGGAATGAGCTCAATCCCCTGCCGGGGGCTTCCCGGCAGGATTCGCGCCGTTATTGTTGAACGGCTTGCCCGACTTCACCCTGTAGTATGTGAGCGGATGGTTCATCCACTCCTTCTCGCACAGGGAATCGGGGCAGTAGCACAGGCCGTTGGTCTTCATCGTCTTGCATTCCGGCGGGGAGTACCCGTCCGTGCCGTTCAGCTCTCCCGTGATGTGCTTTATCTGGTACTCCGACTTGGACTCGTCGAAGTCAGGGGATTCCGCGAAGACCCTGATGATGTCCTCGTAGGTCAGCCCTAGGGCTTTCAGGAACGTCACCAGAGCGAACCTGGCGCTGTGAGGGAGGTTCATCCCCTGCCTGGACATCTCCATTATATGGACAAGGCACGGCGGGAGGAACTCGTTCTTCATCCCCTCTCCTCCGGTCGGACTGTACTGCTTCTTGACCTCCTCCAGATGCATCTGCACCGTCGTGACGTCGCCTTTGAGATAGCTGTGGTATTCCTCCGGGGTCATCAGAGGGAGCTCGGACTCGATCTTGTCCTGGAGGGCGTTCTGCATCAGGCGGCTGAACTTGTCCTGCGGGAGGAAGACCATCCCTGAATGGATGTCGCTGTTGATCAGCTTCCAGTCCACGCTCTTGAGGCGGTTGGCCAGCCTGAGGTAGTCGGTGAATTTCATGCGGATCTTGCCGTCGGGGTCCACCATGGACTCCACGCCAAGGTCGTCGGAGACGGTGACGAGGGTGGCCCTGTCCTCTCCCGCGAGGATGCGGTTCATCCTGACGGCTTCGGCGAGGGCGTACCTCTTGGTGAGGAAGCGGTCGGAGACCATGGACACGATCATCCTGGCGTAAGGGTAGGACATGGCCTCCATCAGGCGGTCGTACTCGTTGATGATCGGCTTGTACGACACTTCGGAGCAGTTCAGCGCGTCGATGATCCTTTGGACGCCCCTGGACCTGGCCGGCTCGAAGGACGGCGATGCCAGGAGCGCGTCGAGGTCGACATGGTTGCTCTCCGCGAACTCGGATGCGTCCTTCAGGAACGGGAACTTTGCCGCACGGCCGGAATCCATGGGACATCATCCATCAGCTAAGGGATATCGGTTGCGGTCCGGCTCCGGGGGCATGGGCTCTCCCGCAAGGGCGCGCCTCATCTCCTCGGCATCGTACAGCTCCGGCAGCGGGAACCGGGCCTTGTCGATGCAGTCCATGAACGCGGCGCAGAACAGCGGGTAGTGGTCCACTCCTTTCTCGTCGGTGAAGATGTCCCTGGTCTCGAACATGATGCCTTTCACGGATCCTCCGATGATCTTGTTGAGCGAGCTGCAGGATCTGTTGGCTCCCGATTTCACCTCGATCGCGCAGATCTCGTCGTCCACCGTGGTGACGAAGTCCACTTCCGTCCGCTCCTGCCTCTTGGAATAGTACATCAGGCGCCTGCCCTGCGCATGGAGCATCCCTGCTACCAGGTTCTCCGCTATGGCCCCCTGGTTCACGTCCATGTCCCCTTTGAGGACCTTCTTTTCCAGGCCGCTGCCATAAAGCGAGAGCAGGAGGCCCGTGTCTGTCAGGTACAGCTTGAACTCTGAGAGCTTGAGCCTCTCTGCCAGCGGTTCGTGCAGCTCTGTCAGGTTATTGCACGGCATGGAGATGAACGCCATCTCCAGCCATTCCAGGGCTTTCCCGTAGTATGCGGAGCCAACTCTGTATTCGGGACCTCTTTCTATGTCCGAGAACAGGAACCTCTTGTTCTCCTTGGCGAGTATGGATGGGATGCAGGAGA
>CAVICI010000032.1:0-1680 GCA_963640995.1 Dialister hominis | reverse complement strand
TTTTCAGCAGATTTTTCAACCAATCTGCACTTCAGAAAACGACGATATCCCGCAGTCCGTCGACCACATGGGGGTCTTCCAGCACTTCCAGGAGGTCGTCGAACCCTTGGAACGGCCTCTCGGCGGCCAGCCTCTGGGCGCGCTTCTTGCCGATCCCGGGCAGGGCAGCCATTGCGGACATGGGCATGCGATTGATGTCGAACGGGTATGTTACTCCGGTTATCGACCTGAAGCCCCAGTCCGTGATGTACACGTCTCTGAACTCCTCGACGTCGACCTTATATGGCACCCCGACCAGCAGAGGATATGACCCGATCTGCCTTCCGAACGTCGTGTTGCCGTCCTGGAGCTCCATGTACACATCCCTGAGCACCGTCCCGTATGGGGCGACCCTTTTGAGCATGGCGCTGTCGACGTCTTCGCGCACATCCTCTTTGAACTTCTTGAACCTCTTCTGGTCCACGCGGACGCTGAACTCCCTGCGGACCGGCAGCACCTGGCGGATGTTTATGCGCCTGACCATGAGGCCTTCGTCCCTGATCCTCTCCAGGAGCTCCATGTCCTGCCTGTACGTGGATGCCGTCTCCCCGTCCAGCCCGCAGATTATGTTGATCCCGGGCAGGAGCTTCGGCATCCCTCTGGGCCCGCGGGAGCCTCCGATGCGGTTGATCATCCGGACCGCGTCTATGACCTGCTCGGAGGTGCTGTTCAGGTTGTTCTCCGAGACCACTATCGGGTCTGCGGACTCCATCCCGAGCGCCAGGACGTTGCCGTCGGTGCACTTATCGGCGAGGATGGACAGCACCTCCTCCGATTCGTCCGGATATGAGGAGATCACGGCCGCGTTGGCATTGTCCACGTGGATGGTTCCGAACCCCATCTCTGCCAGGCCGCCGAACAGCCTTCCGACGACCGCGGGATTAGGCTTCGGGACGGGGGACTCGTCCTCGGACCCGTAGGAGACGATGCATGTCTGGCCTCCGACACGGATGTTCTTCACCCCCAAGTCCCTGAGCTTCTCGGCTTCGGCCAGTATGTCTTCCGGAGACCGCATCAGCGGCCTGCCTTTGGCGGGCTCGATGCAGTACGAGCATCCTCCGGAGGCCCATCTGTGGCATCCGCGATAGGATTCTATCTCGGCGATCAGGGGCTGGGGGAAGTCCTGGTGCTGCTTCACGATGTCCGCTCCCAGGAGCATCCATCTGTTCCATTCGTCCAGGGTGCGGTACCTCTCGCCTACCTCCTTCCCGGTCATGCCGTCGTAGAGGGATGCCGCCAGGTCCTTTCTGATGATGAAATCGAAGCCATCGGCCTCCTCGGTGTCCGCCGCGGATCCCCCGATGAGCCTCCAGCCCTTCAGCTTCGGGAACAATGCGGAGAGCTCCTTCGCGGACATGGGCATCGAGCGCAGGTACTTCCCCGGCACGGTGTTGCCGGACATGACCACGCTGACGTCCGCTTCCGGGACCTTCGCGCCCTTGCGGAGCATGTCTGCAGAGAGGTATGTGACCCTGTCCGCTCCCGCATCCGTCGCCGCGCCGGCTATGGCGCGGATTATGGGGGATATGTAAGGAGGGACGCCGAGGGCGGCGGGGTCGTCGATGTAGCCGTCCACCAGCAGGACATGGATCTCTCTGGCCATGCACTGCCATGTTGCACCGACGTTATAACCTGCGCGCC
>CAVICI010000031.1:0-22454 GCA_963640995.1 Dialister hominis | reverse complement strand
GAGTTGAGGACAGAGTTGAGGACAGAGTTGAGGACAGAGTTGAGGACAGAGTTGGCAGATGCAAGGGATGTTCACACAAATGATTTAACGGGGTGATGATTTTTCTACACCGAACTGAGATGGAAACACAGACTGTTGAGTGGAAGCGGGAATGGAGAGACGAATTCCTCAAGGAGATTGCTGGTTTCGCCAACACAGATGGCGGCGTTCTTAAAATCGGAGTTGATGATGACGGCAAGACGGTCGGAGTCAGGAATCCAAAGGACATTATGAAGAAGATCTCTGATACCGTTTCGAATAAACTTGGACTGTATCCTGCCATCAGCGTCGATGAATCGACAGGAGTAATCACAGTTACAGTGGAGAAGGCATCCATGCCTGTCGAGCTCAGCGGGAGGTTCTATGTTCGTTCGGGCAACACGATCCATGAGGCCAAAGGCAGAGAGTATGACCGTATCGTCTCGAAGAGACTGAATATCTCCTGGATCGACCAACCGTTGGAAGGCATGGACGAGACTCAGCTCGATCAGAATGCCCTTGAGTTCTTCAGGAAAAAGGTTGCAGAGAATGACATCCTGGGGCAGGACAGCATCAACATCTCAGACAGTGACCTTCTGACGAAGCTGAACCTCAAAGTCGGAGACAGCATCACACGTGCAGGAGCGATATTGTTCCATCACGCCCCAGAAGATCTTATCACAGGCTCTTTCACCAAGGTCGGAATGTTCGACGGATCCGAGATACTGCATCAGGACATGGTGGGCGGACCGCTCGTGACAAGGCTTGACAGGCTGATGGAGATAATCTCCGTAAAATACCTGGTCAGGCCGATAACGTATGATGGATGGACCCGGATCGAGAATGACCCCTATCCTGATCAATCCCTGAGAGAATGCCTCGTCAACGCGTTGATACACAACGACTACGGATCATACAATCCTGTTCAGATTCGCATATGGAAAGACAGGATGATGATCTCCGACTCTGGAGGACTCCCCGAGGGCTGGACTACAGAGCGCCTGCTGAAAGAGCACAAGTCCGAACCGGTAAACCCTCGCATAGCCTATGTGTTCTTCTTGATGGGACTCATCGAGAATTGGGGCCGCGGAATCGAACGCATACAGGACGGATACAGAGGTCGTGGAGACAAGAAAGTCACATTCGAAGCTGATTACTACTCGTTTCAGGTGAAACTTGATGCTGTGATCACTGTTGACGATATCAAAGCTAAGCCGGTCGATAAAAAACAACAGGAAATAAGATCCGACCGCGACCTTGAACTACTCAAGCTGATGAATCGCCCCGACGGGGCATGCATAGCCGATATACTGGGATTGCTGGGGGTCACAAGCAAATCAACACTGTCGAGAAGATACATCCGTCCGATGATGACACATGGGTTGATCGAGTATACCATTCCCGACAAACCTACAAGCACGAAACAACGCTACAGGACCACGGAAGCAGGCAAACGCCTTCTTTCACATGCAGGCGAATGAGGAGCGTGCAGGGGCCTTTCGAAGCCCCTCGACCCCTTTACGCCATCACTGGGAGTCGAACATCCTCTTGACCGGGAGGTATGCCTTCTCCATCGTCTCGTCGTCCAGAACGACCTGGTTGGACATGTCCTCCAGCACAGTGAGCACAGACATCAGGTCAATCATCTTCATCGCGGTGCAGCAGACGTTGTCGGCGAAGTGGAACCTCTTCCCGGGGCATTCCTTCTCCAGCCTGTGCTTCATCCCCGACTCCGTCAGGATTATGATGTCATCCGAGGGGGACTCCCGGGACAGCCCGATCATCTTCTCCGTGGAGCCGACCTCGTCCGCCATGTCCAGGACCTCCTTCCTGCACTCCGGATGCGCTATGACCGGAGCATGGGGGTTGGCAGCCCTCAGGGACTCCACCTGGCGAACAGTGATGAACTGATGCATCGGGCAGAACCCGTCCCACAGGATGATGTTCTTCTCCGGGCACTTGCCGGCCACGTACCTTCCCAGGTTCATGTCCGGGATGAATATGACGTCCTTGCTCTTCAGGCCGGAAACGACGCCGACGGCGTTCGACGAGGTGCAGCAGACGTCCAGGCGGGCCTTGCAGCGGGCGGTGCTGTTCACATACCCGACGACCTCTGCGCCTGGATGCTTGGCCTTCATGCCCTCGATCTGCTCGGGAGTGCACATCTGCGCCATGACGCAAAAGGCCTCAGGCTCGGCCATGAGGACAGTCTTGGAAGGATTGAGGATCTTGGCCGTCTCGGCCATGAATGTGACGCCGCAGAACACTATGACGTCTGCATCGGTCTCGGTGGCCTTGATGGCGAGCCCCAGGGAGTCCCCCACGAAATCGGCGATGTCCTGGACCTCCGGACGGCAGTAGTTGTGGGCCAGTATGACCGCGTTGCGCTCCTTCCTGAGAGCATTGATGCGACCCACGATCTGCTCGCTGTTCATGCCCGTGAATCGGCTTCGCGTATAAAAACAAGGCATCTTCCTCCAGAACATCCAGCCCGGAAAGCGGACAAAAGCCTTCGGGCTAGGTGACATGGAAGTTGGTGCTTCTTGACCTTGGACTCGGTCAAGGTTTCCGAAGCCTGTCTGTCAGCAGAACGGCCTGCACTCGCAGACACGGTAGTTCAATGGAATGTTCGCGCAACCTTTATCATCTCGAACGGCGAGCCGTCTTCCCATGCAATACCTGCCAGTTCTGCTGAGGCTCCGGCCCGACAAGAAGCAGCAGCGCAGGCTATGCAAGACGATCGACACCTGCAGGGACACGTACAACCGCCTCATGGACGAAGCCGTCGGGACCTATCTCGAAGAGGGCAGGGCCATGCCGGTGTACGAGCTCAACGCCCTGCTGCCGCCGATGAAGGATAAGCATCCCGAGATGCGGGAGGTCCATTCCCTTGCCCTTCAGAACATATCTCGGCGTGTCAGCACGGCCCTTTCTCGGGCAATAGGGGCGAAGAGGAAAGATGGCAAGACAATCCTTCCGAAGAAGCGCGGCCCCAACAGGTACCGCTCATTCGAGTTTCCTTCTCCAACGTGCTTCTATCTGAAAGACGGCAGGCTGTTCCTCGGGAAGATGATGAATGATGTGGGCGGCATACGCTACAGTGCAACCAGAAGATCCGGGGGGACATCAAGACCTGCGTCGTCTTCAGGAGGAAGAACCACTGGTATGCCCGCATCATATGCGCGGTCGAGGACCGCGGAACCGTATGGTTCGGCCTGGACAGGCCCGAGGTCGGCTTGGACCTCGGGCTGATCAACAGGATCACCCTGTCCGACGGCACGGTCTACGAGCATGAGCGGTACGAGGGCATCTGGGAAGAGATCGGGAAGATACAACGGAAGATGTCCGAGCTGGAGCCCGGGACTGCCAGATACGAGAAGCTGGCCCGCAGGGCCGCGAACCGCTACCAGAGGATGGCGAACCTCCGCCAGAACGAGCTCAGGCACGTCGCCAAAGAGATTGCTGAAGGCCACGAGATGGTGGCCATGGAGGACATCGACATCAAGAAACTCGTTCAGAAGGAGCGGGGAAGAGGAATCCGCCGCTCTCAATACTCTGCATCGTGGGGAAACTTCGGCAAGATCATGGACTCTGCTGCGGAAGCAGCGAGCACAGCGGTCGTCAGAGTGGACCCCCGCGGCACATCGCAGAAATGCTCCGGATGCGGGCAGCTCGTCGAAAAGGACCTCTCTGTCAGGGTGCACAAGTGCCCCTTCTGCAAGCTCGAGATGGACAGGGACCTCAACGCGAGCATCAACATCCTGGCCGCGGGGCGCGCGGCCTTGGCTTCGAGCCATAGACTGCGGGGATGACCTGTCCCCGCCCGATAGGTGCACCAACTTCTTGGTCACTTAGCCCCAAAGCCTTAATGAGCCTTGCCGATGCCCTGGGCATGTCAATCAAAGAATCTCTCTTCGGCGACATCGTGGCCGTGAAAGGCCCCACAGACCCCGACACAAGGGATGTCACGAAAGCTCTCCTGGCGGACCAGGCCAAGACGGTCGTCTTCGAGGACCTGAACGGAGGGAAGGCGGCAGGGAACATCTTCTCCACCAGGGAGAAGATCGCCGCAGCGCTCAACATCGGGAAAGAGGACATCGTCAGGCACATCATGAATGCCGTCGAGTCTCCCAAACCCTGCCGGATCGTCGAATCGCCAGATTTCCGGCAAGTCCCCAGGGAGGTGGACCTCATGTCCCTGCCCATACCGCAGTACTTCCCGGAGGACGGGGGGCGCTACATCACATCGGGAGTTATCGTCACCGAGTTCGAGGGCAAGAAGAACGTCTCGTTCCACAGGATGATGATCATGGACCGCAATCATATCGCGGTCAGACTGGTCCCCCGCCATCTGTTCACCATATACAACATGGCCAAGGAGCAGGGCAAAGAGCTCAACGTCTCCATCTGCGTCGGAGCGAGAGCGGAAGTGCTCCTTGCCGCCGCCACTCCCCTGGACTTCGGCCAGGACGAGCTTGAAGTGGCCAGCGCCATGTGCATGGAAGGCCACGGTAAGCCCCTGGAGGTCGGAAAGTGCGACAACGGCATCCTGGTCCCGTCGGACACGGACTTCGTCCTCGAGGGGAGGATCACGCTGAAGGAGACCAAGGAGGGGCCCTTCGTGGACATAACCGGGACCTACGATTTCGAGCGCCAGCAGCCCGTCATCGAGATCGACCGCGTCTGGTCCAGGAAAGATGCCATGTTCCACCTGCTCCTGCCAGGAGGCTGGGAGCATTACATGCTCATGGGGCTTCCCAGAGAGCCCATAATCTTCAAGACCGTCAGGCAGGCCGTGCCCAGGGTCAAGAACGTCAGGCTCACCGAAGGCGGATGCTGCTGGCTGAACGGGGTCGTCTCCATCAGGAAGAACAAGGAGGGCGATGGAGTCAACGCCATAATGGCAGCTTTCACAGGCCATCCGTCCATGAAGCAGGTCATCGTTGTGGACGAGGACATCGACATCTTCGACGACAGGCAGGTCGAGTGGGCTGTCGCCACCAGGATGCAGGCCGACAGGATCCTGAGGATCCCCGGAGCGGCCGGATCCTCGCTGGACCCCAGCTCACACGGCAAGACCACGTGGAAAGTCGGATACGACGCCACCATACCTGTGGGCGCGGACCTGTCCCTTTACAAGAAAGCAAGCTTGGAATGATCTCGAAGGCGGCCCCGTCTCCGGGGCCGCCAGCCACCATTTTACAAAGCTTCCAGCACCAGCCGAACCCCTTGAAGGCTCAGCCGGCGTGGAGATGTTCACGCGGCCTACCGATTCAGCGACTCGAACGTCACTATGGCAATTGCCGCGAAGCCTAGTGGCCGATAACAGAAGCGGGCCTTCACGTACATGCATAGCGCAAGCTGACGGATGACGGCTGCCTTCTGCGAAAGGGCCTCACTCGGAAGGAATCGGCATTCTGTCCATACGCCTCATAACGAGGCGGCCCCTGTCTGTCAGGACGAGCGTGTCGTCGGCGTACTCCATATATCCGATCGTCAACATCGTATGAACGGTCTTGGAGGCCTTGTAGTCGGCATCGACCATATCCCGGGTCCACCCCTCGTATCTGCGGATATCCCTTTGGAGGTGCGAGACGTATCTCTCGTCGCCTGCGGGCTCCCTTTCCGGCTTGGATGCGAATATCCTGAGCCTAATGTGCATCACCATAAGTTCCTATGATGAATCGATATATAAATGAATCTGATGAGCCTCGGCTTCTGGGTCATGTGCAGGCAAAGTTGAGCCGGCAGGCAAACAATCCTCGGATTGTCTTAAAACTACCCATGTTAAGACGTTACAACCAGGATATATACCCGTTCTCGACGTGTTGATACGCCGGCCGGGAACGGCCGTAGCGGGTGATAACACGAACAAGACAATCGCCATAGCATGCGTGGCCCTGATGATCTTCACGGTCGCGTACGTTATGATATCTGCTGGCGAAGAGTCCGAAGCGGAGACCGTGACATACGGCGTGACGGAATACTACGTAATCAGCGGACAGGGAAAATACACGGACAGCTCGTTAAACGGGTACACTAGCATCCATATCACCGGCACGAGCATCAGCAACGGGGCTTTCAAGAACTGCACAACTCTGGCCTACGTCAGGATGAGCTCAACTGTGAAAACGATCGGCGACAACGCCTTCGAGGGGTGCACCAGCCTCATTTACGTCGGTGGCCCCGGCGTCACCACCATCGGCCAGTGCGCATTCAAGAACAGCTCTGTCAGATCCGTAGATTTCGAGAGCAGCCTCACGACAATCAATGAGAACGCCTTCCAAGGCACCTCCCGCCTGACCTATTTCCCGTTATGGAATACCTCCGTCACAGAGTTCAAGAACGGGACCTTCATGAACTCAGGCCTCCAGATCATAGACATGAGGAACATCACGTCCGTCGGCAACACCGCGTTCAGTGGCAGCAAGATGGACCTCCAGATAGTCCGGTCCGGCCAGACAACGCTCCTTCCAGGAATATGCAGGCTGTACTGCGATGATGATTCGCTCTTCTACGAGACCGACAGCCCGATCAGGCAGGTCTGCAAGTCCGGACAGACTATCACATTCACACTGAGCGGGATGACCTACCTGAAAGTGACCGCGGTTAACGGCAAGGAAGACCTGGCAGAACACACGCGCACCGTCATTGCATACTACGCGAAGTTCGATGCCGACGGGACCTCGGACTACACCTTGTCCGCCAGGCAGATGGAGATCCATATGCCCGAAGGGATAGGAGTGGACACCCTCGTGAATCTCGACTCCGGCGACCTGCCCTACAAGTTGCCGGTTGCAGTCGCCGGCAAGCTGGCGTTCAACGGTTGGAAGGTCGAGGGCTCCAACGACTTCGTCACGGAAATCACCAAAACCTTGATGAAGACCAACGGCGGGCGCATCGTGCTGAACGCCGAGTTCGGCATGGCCGACGTGATGATGGACCATTCCTCCATATCAGACCGGACGGATGTCTCGACCCTGCAGATCAGGGCCGGGTTCTCTTTAGGCGGGAAATACCCCAAGCTCCCTGATGTGAACGGATACAGGCACATCGGATGGATGGTCGACGGCGAACAGCTGGCGCCAGAGGCAGAGATAACGAAGCTGGAGAACCATACGGCATACAGCGTCTGGAGCCCCACGATCACATACAAGCTGACATACCTGCAGTCGGACGGGTCGGTGCTCTCGATCGTCGAGGCCGGGTACAACGAGACCATAGTCCCCGACATGGGCCTTGCCGCGGCCGAGGAAGAGGGGAAGCGGCACATAGGGTGGTCCGTGGACGGAACGACGGCCGCAGACAAGGTCAGGGTGGAGAATGACATGTCGCTGATGCCGGTCTTCGGCGACCGCACGCTATTCAAAGTATCCGTAAAGGATCGCGGAGAGACCTTGTCGGCCACTGATGTATACGACGGCAGGAAGTACACGTTCTGTCAGGAGGACCCGTTCTCCCCGACGCAGGTATTCCTCGGATGGACCGAAGGAATCGTATCGGGAACTGAGCTCGTCGTGGAATCCGACATCATGATAGAATCCGAATGGAGGGACCGTGCAGCATACAAAGTCTCTTACAGGGAAGGAAGGTCGGTCCTGACGACTGCCACAGCGCTGGAGGGCATCCCATTCGAGATAGCTGTCGACGATCCTGTCCGCGAGGGCATGAATTTCTACGGATGGTACGATGAGAGCGGCAACAGGTACGGAAAGGGAGACAAGTTGGATGTATCCGCCGATACAGAACTGTTCATAGAGTGGACCGACAAGACGATCTACTTCGTGTCGTACTATTCGGAAGGCGATGTGAAGGGCATCGTCAGGATCGCCGACGGGAGCGATTACCTGATCGACATGAAACTGACGAGGGACGGATACGCATTCAAGGGATGGTCGCTGACGGACGGCGGCGAGGTCTCCAAGGTCAACGGGGACATGCTGAAGCCGACAGCGGATGTTGCGCTCTACGCCGTTTGGGACAAGGAACCCGAGTCCCAGCCCAGCACAGACACCACGACGGAGACGGACGGGCCCGAAGACGGCGACGGCCGCTCCGAGACAGATGGAGATGGCTCCGGAAGAGAGCCCTCGGGCTTTGCCATCGGCGGAACGGCCATGGCCGTCGGCGCAGGCGTCGCGGCAATAGTGATTGCTCTGCTGGCAGTGGCCATCAGGAGGTCCTGAACAGAACCTTAATACAGAAACCCGATAGGGGAGCCATCATGGGAGCTATACGGCTAGGCAAGAATCATCTGAGATGGTGCTACGGATGCAACCTTCCGATACTGGAGTCCAAGGAATGCCCTGCGTGCGGGGGCCCCACGGAGGAGATCCAGCTCACGCCTCCAGGGGACGCCCGCCCGGCATTCCAGCACGACATCGGCCTGATCAGGTCGACCCTCGACAGGGACTACGGAGAGGGCACCGGCCTGGCCGTGCTCCCCGACGGCCACCCAGTCATCCTGTCCAAGGCCCCGGCCCTGGACAGGATGGACGAGGTCATCGTCGACGGGGCCATCATCGGATCCATGCGCTACGATATGGGCTCGGGATGGAAGTTCGTCGCCAGGATGCAGGGCGCCTACCGCATAGGCAAGGCGTACAGCAAAGGGTATGTCCTCTGCGACCCGGGCGCGATCCCTTTCGTCAGGGAGAGCAAGAACCTGATGGCCCCCGGCGTCACCGAAGCCGATCTGGACATCAAAATCGGGGACGAGATCCTCATCGTCGGCCCCGGAAGGGAGGTCGTCGGAACCGGCATGGCAAGGATGACCGGCCCCGAGATGGTCCAGTCCGCGAAGGGCGTGGCCGTCAAGACCAGATGGTACAAGCCGGAGGAGTTCAGGGACCTGGACGCCTGCCATACCTGGGACGAAGTCGTAGCGGCAAACGAGAAGGTCATACTCAAGCGCAGAGACGAGGCCGTAGGCTTCATCAAGAACACGATCGAGAAGGTCGGCAAGCCTGCGATCGTCTCGTTCTCCGGAGGGAAGGATTCGCTGGCCACGCTCGTCCTCACTGTGGACGCGGGGCTCAGCCTCCCGGTTCTCTTCGTGGACACCGGCCTGGAGTTCGACGAGACCGTTCAGCACGTCCACGACGCATGCGAGCTCCATGGCCTGAAGCTCATCGAGGAAAAGGCCCCCACCGACGCCTTCTTCGGCAACCTGGTCTATTTCGGGCCTCCCGCAAAGGATTTCAGGTGGTGCTGCAAGACCAACAAGCTGGGGCCCACCGTCGGGGCGATCAACAAGAACTTCCCCGATGGCGTGCTGTCTTTCATCGGCCAGAGGAAGTACGAATCGGAGGCGCGGAACGCCAAGCCGAGGATCTGGACCAACCCGTGGACCCCCGGACAGACCGGAGCGTCCCCGATCCAGCACTGGAGCGCCATGCATGTTTGGCTCTACCTTTTCTATAAGAAAGAGCCATTCAACGTATGGTACACGCGCGGGCTGGACCGCATAGGATGCTTCCTGTGCCCCGCCTCGGACCTGGCCGAGTTCGACGCCATCGCAGGCGTCAGCTCCAGATGGGACCAGTGGGACGAGTATCTCACGAAGTACATGCATGACAGGGGCCTTCCGCAGGAGTGGAAGGACTTCGGCCTGTGGAGATGGAAGAACGCGCCGAAATCCATCCGCGAGGAGGTCCATCGCGTTACCGGCAGAGAAGTGACTGAATTGACCAAGCAGACGAAGGTACCGGAGAACGGGCCATTGACCATGAAGGTGCAGGAAGGATATTCCCCGTGCACGATAGGCTACAGCATCGAGGCTGCGCTGTCCAGGCCCATAGACCTGACGAAAGTGAAGCCCTTCTGCCATGCCATCGGATGGGTGGTCGAAGTGGACCCGGACGGAGAGTACATCTCGGCCGACTACACGACCATCTACAGAGAGGGCTCGATCATATGCAAGGCCAATGTAGAGCACGACGCCAGGACCCATGTGGACGAGGCGTTCCAGGTCATCGTCAGGGCGGAGCAGTGCGTGGGATGCGGGCTGTGCGCGGCCAGATGCGACCCGGGCGCCCTCTACATGGAAGACGGGAAGGTCCACATCCACGAAGACAGCTGCATATTCTGCAAGGACTGCTTCGGACCGTGCCCGACGGTGAACTTCTCCAGAGACAACGGAGAGTTCGAGCAATGATAGAGTACGACATCGACCCCGACGACCTGGCAGCCGCGATGGAGAAGGACCCTGCGATCGTGAACGAGGAGGATGCGCGCAGGTTCCACACCGGGCTCCAGGCCCTCTCCATGTACCGCCTCAGCCATAAGCTCTGGAACGAGGGCAAGAAGCTCGAAGCAAGAGAGGTCAACGCCCTGGCCCACCAGCTCACCGGCTGCGACATCCATCCCGGAGCGCAGATCGGGAAGAGGTGCTTCATCGACCACGCTACCGGCGTCGTCATAGGGGAGACGGCCATCGTCGGAGAAAACGTCTCCATCTACCAGGGAGTCACCCTCGGAGGGGTGTCCTTCAACAAGGGCAAGAGGCACCCGACCGTCGGAAACCATGTGGTCATCGGATGCAACGCGTCCATTCTTGGCAACATCACGATCGGGAACAACGTTCGCATCGGAGCGGGATCGGTCGTCCTGAAGGACGTCCCCGACGACTGCACGGTAGTCGGCGTCCCGGGGAAGATCGTCAGGAAGGCCGGGCTGAAGACCTGCGACTGCGACCTGATGCACAACGAGCTTCCCGACCCCGTCAGAGACACTATCACCTCTATGGAATGCGAGATCGAGATGCTCCGCGCCGAGGTCGCCGCCCTCCGGAAGCGCCTGGACTCCCGTTGAGCCTTTTCATCAGGCAGGGCTTCCGACCAGATGGCCTGGCACACGGACATATTATATAATGAAGTGCGCTCATCGCGGAGCGATGACGCTCAGGATCCACAACACCCTCACCGACTCGGATGAGGAATTCAAGCCCATTGAGCCCGGAAAGGTCAAGATGTACGTCTGCGGAGTGACCGTGTACGACGACATCCACATGGGCCACGCGCGCAGCATGATCGTCTTCGACATGGTCGCCCGCTACCTCAGGTACTCGGGATACGAGGTCACTCACGTCACCAACTTCACCGACGTGGACGACAAGATCATCATCCGCGCGGAGAAGGAAGGCATCTCGCCCCTGGAGCTGTCCGCCAGGTACATCGAGCGCTACTATGAGGACGCCGCCAAGCTCGGCATCAACCGCGCCGACTTCTACCCCAAGGCGAGCGAGTGCATCGGCGACATCATCTCCATGGTCCAGAAGATCATCGACAATGGCTTCGCATACGTTGCGGAGGACGGAAGCGTCTACTTCGATGTCAACAAGGTGAAGGACTACGGAAGGCTCACCAACCAGACCATAGACTCCCTGCGCTCGTCCGGGAGGATTGCTGCGGACCCTTACAAAAGAGATCAGCTGGACTTCGCCGTCTGGAAGGCCGCCAAGCCCGGAGAGGTCTCGTGGGACTCGCCCTGGGGCAAGGGCAGGCCGGGATGGCATATCGAATGCTCCGCCATGATCTACAGGTACCTGGGCGAGCAGATCGACATCCACGGCGGAGGGAACGACCTCATCTTCCCCCACCACGAGAACGAAATCCTCCAGACCGAGGCCGTCACCGGCAAGCCGCTGTCCAACTACTGGATGCATAACGGCATGCTCCAGGTCAAGGGCCACGGAATGAGCAAGGAAGAGAAGATGTCCAAGTCCCTGGGGAACTTCTTCACTGTCAAGGACGTCCTTGCCAGGTACTCCACTGAGACGGTCAGGTTCTACTTCCTGAACACCGGCTACATGAGCCCTCTCGTCTACGGCGAGGACATGATCATGGAAGCAGAAACGGCGCTGGGGAAGATAGTCAACAACTACCGCGAGCTCCAGGCATACATCCGCACCGCCCCTGAGGGCGCGTGCGACGAGGCCCTCATCGAAGGGTACAGGAGCAGATTCAAGGAGGCCATGGACTCCAACTTCAACACCCGCGAAGCCATCGGCGTCCTCTTCGAGATGGCCAAAGACTCCAACATCTCCATGGCATCGAAATCCATGGCCGTCTCGACCGCCGAAGCGCAGATCTCCCTCATGAGGGAGTTCGACGGCATCCTCGGCATCCTGCCCAAGGACGAGGAGACCGGAGAAGAGCTCGATTCCGTCATGTCGATTCTCATCGACCTGCGCCAGGAGCTGAGGAAGCGCAAGATGTACGACCTAGCAGACATCATCCGCGACCGCGTGAAGGAAGCGGGGTTCTCGCTCGAAGACTCTTCAGAGGGTGCCAAATGGAAGAGGATCTGAGACGCCTGGCGCTCCTCAGGCTGGGCGGTCCCGCCGCCTTCGCAGAAGGCACCAGGCTCCCGGTCTTGCTGGCGCGCTCCGTGGCTGCCACCGGCTCCGTGATCGTGTCCTTCAAAGGGCAGAAGGTCCTGATGGACGTCTCCGATTCAGAGCCGGAGTTCGAGCTCGCCAAGAACAACGAGGAGGGCTACGAGGTCAGGCGCCGCGGCTCCAGGTTCATCCGCTCGGTGAAGGTGGAGCCCGTGGTCTCGTTCTCCACCGAGAACGTCCGCATGCTCATCGAGCCCGGTTCCGAAGATGCCCATGCAGTCGTGTTCATCAACGGGAGCATCGACGGCAAGGCCCTGGAAGAAATGCATGCATACGGCGAGATCTACAGGATAACCGCGATAGAGGCCCTGGCCGATGATGTAAGCACGGCGGCCTCTGCCGTCAAGGCCCTGAAGGAGACTTATCCGGATGCCCGCATAGCCTCCAGGACGGAGATCTCATCGCCCGAGGACGCCAAGGCCCTAGCCGATGCAGGCGCAGACACCATAGAAGTGGCCCTCGTGACGCCGGACGACAGGTACGACCCCGAATCCAGGCTGGAGCTCCTGAAGGATGCTTCCGAGCTCATCGGCAAAGGAAGGATCTCGGCACGCATCTCCATCGGCCTCGGAGAGTCGCTGGCCGACCTGGACATACTCATGGAATCGCTCTGCAGGAGGGGCATCGTCCCCGAGCTGACTGCGGAAGACCGCACAGTGAAGGTCCAGCCGGACAGGCTCAACACCCTCTGCGAACTCAGAGAGGCCAGGATGAGGAGGCATGGGCTGTGCGAACGGAACGCTGCATGCCCTGATGAGATCTGAGCGGCCTATCATCACCAATCTCCGAGCAGGAAATCCGTTATCCCCAGCTCCCTTATGCCGTCTCTGGTGACAGAGTCCCCCTGCGCATCCATCAGTATGACGGTCTTCGGATTGCTGTTCTCCGCCCGGGATTGAAGATCATCACCCGTTCAGGCCGTGGAACTCCTTCATGCTCCTGACGCCGAACTTGCCGGACCTGGCCACCTGAATGGACCCGACGGCGATCTCTGCGCCTTGAACGGTGGTCATGAAGGGGATCTCCAGCTCGACTGCCAGCCTGCGCATGGTGTAACCGTCGCGGATGGCGCCGGACTTCAACGAGGGGGTGTTGATGATCATGTTGATCTTCCCGTCCCTCATGAGCCCGACTGCATTGGGGTTCTGCCTCTCGTCGAGCCTGAACACCGATGTGGTCTCGATGCCGTGCTCCCTCAGATAGGTAGAGGTCCCCTTGGTGGCGTAGATGGTGAATCCCATCTCCTTGAGCTTCCTGGCGGAGTCCACGATCCTGGGCTTGTCCTGGTCGTTGACGGTCACGTACACTCCGCCCTTCATGGGGAGCTTGTTCCCTGCGGCTATGAGCGCCTTGTAGCAGGCGGTGTGGAAGTCCTCGTCGATTCCCATGACCTCTCCGGTGGACTTCATCTCCGGAGTGAGTATCGAATCCACTCCGGGGAGCTTCAGGAAGGGGAACACCGATGCCTTGACCGCATAGTGGTCGATGGGCCTGTATCCCTTGAGGCCGAAGTCCTTCAGGGTCTTGCCCAGCATGATCTTGGTGGCGATCTTGGCCAGGGGGATCCCGGTGGCCTTCGAGATGAAGGGCACCGTCCTCGATGCCCTGGGGTTGGCCTCGATCATGAACACCTGCCCGTCCTTCACAGCGAGCTGCAGGTTCATGAGCCCCTTGATCTTCAGGGCGAGAGCGACCTTCTCGGAGATCGACACGATCTCATCGATGATCTCCGGCTTGAGGGTGAACGGCGGAAGAACCATGGTGGCGTCTCCGGAGTGGCATCCGGCGTACTCCACATGCTCCATTATGCCTCCGATGTACACATCGGTCCCGTCGCAGACGGTGTCCACATCGATCTCGATGGCCTCGGTGAGGTACTTATCCACGAGGATGGGGTGGTTCCTCGACACCCTGACAGCGGTGTCAACGTAGGTCTTCAGCTCCTCGGTGGAGTAGACGATCTCCATCGCCCTTCCTCCCAAGACATATGAGGGCCTGACGAGCACAGGATACCCTATGTCCTCGGCAATGGCCTTGGCCTCCTCGAAAGAGTACCCGGTGCCGGACTTTGGCTGCTTGATCTGGAGGTCGTCCATGAGCTTGGAGAACCTCCTCCTGTCCTCGGCGACGTCCATCTGGTCGGGGCTGGTGCCCAGGACCTTGGTCTTCGACCCTTTCAGGGCGTTCTCCAGGTCGACGGCGAGGTTGACGGACGTCTGCCCTCCGTACTGGCAGATGACGCCGTCCGCATCCTCTGCCTCGATGACGTTCAGCACGTCCTCCAGGGTCAAGGGCTCGAAGTAGAGCCTGTCGGAGATGTCGTAGTCGGTGGACACGGTCTCCGGATTGTTGTTGATGATGACCGCATCGACGCCTTCCTCCTGAAGGGCCATGACCCCGTGTACGCAGCAGTAGTCGAACTCGATCCCCTGCCCGATCCTGATGGGGCCGCCTCCGACGATGACCACCTTCTTCTTCCCGTCGTCCGGCTTGGACTCGGACATGCTCCCGTAAGTCGAGTAGAAGTACGGGGTCTCGGCCGCGAACTCGGCGGAGCAAGTGTCGACCATCTTGTACACGGGCGTGATGTGCTCGGCCTTCCTGATCGCGCGGACCTCGAGGGGCTTCTTACCCGTCAGCTCGGCGATCTGCTCGTCGCAGAATCCCATGCGCTTGGCCTCCTCCAGGACCCGGGCGTCCAGGCCTGCGGAGATCCTCTTCTCCATGTCGACGATGTTGGCCAGCTTCTTCACGAAGAAGATGTCCCATTTAGCGAGATCGGCGATCTCCTCGAGCTTCCATCCCCTGCGGATGGCCTCGGCGATGGCGAAGATCCTGCGGTCGGTAGCATCGACCAGCTCGACCCTGATCTCTTCGTCTGTCATGCCGATCCTGTCGAGCCCTTTGACTCCTATCTCCAGGGACCTGAGGCCTTTCTGGAGGGCCTCCTCGAAGGTCCTCCCGATTGCCATGACCTCTCCTGTGGACTTCATCTGCGTCCCGAGGTGGCGGTCGACTGTGCGGAACTTGTCGAATGGCCAGCGGGGGATCTTGACGACGACGTAATCGATGGCAGGCTCGAAGGCGGCGCAGGTGGTGCCGGTGATCCTGTTGGGGATCTCGTCGAGAGTGTATCCCACGGCGATCTTGGTCGCGACCCTTGCGATGGGGTATCCGGTGGCCTTGGAGGCCAGAGCGGACGACCTGGACACGCGGGGGTTGACCTCGATGAGCCTGTAGTCCCCGTTGGCGGGGTTGAAAGCGAACTGGACGTTGCATCCTCCTTCGATGTTGAGGGCCCTGATGACCTTCAGCGCGGCTGTCCTGAGGCGCTGGTGGTCGGTGTCGGACAGGGTGAGGCAGGGAGCGACGACTATGCTCTCCCCTGTGTGTATCCCCATGGCGTCCAGGTTCTCCATGTTACATATGATGATGCAGTTGTCGTTGGAGTCCCTCATGACCTCGTACTCGTACTCCTTCCATCCGAGGACGGACTCCTCGATGAGGACCTGGTGGATTCTGGAGTATGCGAGGCCGCGGGCGCAGATCTCCTCGAGCTCCTCCTCGTCGTGGGCGATGCCTCCGCCTGTGCCGCCGAGGGTGTAGGCGGGACGGACGAGGACGGGATAGCGGCCGATGACCTTGACGGCCTCCTTGGCCTCGTCTATCGTGTTGACGCTGCGGGAGACGGGGACGGGCTCCCCGATCCTCTCCATGGTCTCCTTGAACAGCTCCCTGTCCTCGGACATGGCGATGGCGTCGGG
Source organism: Dialister hominis (assembly GCA_963640995.1). Lineage (GTDB taxonomy): Archaea > Thermoplasmatota > Thermoplasmata > Methanomassiliicoccales > Methanomethylophilaceae > Methanoprimaticola. Next base: position 6,272 of record CAVICI010000031.1, on the reverse strand, counting down.
CTGCGTCCCGACAAGGACCGCGCCGAGCCTCTTCAGCTCGCCGGAGTCGGCCAGCTCAGAGCAGATGTTGAGGGCGGTCTGGCCACCCATCCCGGAGAGCACTCCGTCGACGCCTTCCTTCTCGATGATTCTGGCGACGTTGGACGCCTCCAGAGGCTCGATGTAGACGCTGTCGGCGGTGTCGGTGTCTGTCTGGATGGTCGCAGGGTTGGAGTTGACCAGAACGGTCTTGTAGCCCTCCTCGCGGAGGGAGCGGCAGGCCTGCGTTCCAGAGAAATCGAACTCGGCGGCCTGCCCGATGACTATAGGGCCGGAGCCGATGACCATCAGCTTCTTGTAATCCTTCCTCAAAGTCTCCCCTCCTGCTTGATGATCTTAGAGAACCAATCGAACAGGTATGATGTATCGCAGGGCCCCGGCGATGCCTCCGGATGGTACTGCGAGGTGAATATCGGCAGGTCCCTGTGGACCACTCCCTCGACGGAGCCGTCGTTGACGTTGGTCTGGTTGACGATCAGGCCCGTGCCGTCGAGGCTGTGCTCGTCCACCGCGAACCCGTGGTTCTGCGACGTTATGTAGACGCGGTTGTCGCATTTGACGGGCTGGTTGCATCCCCTGTGCCCGAACTTGAGCTTGTATGTCACGCCGCCCATGGCGATCCCGATGAGCTGGCTTCCGAAGCAGATCCCGAACAGCGGGAGCTGGGATGACAGGTCGCTTACCGTCCTGACGGTGGTCTTGGCGATGTCCGGGTGGGCCGGATCCCCGGGCCCGTTGGATATGAGGACTCCCTGGACGCCGGACTCCGTGATGACGTCGGCGGGCGTGTCGTAGGGGAACGACACGACGTTGTACCTCGCGTTGAGGTCCCTGAGGATACCGGACTTGGCGCCGCAGTCGATCATACCGACAGTGATGTCCTTCCCGTTGTCGAAGGACTCGATCTTCTTGGAGGACACGTCCGCGACGAGGTTCCCTTCAGAGGGGGCGGGCATGGCCTTGAGCCTCTTCACCGTCTCCTCGATGTCGGTGCCCTCGGTGATGATGGCTCCCTTGACGGTACCCTCGGTGCGGATCTTGATCACCAGCTCCCTGGTGTCGATGCCCGAGAGCCCCGGGATGTTGAAATGCTTGAGGAAGTGGTCGATGGTGCGCCCGCCGTACATGGGCGAAGGATCCTTGCAGTACTCCCTGACGACCAGCCCGCGGGTGTGGATGGCCCTGGACTGATAGTACTGGTCCGCCACCCCGTAGTTCCCGATGAGCGGGTACGTCATGACCAGGATCTGACCTTCGAAAGAAGGATCGGTCAGGCTCTCCTGGTATCCGCACATGCCTGTAGTGAAAACAACCTCTCCGTCCGAGTCGCGTTCTGCGCCGAACATCTCCCCTTTGAAAACGGTCCCGTCCTCCAGGACCAGATATCCTCTTGCCATCGGGGAATTAGCAGATTTTCAGACCGTATATAATGACTGCGGAAACGCCCAGACAGCCCGCAGATTGGGTTGTCCGATAATAGACAAAACACCCTGCCTTTAACCAACCGGGAGCGATTGTGTAGGATCCTCTGGAAGCGCATGTTCTATATCGGGCGGGGAGATGACCCCCTCCATGCGCATTCTCGGAGAGAACCCGTCCGGCGACGGGGTGAAGGTCCTGATCGAGACGGACGAGGACATCTGGCATCTCTACAACGTCATCGAGACAGGAGACCTGGTCACGGCATCGACCACCCGCCGCGAAGAGAAGGCGTCGGACAAGATCCGCGCCGAGAGGGCGGAGAAGAAGAGGATGACCCTGGGCGTGCGCATCGAGAAGATCGAGTTCTCCGAGGAGGACCTGAGGCTCAAGCTCCTGGGGACGATCGAGACAGGCCCTCAGGACATCGGGCAGCACCACACCCTCATCTTCGAGGCCGGAGACAGCCTGCTCATCACGAAGCCGCACTGGAGGGACACCCAGCTGGAGCGCCTCAGGAGGGCCGTGTCGGACTCCAAGAAGCCCAGGATAGTGTTCGTGTCCCTGGACCAGGACGAGGCCACCGTGGCGGTCCTGAGGCAGTACGGCCTGAAGGAGGTCGCGACCGTCAGGTCCGGCAGGTCCGGGAAGCAGTACGCGGAGAAGCCGCAGGCCGATTCGTACCATGACGAGGTGATCTCCAAGGTCGTTCCGCTGATGGAGCCCAACATGCCTGTGGTCGTGCTCGGCCCAGGGTTCGAGAAGGAGTCCCTGTCGGACGACATGAAGAAGGCGCAGCCCGAGATGTTCAGGAAGGTCCATGTGTACCATACCGGACAATGCGGCATGGCAGGAGTCAACGAGCTCATCAAGACAGGCATGGGCGGAGACCTGCTGAGAGAGTCCGCCGTCGGGGCGGAGATAGAGGCCGTAGAGCAGCTGATGGCCGAGATCGGGCGCAACGGCCCGGCCACCTACGGGACCAACGAGGTAAGGGAAGCAGCTGCGGCCGGGGCCGTGGAAAGGCTGCTGGTGCTGGACTCGAAGATGAGGGAGCAGGACCTGGACGACATCGTCCGGGCAGTGGAGTCCCAGAAGGGGACGGTCATCGTCGTCTCCGGCCAGCATGACGGCGGGAAGGAGCTGGCGGCCCTCGGAGGGATGGGGGCCATCCTCAGGTACAAGCTGGAATGAGCGGGCTTCGGGATGCGTTTTTCGTCCGATTTTTATATGCGCGCGTGATACCTGTCACTGCACCACACTCCATAGGAGCGGTGAGGGATACACATGAAGAGCAAGCAAGAGGTACTGGACAGCATGAAAGGGCCGCTCTGCATCTGCGACTCCACGCTGGAGTCCGGAGAGCAAGCCGCCGGAACCGTTTTCTCCAGCATCGAGAAGTACAGGATCGCACAGCTCCTGGACGCCGCCGGCGTCCCCCAGATAGAAGTCGGGAACCCTGGCCTGGGAGCCGACGAGAAGAAGGCCGTGAAGCACATCGCCCGCATGGGCCTGAACGCCTCGGTCATGTCCTACAACAGGGCAGAGCCCAGCGACATCGAGGAGAGCATCGCCTGCGAAGTCGATGCTGTCAGCGTCGCTCTACCCGCATCGAACATCCTCATCGAGAAAGACCTGAAGCAGGAGAAGTCCTGGGTCCTGGACAAGGTCTACGAAGCTGCCGATCTGGCCGTCGCCCACGGCCTCTACACCTGCGTCGTCGCCGAAGACGCCAGCCGCGCGGACCTCGGATACCTCATAGACTTTGCAAAGACCGCCAAGGATGCCGGAGCAGACCGCTTCTGCTACTGCGACACCTACGGCATGGACGACCCGTTCAACTGCCAGGACAAGATCAGGATGATAAAGCAGATCTCCGGAATGGACGTGGAGATCATCGCCCACAACGACTACGGCCTCGCCACCGCGAACGCCATCGCCGCTGTGAAGGGCGGCGCCAGGTTCGTCAGGACCACCGCCATGGGCCTGGGGCCCAGGGCCGGATGCGCGTCTCTGGAGCAGATCGCCATGAACGCCAGGCACATGCTCGGCCTCGACACCGGGGTGGACACCGTCAAGATCCCCGCCGTTGTGGAGGCTGTTTCGAAGGCTTCCGGAATCGCCGTCGACCCCCTCAAGCCGTTCGTGGGGGCGAGATGCTTCGCCCAGGAGGGCGGCATCCTGAACGACCCAGCCCTCACAGAGCCCTACGACCCCAAGGAGGTCGGGCAGGAGAGGACCATAGTCATAGGGAAGCACTCTGTCAGGAACACAGTGATCTCAGAGATCTCCCAGATGGCCGACGGGAGCATCAGCATAAGCAAAGCCGAGGCCGACCAGCTCCTGGAGATGGTCAGGAGGGCGTCCGTAATGATGCACCGCAGCCTCACCCGCGCGGAGCTGTTCCTCCTGTACGAGGACATGATGTCCGGTAACGACATCTTCGACGAGGGCGACGAGCCTGCGCCGGAGGCCGTCGACGAAGACGTCCCCGAATACCAGTGAGGCCGCGGAAAGGGCGGGAAAACCGCCCTTCCGCAAACTTTTATTGAAAACAACGTGTATTCTAAGCTTTTTAAATCCTCGAATGTAACAAAGTCGCTTTAATACTACCCTTCGTGACATCATACATGAAGTCGAAGATAGGACAGCTGATGGGGGATTCCCATCTCAATCGCATAATCCTTCTCCTCTACTTCGGAGGAAGGAAGTCGAAGACAGAGATCTACCGCACGATCTCCACCAACCCGCGGATGCCGAGGAAGCTGGAGTTCCTCGTGGACGAGGGGTACATAACGATGAACGTGGAAGGCACCCACGAGCATCCGAGGAACATGGTGGAGCTGACGCCTCTGGGGAACTCCCTTGCAGAGGGGCTCTGCCAGCTTGAGGTCACCATGGGAGGAGACCTGAACACGATCCGCGCATCCGCCTCGAAGTGCACGGTCGAAAGCTTCGACCTGCGATCAATCGTACTTCCTGTTGTCAGTGACGTGCTTTGCCTTGCCCTCGAACCTCTCGAGGGCCCCGGGCAGCACCAGACGAACATCTGACTTGATGTTCAGGACCTCTTTCATCCTGGAGCTCAGGGCCTGAGTCATCCTGTTGAGCTCGACCATGTCCTCAGTCAGGAAGTCCTCGCCGAGCTCCACCTCGACCACCATGCTGTCCATGTAGTTCTCGTTGGTCAAGGTGATGTGGTAGAACGGCGACAGGAAGGGCATCTCCCCGATAACGCTTTCAATCTGAGATGGGAACACGTTGACTCCGCGGACCACGAGCATGTCATCGGTCCTGCCGGTGATCCTCATGAGCCTAGGGTGGGTCCTGCCGCACTCGCACTTCTCCCATGTCAGGGCGGATATGTCCCCGATCTTGTATCTGATAAGGGGGAACGCCTCCTTCTGGAGCATGGTGACGACGACCTCTCCGCGCTCGCCTTCGGCGCAAGGATCCCCGTTCTTGTCAAGTATCTCCATGTAGCATAGGTCTGCCCAGACATGGAGCCCGCATTGCTTCTCGCACTCCAGGAACATGGGGCCGTAGAACTCGCTCGCCCCATAGCAGTTGTGGACGCGGACGCCGGTCCTTTCCTGGAGCTTCTGCCTCATGCTCTCGGACCAGGGCTCTCCGCCGGCGATGGCCAGCCTGACCTTGGTGTCTTTCCTTATGTCGATGCCCATCTGGTCGCAGACATCTGCGATGTGGAACATGTAAGACGGGGTGCCGGCCCAGGCGGTGACGGGAAGGTCCTGCATGAGCTGTATCTGCCTGGAAGTGTTCCCGGTGCCAATGGGCAAGACCGTGGCGCCGATCCTCTCCGCACCGTAATGGACTCCAAGCCCTCCGGTGAACAGGCCGTATCCATGGAAGTTCTGGAGCATGTCCTTCCTGGTCATCCCGAAGGAGGTCATCCCTCTGGCTAAGGACTCGGTCCAGTTGTCCAGGTCAGTCCTGGTGTACCCGACGACGGTGGGCCTGCCAGTGGTCCCGGACGAGACGTGGACCCTGACCAGGTCATCGTAGGGCCTGACAAATAGCCCGTCCGGATAGTGATCCCTCAGGTCGGTCTTCTTCATGAACGGGACCTTGCGGAACTTCTCGAAGCTGTCGATGTCCTCCGGGAGTAGTCCGGCCTCCTTCATCCTGTCGTGGAAGAACGGGGAGACATCGTACATCTCCCTGACCTTTTTCCTGAGGAGGGAGAGCTGCATCTTCTCCAGCTCCCCCCTGGGCATCGTCTCGATCTCCTTGTTCCAGAACGCCATTTCGAACACCGTTGTAATGTGCTATCACTTAGCACGGACAAGGAGTGTAGCCGTTCCCTGTATAAAAGTGATGGATACGTCGGGACGTGTGAATGCCCAAATTCTGCGGTAGTAAGTAATCCTGCCTTCTTCCGTATTTAAAGCCAAACCCGTTCTCTGATATGCTGGCCATGGACAGGCGGGGAGTCGAACCACTACTTACATACAGTTCATGATAAGTAATTATGGCTAGACCTAGGCAGGGGGATGAGATTAAGCACACTATCAGGCAGCGCGGGAACAAGCTCTATGCCTACGAGATAACATCAGTGATTGAAAACGGCAAGAAGAAGACTGTTTCCAAGTGTCTCGGACGTGTCGATCCTGGGACGAAAACGCTCATGGAGCCTGACCAAGACACATCCTGCAGTATGCGCGCGCGAGCGTACACGTGCACTCGCACGTGCGAGACTACACGCTTCAAGCTTACACGCGTGGAATTTGGCTTCTGACGTAATTTCCAAATTGGTTAAAACTGCTTGAAAACGACTCCATAGCCTCAGCTTA
>CAVICI010000030.1:0-23735 GCA_963640995.1 Dialister hominis | reverse complement strand
CTGGCCTGCCAAAACCAATACCTAGCTGATACAAACAGTGCCGGCTCCAGAACCATCCTCCCGATAAGTCCGGACCGTGGCGAGACGTGCAGGAAACCCATATCGCAGAAGAACGAATGAGTGGGCCCGCCCGGATTTGAACCGGAGTCAATGGCTCCCGAAGCCACAAGGATACCAAGCTACCCCACGGGCCCACTGACTGCCCGAATCCATCCCATGATAAAAGCGTTTGCACATCGGTCCGGCGGACGCCCAGAGGCGAATTATACATATTGATGTCCCGTTCACGGACGTATGACGATGCTCGTGGCATACGACGGCAGGAAGAACACGGAGAAAGCGCTCAACCACGCCATCTCCGAATCGATCCTTCACAAAGAGAAGCTGTACATCCTGTCCGTGATCCCCCGCGGATCCGAGTCCCAAGAGGACATCGACAATGCCCACAGGTATGCCGACGAAGCCCTGGCCAGAGCCAAGGCCGAGGGCGCGGACGCCCATGTGCTCGTGGAATCCGGACAGCCCGACACGGAGATCCTGAGCGCCGCCGTCCGCTTCAGGTGCGGGACCATCTTCGTCGGAAGATCTGGGAAGACGTCCATAGACAGGGTCATCATGGGCAGCGTGTCCAACTCGATCGTGGCCAACGCGAAATGCACCGTCGTCGTTGTGCAATGAAGACTCAATGCCTCAGGCCCAGGGCCTTTATCAGCGCCCTCTCGACCCTGTCCGGGGACGGGGGGCACCCGATTATGTACATCGAAGGCTCCAGCACGTCGGATATCCCCGACGGGGCCACGTCCCCTCCGACGAACAGCCCTCCTGATATGGCGCATGTCCCCGACGCGATGACGAGCTTCGGAGCCGGAACGGCATCATAGGTCCTGACGGCCGCCTCTCTCATGTTCGAGGCCATCGGGCCCGTGACGATGAGCGCGTCCGCATGCCTAGGCGACGCCACCACCTTTATCCCGAAGCGGTGGCAGTCGTAGAACTGGTTGGAAGCACAGTTGAGGTCCACTTCGCAGGCGTTGCAGGACCCCGTGTCCAGCTCGCGCACGGCGATCGACCCCTTGAACATCTTCCTCGTAACGGCGTCCAGAGGCTTCTCCACGGACCCGGGATCGTCCCCCGGCCCGAAGACCAGGTCCTCGCGCGACAGGGCGTAATCCGGAGCGTCCGCCTCGGATATCGCATCCTGGGGGCAGACCATGGCGCAGTCCATGCAGAATATGCACTTCCCCAGGTCCACCTTCCATCCGCCATCGATCACGATTGCATTCGACGGGCAGTTCCCGGCGCATGTCCCGCATTGGACGCAGGCGCCGGACGCCATGGGCATCTTCCCTCTCGACGACATCAGCTCGTCCGCGGGCACGGTCCTGCGGCCCTTCCCTATCATGTTGGCTAGACTGACCTTGAACATATCGGCACCTCAGAGATCGTTCCCCGCATAGGACAGGCCGAAGCTCTTGTTGATCAGCGGGAAGTCGGGGACCACGTTCCCCGGGACGGCATAGCACATGCCGAACCAGTTGACGAACGACGGGTCCCTGATGCTGTACCTCCAGACCTTCCCGTCGCGGACGATCGCGGAATGGACCAGCTCCCCCCTCGGAGCTTCCACCACGGAGCATCCGAACCCGTCCTCGGGATGGACGGAGACGCGGGTCTCCCCGGGCTCCAGCATCTCGGTGCACTGGTGGATCAGGCTGATCGACTCGTAGATCTCGGATATCCTGACCAGGGTGCGGGCGTTGGCGTCGCCCCTGCCATCGGAGCATAGGATGAGCCCGAGGTCCTCGTAGCACCCGTAGGGCCTCTCGCACCTGACGTCCGACCTTATCCCGCTGGCCCTGGCGATCGGGCCCACGGCTCCGATGCGCTCCGCATCGGCCGCAGAGAGCTTTCCCGTGCCCTCCAGCCTGTCCTGGAGCGCCGGGCTGTCCATCATCATGTCGACGAGGTCCTGTATCTCGAACTTCAGCTTTATCAGGAAATCGTCCAGCTCCCTGAGCCTGGAGTCCTGTATGTCCCTGCGGACCCCTCCCGGGACCACGCAGTTCATGAGCTGCCTGTGGCGGGTCAGGCTCATGTTCATCCTGAAGACCTTCTCCTGTATCCCGGAGCCTATCGCCGACGGGACGTTGAACGCGGTGTCGGTGCACACTCCCGAAACGGAGCCGATGTGGTTGTAGAGCCTTTCCATCTCCGCCATCAGCGCCCTGATCACCCTCGCCCTGCGGGGGACCGGGGCCCCATGCTCCATGAGCTCGGAGTACGCGATGCAGTTGGCGACGCACGTGTCGCCGGAGATGCGCTCCACCAGGCGGGACATGTCCCTGTCCGCAGGGACCTCCATGAGCTTCTCGATGCCCCTGTGGGTGTATCCCAGCGACGGGTTCAGCTGCATCACCGGCTCCCCGGCGACGCTGAACCTGAAGTGGCCGGGCTCGATTATGCCCGCATGCACCGGGCCGACGGGGATCTCGAAGACGTCCTCTCCCGAGATCGTGTTGGATCTCAGTGGGATGCGGACCTCCGTGGACCTGTCGTAAGGCTCCTTCTGCAGCGGATGGCCCTCGCCCCTGCGGCGATAGATGATGGGCTCCTGAGGAACATCGAAGGCTATGCTGGACATCTCGGCCATCTTCCTCTGGAATGGGGATGCGCACGGGACGGCATCGGAGATGTCGACTCCCTTGGAATCCGTTACGGGATACCACAGCCTGACGGCCTCGCATCCTCTGCGGAACAGGGCGTTGATGCTGCGGGCCCCGCTGAAAGGCTCGTCGGCGAACATGTCCATGAGCCTGAAGCCGTATCCGGAGAGCTCCTTCGCATCCGATCCGAACACGGAAGCCTCCGTCTGCCTGTCTTCTATCATATGATCCCTCCCAAGACCGCCGATGCGGCGTTCTCGAACCATTCCGCCACCCGGTCGGGCATGAACAGGCCGATCAGCAGCGAAAGGACCAGCAGAGCCGCTATCGGGGCGATCCTCGAAGGCTCCTTCAGATCCTCCGCCTTCTCCGGAGGCTCTCCCGACAGCATGGGGAACACGTTCCTGACCATGCCTGCAAAGACCATCGCCAGGAACAGCACCATCAGGACGACGGTGGCAATCATCCCCGCATCCAGGGCGCCCGACAATATTGACAGCTCTCCGACGAACACAGCGAACGGAGGGCATCCGATTATCGCCAGGGTCCCGGCGGCCATCGCCGCGGAAGTGAACGGCATCGACTTGCGGACTCCCCTTATCTCGGCCATGGCGCGGGTCCCGTAGGCCTGTATGATGTTCCCCGCGGAGAAGAACAGGACAGGCTTGGTTATCGAGTGGGCGGTCATCTGAACGAGCGCAGCTGCGACTGCCGCCGGGGTCCCGATCCCCAGCCCGATCGCGATCAGCCCCATGTTCTCTATGCTGGAGTAGGCCAGCATCCTCTTGAGGTCCTTGGCGGAGATTATGAACAGCGAAGCCGCCGCCAGGGAGATCAGTCCGAAGATAAGCAGTATGGTGGACGCGAACCCGGGATCCATGGCCTCGGATATCCCGTAGAACCTCAGGACTGCGTACATGGCACAGTTGAGGAGCACGGCGGACAGCAGCCCGCTGACGGGGCTGGGGGCCTGGCTGTGGGCGTCCGGGAGCCAAGTGTGCATCGGGACGAACCCGACCTTGGTCCCGAACCCGATGATGATCAGCACCGTTGCCATCCTCATCATGTTGGGGTCCAGCTCCGAAGCGTGGAGCATGAGCTGGGGCCAGTCCAGGGCGATGTTGGAATCGATCACCCCCACGGTGGACGCATAGGCAAGCGTGAGCCCGAACAGGGCGATGGTTATCCCCACGGAGCACAGGATTATGTACTTCCAGGCGGCCTCGGTGGACTCCTCCCTCTTGTACAGCCCCACCAGGAACGTGGAGACCAGGGTGGTGGCGCCGACGCCGAGCCACACGACGGCCATGGACCTTGCCGTGAACGTCAGCATCATGACCGAGATGAACACCATCAGCAGCGGATAGTAGACGCTGTGGTCCCTGAGGTCGATCTCGCGCTCCTCCAGATCCCGCCCCATGTACGCCCTGGAATAGACCGAGGCTGCGAACCCCACTATGGCGACGAGCATCATGAACACCGCCGACAGGGAGTCCATCCAGAACATCCCGTCGTCGATGCCTTCTCCGTCCAGCACAGGGACGCAGAGCGCGATGCATATGACCATCAGCACGAAGGCGCAGGCGGGCATGGCCGCCGAGACGATCTTGCTCTTCCTGACGGCGACGCACAGCGCGCAGGAGGCGAGCATCGCGGCGAGCAGGAGCATCAGCATGGCGTTCATTCCCTCAGCCTCCTGAGGAACGAGGTGTCCACGGAGTTGAACGACTTGTTGATCCTGTTGGCGAAGATCCCGATGATGATCACCGCGACCATCACGTCGAAGAACGCTGCGATCTCGACGATCAGCGGCATCCCGTGGGACAGCGCGATGGCTCCGAGGAACAGGCCGTTCTCCATCATCAGCAGCCCGATCGTCTCGGTGATGGCTTTCCTGCGGGTGCACATGATCAGCAGCCCGATCAGGATGATCGACAGGGACAGGGCAAGGCAGCTCCTCTCGACGGTCTCCATCGTGGAGATCAGAGGGTCCGTGATGTAATACGACAGGAATATCATGAACCCGCAGGCCAGCAGGGACCCGGGGATGCCTATGCTCAGCTCCACTTCCTTGTCGACGTGGATCTTGCTCATGATGTACACGAGCATCTTCGGCATCACTATCACCTTCAGAACGATGGTCAGCCCGCACATGATGTAGATGTGGCTGTTGCCGGAGGTCCATGCGACGATGAAGGCCTCCGCCGCAAGGAAGAACGACTGCACAGAGAACAGGGTTATAAGCGGCTTCATGCGGGTGGTCGCCACGGCCATGACCGATGTCAGCAGCATCATCACGGCGCACAGGTCCACCAGGTTTCCTGAAATGAAATTGTCCATCCGATCGCCTCACAGGATGTATATCGACACCATCGCGATCAGCGACAGCGCAAAGGACACGGTCAGCAGGTTCGGGGTCTTGAACAGCCTCGACTTGCACAGCACGGATTCGATAAGGGCCAAGACGAGCGCCACGAGGACGATCTCGGCCATCGCTATGATGAAGGAAACGAGCAGCGACATGGGCTCGGTGCCCGTGGCGACCCCCCACGGGAAGAACAGCGACCCGATCATCGCCATGAACAGGGTCAGCCTCATCATCGAGGACAGCTCCATCATGGCCAGGTCCCTTCCGGAGTACTCCAGCAGCATGGCCTCGTGGACCATTGTGAGCTCCAGATGGGTGGTCGGGTTGTCGAACGGGATCCTGGCGTTCTCGGCCAGGAGGGTGATCATGAAAGAGCATGCCGCCAGTATGAGCGGCGCGGTGAGCGCGGCCGCGCCCATCCCTGAGATGGCCGCCGATATGGCGCCCATGTCCGTCCCGGCTCCCGAGAGCACGGCGAGCGTGGCTATCGACAGGAGGAGGGCGGGCTCGATCAGCACGGACATCATCATCTCGCGGCTGCTGCCCATGCCTCCGAAGGTGGATCCCCCCTCCAATCCTCCGAGCACCATGGCGAAGCGGTACATGGTGAACATGTACACCACCGTCACGAGCCCTCCGTAGGGGGCGAGTATCCCCGTGTAGAAGAACGGGGTCATCGCGGCGAGTATGAGCATCGACGCCATGCACACGGCGGGGACGAGCCTGAACACCCCGGTGCAGCTCCGGGACACGGCGCTGTCCTTCCTGAACAGCTTGGCCAGGTCCCTGTAGGGCTGGAATATGTCCGCTCCGGGGCGGTTCTGCATCCATGCCTTGAACTTGGAGACTATCCCGGCTATCAGCGGGGAGATCAGCACCAGCACGGCCGCCTGGACGAGCTCCGCTATCATAGCAGCCTCACCGCCATGAGCCCTGCGACCAGGGTGACGAGTATGTAGAACAGGTAGGACTGGATGTTCCCGGTCTGGATGCGGGTGACCTGCCTGGAGAAATATGTGATCAGATTGCCCAGGGGCCTGTAGATGTACTTGACGAACGGCTCCAGGAACCTGACCCTGTACCTCCCGCCCTCGACGCTGGAGGTGTCCCCGTAGAACGGATGGAACACCCTGACAAGGGGCTGGGAGAACCCTTCGGAGGAGTACTGCATCCTCTCGTCCAGGACGCCGCCGCATCCCCAGGTGTCCGTCTCGGCGTCGGACCCGCGGCGGAAGCGGAGCGCCGCGTACATGACGGCGATGGCCCCGATTATCATCAGCCCGAGGGTCAGAGGCTCCAGGCTGCCGGACAGCGCGTTCCTGTAGGGATCGGTGACCGCGGAAGCCGAAGCGGCTCCGTCGAACAGCGCGTCCGTGAGAGGGAAGGCGAGCATGCCCATGGCGATGCAGAGCAGCGCCAGCACGGCCAGCGGGCCGATGGACCCCTTCCTGAGCGGACGGGGCTTCTCTGCGCCGGGGGACCGGGGGCGCCCCAGGAACATGAACCCGTACAGCCTGGCGTAGGAGGTGGCGACTATCATCCCGCACAGGCCCATCATGGCGATGAGCAGGGGCATGGCCACCCTGAGGTCGGAGAACACGGCATCCGTGCCGATGAGGGACTGGAGCATCAGCCACTCGCTGACGAACCCGTTCATCGGGGGGATGGCCGCCAGGGATGCGACCCCTACGAAAGCTACGGCGGACAGGCCCGGCAGGGAGCGCCCCAATCCGCCCAGGCGGTCTATCTTGCGCTCGCCGGTGACATCCTCCACAGAATCCACGGCGAGCATCATCAGGGATTTGAACACGGAATGGTTCAGCGTGTGGAGCAGGCCCGCGACGATGACGAGGGACATGATGCCCCGGTTCTCGTCCGAGAACAATATCCCCATCGAGAAGCACATGACCACCAGGGCCATGTTCTCCTGGCTGGAATACGACAATATGCGCTTGGGCTCGGTCTGGACCATGGACTCCATGGCGCCCCAGAGGGCGGATACGACGGCCATTATGCACATGAACGCCCCCACGGCCATCATCTGCTCCGCTCCGAGATAGCAGAACACCGCCCTGAACAGCATCAGGATGGCGGCGTTGGAGCACACGGTCGTCAGAAGGGCGGTGGTGTGCGTAGGGGAATCGGCGTACACGTCGGGCATCCACGCATGGAACGGGACGGTCCCGAGCTTGGTGCCGAAGCCCATGAACAGGCAGATCCCCAGCGCGATGCATGCGACGGAGCCCATCGTCGCCCCGATCCCGGTCCACTCGTGCAGGACGTCCGTCCCGGACAGGATCCACATGTACGCATAAGCGGCCATGAGGATCAGCCCCCCAATATGGGTTATCGCGAAGAACCTCCAGCGGGCCCCCTCGTCCTTGGGATCGTAGGCGAGCAGGAACGTCACCATGGAGACGCACTCCCAGGCCATCAGCAGCAGGATCGCGGTGTCCGCGCACATGCACAGGACCACCGATAGGAACAACGCGGACACCAGGGCGTTGTACCTGGACGTGTACCCGTGCCCGGAATGGGACATGTGGGTCACGATCATCAGGAACACAGCCGACGAGAACGTGATGAACAGCGATCCGATCTGGTCGAAGAGGACGGAATAGCTTCCGAGATAGGACCCGACCGGCAGGGAATACGAGAAGTCGCCCTGCTGCATCCAGACAGGATAGCAGAGCACTCCAGCTATGCAGGATATGGAGCATAGAACGCCCGGGGCGCGTCCGGTGCGACCGGACAGTCCTGCAGCCACGCCTAATAGCGCGGGCAGGAACAGCATCGTCAGAAACGCGGACTCGAGAGTTCCGACCAAACCTAGCACTTCCAGGGCGGTTTAAGGCAAGGTCGATTTAAGGTTATCGGGGCGTGCAGGATTCGGAATATGTTTCCTGATATGACCGACATATCTCTGATTTCAAATGAATTTTTCCTTATACAACAGAAATATTCCCAATCTTTATATCATCTTTCCGTATATATCAGAAACATGAGCTATGTCGAGCGCCCGATGTACCTGAACCGCTTGAAGCCCTTCGCGAAGAACGGCAACGCGAAGATAATAACCGGGGTGAGGAGGTCGGGCAAGTCCACGATGCTGAAGGAGCTGGACAGGATCGTCGACGGCCGCATCCTCCGCATAGACATGGAGCTGTGGGAGAACCGCAGGTTCCGGGATCCAGACGTCGTCTACAGGCACATACGCGACTCGGTCGCACAGGGCATCGAAATCATAGCCATCGACGAGGTCCAGGACATAGAGAAGTGGCACGAGGTGGTCAGGTCCCTTGTGGCCGAGGGCGGCTGCGACATCTACATCGCCGGATCCAACTCCAAGCTGCTGTCGGGCGAGCTCGCCAGCATGCTGACCGGGAGATGCAGCCTCCTCGACAGCTTCACGCTCACGTATTCCGAATGCTGCATGTTCTCCGAAGCATACCAGGACGCCGGGACGGAAGTGCTCCCCAGGCTCCTCCGCGTGGGAGGGTTCCCTTCGGTATGGAGGAACCGCTACGAGGAATCAGATGCGGTGTCGGAAGTGAGCGACATCCTGAACTCCATAATGATGCGCGACATCGTCGCGCGCTACGACATCAGAAGGCCCGACCTCCTCCGCAGGATATTCAGGTACTTCTGCGACAACATCGGGAACAGGACATCTGTACATAACATCTACAACGCCCTGCTGGCGGAAGGCCGCAAGGCGTCCAAGGACCTGGTGTACGAATACGTGGACCATCTGGAATCGGCCTGCCTGATCTACAAGGCGGAGACATACGACGTGAAGGGAAAGAGGATCCTCACGTCCTCGTACAAGTACTACCTGGCGGACATCGGCCTGAAGAACGCCGTCTGCGGGTTCAGGCTAGAGGACATACAGGGCTACATCGAGAACATCCTCTATCTGGAGATGAGGGCCAGAGGATACAGCGTATGGATCGGCGACTTCTCCGGAAAGGAGGTCGACTTCGTCTGCAGAAGAGGGAACGAGACCTCGTACATCCAGGCTGCTACGCGCCTCTCGGACGAGAAAGCCATAGACAGGGAGTTCGGGAACCTCCGCTGCATCCCCGACAACCATCCGAAGCAGGTCGTCGTCATGGAACGGTCCCCTCTGGACGCGGACATTGACGGGATAAGATGCGTCCTGCTGGAGGACTTCCTCGGATGCGGATCGGGCGAGGCCCTTCTTGACCGGCGACAGCGGCCGCGGGCCTGACAAAAGAAAGCCGGAGAGAGGCCCGGAGGCCCCTCCCGCCTGTTTCACTCTGACATCATCCTTCTCAGGACGTACTGCAGGATCCCGCCGTTGGCGATATAATCCACTTCTGCCGGGACGTCCACCCTGCAGAGGGTGTCGAACTCCAGCTTGCGGCCGTCCCTGTAAGCAACGACCCTGACGGCGCCCTTGGGCTCCAGGTCTGACAGGTCGATGTCGAAGGTCTCGGTCCCGTTCAGGCCGAGGGTCTCGGCGTTCTGGCCGGGGAGGTACTGGAGCGGAACGATGCCCATCCCGACGAGGTTGGACCTGTGGATCCTCTCGAAGGACTCCGCGATGACGGCCCTGACTCCCAGGAGGAGAGGCCCTTTGGCCGCCCAGTCCCTGCTGGACCCTGTGCCGTACTCCTTGCCTGCCAGGATGACGAGCGGGGTCCTGTCCTCCTCGTACCTGCGGGAGGTCTCGAATATCGTGGCGACGGTGCCGTCCGGATAGTACACGGAGCAGCTGCCCTCGCTTCCGGGGACCAGGATGTTCCTGAGCCTGACGTTGGCGAAGGTCCCCCTCACCATGACCTCGTGGTTGGCCCTGCGGGACCCGTAGGAGTTGAAGTCCTTGGGCTCCACGCCCTTGGCCATCAGGTACCTGCCCGCGTCGGTATCCTTGCCGAACGCCCCTGCGGGGGAGATGTGGTCGGTGGTGATGGAGTCTCCGAGCTTGGCGAGGCACCTGGCCC
Organism: Dialister hominis; assembly: GCA_963640995.1. GTDB lineage: Archaea > Thermoplasmatota > Thermoplasmata > Methanomassiliicoccales > Methanomethylophilaceae > Methanoprimaticola. The sequence goes on along the minus strand of CAVICI010000030.1, from coordinate 13,737 downwards.
TGCTGATGCTCTTGATCTCCGGCTCCTCGTAGATCTCGTCGAAGAACGGAGGGTTGCGGATGTAGGTGGAATCCTCGTCCCAGTCGAAGAGGGCGGTGTCGGAGCACCTGATGTCCTCCCAGGCCTTGGATCCCTTGAAGATATTGCTGTACTCGTCCATGAAGGTCTGGCGGGTGACGTACTGCTCGGTGAGCTTGGCGATCTCCGCATCGGAGGGCCAGATGTCCTTCAGGAACACCTCCTTCCCGTCGGACGCCACGGCCAGGGGCTCCTTGTCCAGGTCGATGTCCACGCGCCCGGCGATGGCGTAGGCCACGACCAGAGGCGGGGATGCGAGGTAGTTGGCCTTCACCAGGGGGTGGATCCTCCCCTCGAAGTTCCTGTTGCTCGATGCCATGGCGGTCACAGCAAGGTCGTTGGCCCTGATCGCGTTGGACACCTCGTCGGAAAGAGGCCCGGAATTGCCGATGCAGGTCATGCACCCGTATCCGCAGACCTGGAATCCCAGCTTCTCCAGGTAGACGAGAAGGCCGGAGTCGCGCAGGTAGTCTGTGACCACTTTGGACCCGGGGGCCAGGGACGTCTTGACATAGTCCTTGGGCCTGAGCCCGAGGTCCGCGGCTTTCTTCGCGACCAGCCCCGCGGCGATCATGACCGAGGGGTTGGCGGTGTTGGTGCACGAAGTGATGGAAGCGATGACGAGAGATCCGTCTCCCAGCTGCCCGGCGACGGGCTTCCTCTGCTCCTCGACGCCGAGGGCCTTCAGCGATTCGGCGAACTTTGCCTTCATCTCGCTCATGGGGATGAGGTCCTGGGGCCTCTTGTGGCCGGCCAGGCAGGGGACGACAGTGGACAGGTCCAACTCCAGGGTGTCGGTGTACTCGGGGTCGGACCCGTACCACAGGCCCTGCTCCTTGCAGTACTTCTCGATTGTGTCGATGTGGTCCTCGGCCCTTCCGGACAGGCGGAGGTACTCGACAGTCTTCTCGTCCACAGGGCAGAACCCGGTGGTGGCGCCGTACTCGGGGCCCATGTTGGCCAGGGTGGCCCTGTCCGCCAGAGACAGCTCCCTGTATCCGGGGCCGTAGTACTCGACGAACTTCCCGACGACGCCCTTCTTCCTGAGCATGCTGACAACGGTCAGGACGAGGTCGGTGGCGGTGACGCCCTCTCTTAGCTTGCCTGTGAGCCTGAACCCGATGACGTCGGGGAGCTTCATGTAGCTGGGCTGGCCGACCATGGCGGCCTCGGCCTCGATCCCTCCGACTCCCCATCCGAGGACTCCGAGCCCGTCGATCTGGGTGGTGTGGGAGTCGGTCCCGAAGCAGGAGTCCGGGTATGCGACCTTCTTCCCGTCTCTGTCCTTCACGTGGACCAGGGGGGACAGGTACTCCAGGTTGACCTGGTGGCAGATCCCGTTCCCGGGAGGCACGGCGCGGAAGTTCCTGAGGGACTTCTGGGCCCACTTGAAGAGCTGGTACCTCTCCTTGTTCCTCTCGAAGTCCAGCTTCTCGTTCAGAGCCTGGGCGTCGTCGCGGCCGGCGTAGTCCGTGTTGACGGAGTGGTCGATGACAAGGTCCACGGGCATGAGGGGGTTGATGAGCTCAGGGTCCTTCCCCATGGAGGCGACGGCGTTCCTCATGGACGCCAGGTCGGTGATGACGGCTCCGCCGGTGAGGTCCTGGAGCAGGACCCTGGCGGGGATCCACGGGATGTCGCGGTCCGTGTTCTCCTTGGGGTTCCACGAGGCCGCGGTCTTCACGTCCTCGTCGGTGATGACGGATCCGTCGCGCTGACGGAGCATCCCTTCGATCAGAATCTTGACGGAATAGGGGATCTTGGAAAGGTCCTTGACGATACCCTTGGCCTCCAGCTCGCGGAGGCTGTAAATCGTGATCTCGCCCTCTTTCGTGGCGATGGTCTTGGTGCACGGTCCGACTTCGGTCATGAGCTTGGCTCCTTGACCGTCGCTTAATCATCACGTCATATAAAAGGTGCGTCAGACCGCGGGGATGGCTGAAGCGGAGTCAGTCCTTCAGCGCCCCGATGGGGATGAGATAGATCCCGTCTTTGCGCCTGTAGGCGTAAGGCCCGGTGCCTGTGATCACGGCCATGAAGGAAGGCTCTCCCATTTTGTCGGTGTCTATCTTCCCCAGCACCTTCTTCAGGGCCGCGGCGCCCTCCTCGACGAGGGTCGGTCCACCCAGCTTCACATCGATCAGCGCGTACTTCCCGTTCCTGAGGCGGATGACGGCATCGCATTCGCTGCCGAGGCTGTCTTTGTAGTGGCAGACCTCGCCGTCGAGAGCCTCCGAGTATACCCCGAGGTCCCTTATGGCCAGCGATTCAAAGAGGGACGTCAGCAGCTCCGGGTCCTTCAGGAGGTCCTCCGGGCCTGCCCCCAGCAATGCGGCCGCGATGGAGGGGTCGGCGAAGTACCTGGTGTCCGACGTGCGCACCCTGGCCTTCGAACGGAGGCGAGGGGCCCATGCTCCGACATCATCTGCGATGTGCATGCTCCTGAGGGCATGCAGGTACTCCGACACCGTCTCCTCGGAGACGCTGGATCCGCGGGACGAGATGTCATCGGACATCGCGGATTGAGAGATCTGAGATCCTTGGTTCCGGGCATACGAGCACATCAATGCCCTGACCTTCCGAGGATCCCTGTACCTGCCGTCGGCACGGGACATGCCGGTTCCGATGAGCTCATCGACGTAGGCGCGGGGCCATTCCAGCGCAGCCCCGCCGTCGAGGCCCAGGGCTCCTGGCCATCCGCCCCTGCAGATGAGGAATGCCAGCCTTTCCGGTTCGATGTCCGAGCTGCCTGAAATGTTGGTAGATCCGAAAAGCGAGCCGAGGCTCACCTCGCCGGTGGAGTCGCCCGATTCGTACAGGGACATCGGGCGCATGCGTACCCATGCGAACCTGCCTGTCCCGGAATGGTGCGTTTTCGCAGGATCGGCCGGCGGCGAAGAGCTTGTCAGGATGAACTGGCCTTGGCCTTTCCGATCGTCTACATGATGCCTCACTGCATCCCACAGCAAAGGCGCAGCCTGCCATTCGTCCAAGAGCCTGGGCTGCTCCCCTTCGAGGAGCCGCTCCGTATCGATCTCAGACATCAGGACATTGGCCTTGACGGAATCCGGATCGTCCACGGACAGGATGCTGTGCGACAGCCGAGCTGCGGCAGCGGTCTTGCCGCATCCCCTCGGGCCCTCTATGACGACTGCCCCCTTGCCCCTGAGCTTCCGTTCAAGGATGGGGTCGATGATGCGTGGCCTGTAGGTCTCCTCAGTTCCCATGCCTGGATGATATATTTAAACGTTTAAATATAATCCGATATGTGCAATGTTTTCAATCCGATAGATGCAGATAGATGACAGCACCGAAGACTGCCGTTCAGGGCCCTCGCTGCTGCCGGGCGGCTGGTCGGAATGAGAATAATCCCATTTCCAGCGAAGCGTCGGTCTTCAATCGGCAGGTTATTATACAGCGCGGATTCGCGTCGGGCATGAGCACGACACTCTACCACGAAACCCAGCGCATGCTGCAGCCCGTCGGCGTAGCCGCAATCACGCTTATGATGCTCGTTATCGAGATCATCGCCATCCTGTCCTACCGCGGAGCCATCGACCTCGGGCGCGGAACAGACTCCGTCGGCATCTGCGTAGTGACCGCAGTCATGATCGCCATCGACCTGCTGGCCCTGTTCCTGAGGCTGGATGTGACGGTGACCGACCAGGAGATCCGCATAAAGACGATCGGGACCCGCTGCATCATGAAAGAAGACATCGAGAGCATCGAAGTCCGCGACAGGATCGATGCTCTGCGCGAGTATGGCGGATGGGGGATCAGGCTGTGGTTCCGCGGGACCGGCTACATCGCGCCCGGGAACAAAGGGGGCGTGGAGATCGGCATAAAAGGCAGGAAGGCCAAGGTGCTGATCTCCTCCCGCGACCCGCGTTCGATGGAAAGAGCGGCCTCGATGCTGCTCTGACGGCTCTTCCGACGGAGGCGAGAGGATGACTCCCAGAGAGTGGAGCTTCCTCTCCCCCTCCGTATCCCTGGATTCGAAACCGACCACCAGACGGCCGATGTCCTCCGTGAGCTTCCTGATCTCCCTGTCCGTCCCGCAGACAGGGGCGGTCCAGTAGCCCAGAGCCTCGTCGATCCCGACCTTCCCGGGATTGCTCTCCGCGTGGGCCCTGAACCTGTTGGCGAACTCGATGCAGAACACCAGGAACATATCGGCCATCTCGGGGTATGTGATGTCCGCATTCGGGACGCCGTCCGCGCCCGGCAGCGCTCCCTGGCGGAGCGCATACGTCTTCTCCACCGTGCCGCGTTTCTGCCTGTAGTCGACGACCTCCAGCAGGCCCGACCTCTCCATCTTCGTCAGGAGACGGTACATCGTGGAGCGGGGAACGTCCGGATTCCGGTCGCAGAGCTCCTTGACGGTGATGCGCTTGGCCCTGACCGTGTCGAGGAGGATCCGGCTCATGCGCGGGTCGACGAATATCTCCATCAGCCTATCGTCCATGATATGGGATTATTCCAACAATGAGATAATTCCTTCGGACGCGTCTCCGGCATCGGGCAGGCGGCTGTCTGACGGATCTGGGCGCCCGGGATCAGTGCGAGACGCTGTAATCGGAACCGGCGGAACGCTCCTCCGACACCAGGATCACGGTGCACTCGGCGTTCTTGATCACGTGGTCCGAGACGCTTCCCAGGAAGAGCCTGTCCAGGGAGGACCTGTTGGACCTCCCCACGATGATGGTCTCGCAGTAGAACCTGTTGGCCACGTCGATGACGGTCTCGTCGGGCTTCCCGACCTCGATCAGCGAGTGAACCTGCACCCCTTGGGCGGACGCCTTCTTCTGAGCGGCCTCCATGTACTCGCGGACAGCCGGATCGGGGTCTTCCGGATCCATCTGCTCCTTGGTCACGACTGTGAGAACGTAGAGCGGCTCGTTGAAGTTGACGGCATATCTGATAGCGTATTCCAGAGCACGTTCGCTGCTCTGTGCGCCGTCGTATGCCAGAAGTGTTGTCATAGCATCGTTGGACTGATGTTGCTGGCTATAAAGATTGCCCCGGACGGAGAGTCGGCATTCATAATCGGGAAGAAGGAAGAAGGAAAAGGTTTCCCGGGCGGGACAGAGTGGACCGCCCGGGTTCAGCGTCTCTCGGACAGCCTTCAGAGGTCGTAGCTCTTGGGGTTGTACAGGGGGACGGAGTCCTTGAACTCCTTGACACAGTACTCGTAGAACTTGTCCGTGTCGTCGGGGAGGGCCTCGAGCTTCTTGATGATGTCCTGGAGGGTCTCGAGCTGCTTGTTGGTCAGTCCGAGCTCTTTGCTCTCGTATCCCTGGAGGACGATCTTGGCTCCGGTCAGTCCGGCGGCCTTGGCCCTGAGGTACAGGTCGTTCCCGTTCTCGGCGATGGCCTTTCCGACCATGTATGCGTGGTCGTAGGCGAGGACGTATCCCTCGGGCCCCCTGGTCCTGTCGGTGTACATGTACAGGTCCCTGAGGGTCTTCTCCTGGTGGAGCTGGATCGCGGTGTTCATCAGAGCGGACTCGTAGGCGATGGATCCGAACCAGCACTGGACAGAGGTACCGCCGAACTCGGGGTGGTACTCGACGGACTCGTTGGACCACAGGTCGCAGCACTGGGCGATCAGGTTACCCTGCAGGTCGCAGTGGGCGCACTGGCAGTTCTTTCCCTCCTGAGCGGTGGGCCTTCCGGCGACGGCTTTGCAGATGACTCCCTCGTATCCGCAGTCCTTGTCGGGCCCGACTGCACCGGACTCCCAGGCAGCCAGGGTCCTGGCTGCGGAGATGCACCTGGTGACAGCGGAGAAGGTCTTCTGGACATCGTTGTCCAGGAACCCGCCGGCCATGAACATGGAAACGTTGGCTCCGGAGCAGTTCGTGTCTCCGCCGGCAACGGCCTTGTGCTTCTTGGCGATGTTGGCGAACTCCTGCCAGATGTAGGTCATGTCGATGGATCCGAGGTATCCGACTCCGAACAGGAAGGCGACGATGTCTCCGTTGGTGACGGCGTAGTCGGCGAACTCTTTTCCTCCGACGGACTCGCAGGAGAGGTTGTCTCCGCCGTTCTCGCAGGCGATCTCGGCGCACTCGAAGAGCTTCTCGGGGTAGGCGTGGGCACCGCTCATTCCGGTCCTGAGGCCCTCTTCGGCCTCACGCTGGTCGGGGATGGTCTGCCTGACGGCGCAGTTGACTCCGTACTCCTCGTGGTACTTCTCGCAGATGGCCTTCTGTCCGGCGACGACGGGTCCGGAGAGGGCGGCCTGGTTCATCTGGGAGACCCACTCGGTCTCGAGCTGCACTGCGGGGAACCCGGCGGTGACGGCCCTGTTCAGGATGTCCTTGGAGATGTAGTCGACGTACTCCTTTCTGAGCCTCTCGGCGTCTTTCTCGGTTCCGGGCCTGGGGGCGTAGTTGATCTCGGGGACGACCTGTCCTGCTCCGAGCTTCAGTCCGAATCCGTAGGAGACGGGCTCCTTTGCCTTTCCGAAGACCATGTCATCGGCACAGTCGTACGCCATTTTCGTGTATCTTGTAACTGCCATTCGAATCACTCTCCAACGATGTTGTCCCACTCTTCCCTTATTCTCTTCCAGTCGTATCCCTCGAGGATCTTCTGGGCGATGATGGGGGTCTGAGGCGCCTTCTCGGAGTAGATTCCGAGGTCGTAGGAGTTCGCGAACTCCCTGTTGACCGCACCGCCGCATCCCATCATGGGGATGTTGAGCCCGTTCTCTTGGAGGCCCTTGGCGACTGCAGGGAAAGCGGTCATGGTGGTGGTCATCAGAGCGGTACCGGAAATGAACAGGGGCTTGACCTCGACGCACTTGGCGACAGCGTCGACGACGGGCACATCACGGCCCATGTCGATGACGTCGTATCCGGAGGACCTCATCATGACGGCAGCGATGTTCTTTCCGATGTCGTGGGGGTCTCCCTCGGCCGCGTGCATGACGACGGTTCCCTTGGACTCCCTTCCTCCGGGGACCTGCTTCTCGGCGAGAGCGATTCCGATCTCCATGGTCTTGGCGGCCATCATGATCTCGGGCAGGTAGTAAACGTGCTCTGCGTACAGTTTGGCGACGATCTCCATTCCGGCAACGAGCCCGTTGTTGATGACATCGAGCGGGGGCCTCTCCTTGATCGCCTGCGCGACGACGGGTCCAACGGTCTTGAACCTCATGTACATGACTTCCTCTGCGACCTTGTGGAAAACAGGGTCGGTGGGGAGCAGCTTCGCAGCCATCTCCTGGGGGGTCATCTCGACCTGAAGGTCGATGTCGTAGCGCTTCAGTACTTTTGAAAAGTCTGCACCTTCGCAACTAAGCATTCTATCTCCTCTGCAAGGGCCCTATGTCCCTCACAATCTTTCGTAAAATCAAGGGGGTATTTAGCGGATTCGATGGATGTTTGATATATCCATACATTTCACCGAAATAGTATTTAAAGAAAAAATCTACAACCCATCCAATTCATGTCCTTCATCCAGCTCTATATATAACTATCCAATTTCGTAAAATCATTCATCCAACATGGATTCATGCAACAATGTACAGATTGGGGCAATCATAAGCCTGCTTCAGTCTCCTCTATTTAAAAATTCACTCGGCATTTTCAGCCGTTTGATACAGTTATCTGCATTTCCGCCGGATTGTGCAACCAGGATGCGGATGAACAGAAACATCCATGCTGAGGACCTTCCCGGAGGACGCAGCATGAAGATCCGCCCATCCGCCGGGCAGAAGCCGAGAGGATGGCAAGGGGGCCGGGACCGGCAGGCACCGGCCCGGGAGACAGAGGTATTAGAAATGAATTGGGCAGGGGGCTCGGGGGAGACCCCCCTGCCTTGAAAGGTTTCGATCGGAACCGGGCTCAGAGGCCGTAGTTCTTCTTGTTGTACAGGGGCACGAGCTCCGAGTACTTCTTGTCGCAGTACTCGTAGAACTTGTCCGAGTTGTCGGGCAGCGCCTCAAGGTCCTTGATGATACCGCCGAGGACCTCGAACTGCTTGTTGGTCAGCTGGAGCTCCTTCGCGTTGTACCCGTCCTTGATGATGTTGGCTGCAGTCAGGGCGGCGGCCTTGGACCTGAGGTACAGGTCGTTCCCGTTGTCCGCGATGGCCTTTCCAATCTTGTAGGCGTTGTCGTAGGCGAGGATGTATCCCTCGGGCCCGCGTGCCCTGTCGGAGATCATGTACAGGTCCCTGAGGGTCTTCTCGTAGCCGGTCTGGATGGCCGTGTTCATCAGAGAGACCTCGTATCCGAGGGATCCGAGCCAGCACTGGACGGAAGTTCCTCCGAACTCGGGGTGGTACTCGACGGACTCGTTGGACCACAGGTCGCAGCACTGGGCGATCAGGTTCCCCTGCAGGTCGCAGTGGGCGCACTGGCAGTTCTTTCCCTCCTGAGCGGTGGGCTTTCCGGCGACGGATTTGCAGATGACTCCCTCGTATCCGCAGTCCTTGTCGGGTCCGGATGCTCCGGCTTCCCAGGCGACGAGTGTCCTCGCTGCCGAGATGGCCCTGGTGACTGCAGAGAAGGTCCTCTGGACATCGTTGTCCAGGTATCCGCCTGCCATGAACATCGAGGTGTTCGCTCCGGAGCAGTTCGTGTCTCCTCCAGCGATGCACTTGTTCTTCTTGGCGATATCGACGAACTGGGACCAGACGAACTCCATGTCGATGGATCCGAGGTATCCGACTCCGAACAGGAAGGCGGTGATGTCTCCGTTGGTGACGGCGTAGTCGGCGAGCTCTTTTCCGCCGAGGGTCTCGCAGGACAGGACGTCGGCGCCGTTCTCGCAGGCGATCTCCGCGCATCCGAAGAGCGCCTCGGGGTAGGCGTGCTTTCCGCCCATTCCGAGCCTGTATCCTTCTTCTGCCTCGCGCTGGTCGGGGATGGTCTGCCTGACGGCGCAGTTGACGCCGTATTCCTCGTGGAACTTCTCGCAGATCGCTTTCTGGCCCTCGACGACGGGGGTGGACATCTTGGGGTTACCCATCTGGGAGACCCACTCGGTCTCGAGCTGGACGTCGGGGAATCCGACGGTGACGGCCCTGGTCAGCACATCTTTGGAGATGTAGTCCACGTACTCCTTCCTGAGGGACTCGGGATCCTTCTCCTTTCCGGGCCTGGGGGCGTAGTTCAGCTCGGGGATGACCCTTCCGGCTCCGACTTTGATGCCGAACCCGTAGGACACGGGCTGTTTCGCGGTCCCGAAGACCATCTCGTCTGCGCTGCTGTACGCCATCTTTGTGTATCTGGTTGCTGCCATTTCAAGCACCTCCTACTATGTTGTCCCACTCTTCCCTTACTCTCTTCCAGTCGTATCCGGCAAGGACCTTGTCGGCGATCGGAGGAGTCTGGGGCGCTTTCTCGGAGTAGATTCCGAGGTCGAAAGACTCCGCGAAGTCCCTGTTCACTGCACCGCCTGCGGCCATGAACGGGATGTTGACTCCGTCCTTGACGAGCTGCTCGGCGGCCCTGGGGAATGCAGTCATGGTGGTGGTCATCAGAGCGGTTCCGGTGACCATGAGGGGCTTGACTTTCTCGACTTCGGCCACGACGTCAGAGACTGCGACGTCCTTGCCCATGTCGATGACGGTGTACCCGGAGGACCTGAGCATGACGGCGGCGATGTTCTTTCCGATGTCGTGGGGGTCTCCCTCGGCTGCGTGCATGACGATGGTTCCTTTGGTCTCCCTTCCGCCGGGGATCTGCTTCTCGGCGAGGGCGATTCCGATCTCCATGGTCTTGGCGGCCATCATGATCTCGGGCAGGTAGTAGATGTGCTCCGCGTACAGTTTCGCGACGCACTCCATCCCGACGACGAGCCCGTTGTTGATGATGTCAAGGGCCTTGTGAGTCTTGAGGGCCTCAGCGGTGGCGGGGCCGACTTCCTTGAACTTCATGTACAGGACCGTCTCGGCGACCTTCTTGAGGACGGGATCGGACGGCAGCATCTTCTTGGCAACAGTCTCGGGGCTGGTCTCGTTCTGAGCCTCGACGTCGTAACGCCTGAGGATCTTGCTGAAATCCACTCCTTTGTAGTCAATCATCTATTTTCCTCCTTTTCCGCAGGATCCGGTTGCTCCCCGTTTCCTGCAAAATCAACATCGCCGAGGATTGTATATATAGCACTTAGACGGATGGTTGTTACATCCAGGGTTTATATAGCAGATGATAATGTTTATATATGGTTGTTCATAAAAATGGCAACAGCGTCAATAAAAAAATTCGGTTGCTTAAATACTGAACACGGTTTTCCTGCCTTTGTATTTAAAGAAACCGTTGGTTATCATAAAAAGGAAACTTTTCAGAAAATTATCATAATTAGGATAATCCATTGCATCCAACATACGCGATGTTGAACTGCCGCCGGCGGCGAGATTGTTGGATGCATGGAGCATCCAATATATTGCCGGCATCAGCGTACTGGCATCGGAGGCCGGGCCGGGCGCTCCCACATCATCCTAATATACTGTATTATGAAAAGCGGCTCAGTGATGCAGGGCCAGCTCCCCCTCAACGCCTATGAATTTCGGCGCATTTCCAATCAAGCTTATATCGGAGTACCATCATCGAATGAACCATGTATGTTTACATTCTGGGCGGATTCCTCGGAAGCGGGAAGACCACTCTGCTCATGAAAATCGCCTCCATGTACACGAAACGCGGGCTCAAGACCGCACTCGTCGTCAACGAGTCCGGATCCATAGGCGTCGACGGGGCCACCCTGAAAGCGGAAGGCTACGACGCCGTGGAGCTCCCCGACGGATGCATCTGCTGCTCCCTGTCCGGGACCCTGCAGTCCGCGCTGAAGAACATCAAGAGGGACATCGACCCCGACATCATCATCATAGAGCCCACCGGCCTCGCCCTTCCCCACAAGGTGAAGGACCTGGTCCGCGTGTCCATGATCGACGACGAGGCCACCTACATCATCGGCGTCGCCGACGTCCAGAGGTTCGAGGACCTGATCAAGAAGAAGGAGCAGTTCTTCAAGATGCAGATGTCACAGGCCGACTTCATCCTGATCAACAAGAAGGACCTGGCCAAGCCGGGCCAGATCGAGGAGGTGGAAGGGTGGCTCAAGTCCGAGTACCCCCAGAAGCCCGTCATGGCGATCTCCGCCAAGACCGACGAGAACATCGACAAGCTGTACGAGATGATGAGATGAGCGAGCAAGAGCACCACCACGATCACGACCATGAGCACGAGCCGACCTCCATCGAGCAGGCCGGCGGCTGCGCCGTAGGGCTGAAAGGGACCATCACATGCTTCAACGCGGATGCGGAGGCCAGATTCGCCAAGGCCCTGCTCCAGGTGGGGCAATGGGTCACCGACGAGTCCGGATGCCTCCTGGGCCACATCAAGGCCGCCATCGTCGACGACGAGGGCAAGGGGATCACCCTGAACCTCACCGACCTGGAGAACGGCGTCGAGCACCACGGCACCCTGGAGCCCTGCGAGAAGGTCAACTTCGACTTCATGTGCGCCGTCCTCGACGTGGACGAGCACGAGCTCAAGCACAGGATGTACCATGCCGTGGACGACACCGGCCTGGACTACGAGCTGGACGAGAAGGTCGAGTGCACCTGCGGGCATGACCACCATCATGACCACGAGCATGAACATGAACACGGCCATCACCACCACGATCACGGGCATGAGCATGAGCACCACCACGGCCATGACCACGAGGGCCACGGCCATGACCACGAGGGCCACGGCCATCACCACCACGAGGATGGCGAATGCCACTGCGCGGAATGCGAGGCGGCGAGGGCCAAGAAGGAGGCGAAGAAGGAGAAGAAGTCCTTCTTCGACCGTTTCAAGAAGGGAAAGGAATGAGTTACGGCATTTCGCTGGACATAGGCACCAGCGGGACCAGAGGGCACGCCGTCGAGCTCGAAACGGGGAAGATCATCTCCACCGTCGTCACCGAGTGCCATCCCCTTCCCGGTGCCAACATCATGGACCACCTGACGTTCTGCATCAACTTCAGCACCGACGTGGCCCACAGGATCCTAATGGACACCGTCAACAAGCTGATCGCCCGGATGGGCATCGACCTGAACCAGGTCGACAGGGTGAGCATCTGCGGAAACCCGATCCAGCTGTCCATGTTCCAGAACATCCCCGTGGACGACCTGGCCTTCGCCGGGGAGAACGCCCACAAGGCAAGGGGGATCGTCGAGCAGAAGAGGGATGCGGGAGTTTTCTCCGCAGTCGATGCCGGGCTCAACGTCCGCGACGGATGCGAGCTCCTGGTGCCCCCTGCGATCAGGCACGAGATCGGGGCCGATGCGCTGGCCATGATGTACAAGAGCGGCTTCCTCGAGCAGAAGGAGAACTGCCTCGTCACGGATTACGGGACCAACGCAGAGATGGCCCTGAAGGTCGGCGACGACATCTACACCGGATCGGCCGCCGCGGGACCGGCGATGGAGGGGCAGTCCATCCGCTGCGGGATGCTGGCCGGGCCGGGGGCCATCTCCGACCTGGAGTACGACTTCAGATGGATCTGCAAGGTCCTGGACGACGACATCATCCCCAAGGACGGGGACAAGGTCGATTTCGGGCTGGAGCTGATCGAGGAGTACGGGCCGATGCACGGCAAAGCCAAGGGGATCACCGGGACAGGTGTGGTCGCCGCCGTGGCCGCCGCCATGGACGACCATCTCTGGAGGAAGGGGAAGCTGGACACATCGGACGGCAAGCTCCACCTCCAGGACGGGGTCTATGTCGATTCCCACGATATCGCCGAGGCGCTGAAGGCCATCGGAGCGATGAGGGCAGGGCACTTCACCCTCCTCGAGCACGCGGGCATCAAGTTCAGCGACCTGGACATCATGTACATGGCCGGAGCCTCCGGGACCTATGTGGATGCGATCAAGGCCCGCGAGATCGGGCTGCTGCCGCCGTCCTGCGGGACGATCTACCAGTACGGGAACACATCGCTGGCCATGGCCACGGACATCCTGAGGGACCCGGGGCTGCTGGACACACTCCAGGACATCGCCAACGGCATCAGGGCGAACCACATCATGTTCGCCGGGGACAAAATCTTCGAGCAGATCTACACCCAGGAGCTGGCCCTCTGCGACGAGGGGATGCCCATGGAGATGTACAACAGGAACAACGCCCTGGCAGGCATCCAGGAGCTGCCGAAGCCCAAGGGGATACCCACTGTCCACCGCATGGTGCAGCGCGACATCCCCGACCTCGGAGAGAAGGGCCTGACCATCCTCCACGACATCGGGACCGAGCTCCGCGGCCACATGGACGGCTGCGTCGGATGCAAGGTGTGCGAGAAGGAATGCCCCGAGCACGCCCTTACCGTGGCGGACGGCAACGAGATCGTCGTCAAGACGAAGAACTGCCTGGGAACCGCCTGCTACAGATGCCAGTTCTCCTGTCCGAAGAAGGTCTACAAGTACGACCAGCTGAAACTCTCTTTCTGAGAGATGGGGGATTCCCCCCATCTCTCGGCTTCTTTAACGCCCCCTCTGAGCAGGGTTCGGCAACCATTCAGCCTCGGCAGGTCGGGATTATCGGTCGAGGGCATCTGGGGGTCTGAGGCACGGCAACAGACCTGATGGCGTGCGAGAAAAGAGAAGAGAGGGGCCGGAGCCCCGGTTTGGCCTTTCCCTTGGCGGGAAAGGAAGAGGCCGCTG